>NZ_JAMXOT010000234.1 GCF_024220515.1 Oscillatoria sp. HE19RPO
GGGAACTCCAAAAAATAAAATACCCAAAAAACCCGCACCCTTAAGGGTGGGGCTACACGGACAAAGCCCGCCTGCGCGGGCTAATATAGTTAGGTGCTTAACCATCGGGATTTGGATGATTTATTTGTTGGAACACCCTAGGACAAATGCTCGTTCTTTCATCCGAGGATGGGGGACTTCCAAGTTGGGTGTTGCCACAATTGCATCGTCATAGAAGAGTAAATCTAGGTCGAGGGTTCTAGGTCCCCACCGTTCCTGGCGGATCCGTCCGAATTGCTGTTCAATCTCTAATAAACGCGCTAATAACTGCTGGGGGGTGAGTTGAACTTGCACTAAAGCACAGCCATTGAGATAATCAGGTTGCGGAGGGCCGATCGCTGCGGTTTGATACCAGCCGGAGGTCTGCTGTACCGATATCCCTGGGGTCGAATCTAAATGAGCGATCGCCGCTTCCAAAATCCTGGGAGAGTCACCCAGATTGCTTCCCAGTGCGATCGCTGCGATCGCTGATGTCATGGTTTCCGAGAGTAGGGGAGAGTCGGCATAAACAAACCGTTTACGAGTTCTTAACAGTTACCTGGTTATTTTACCGGCTAAATTCATTCTTATTACACCTATAATCCAGAAACTTTATCTCCGGTTTTAGCTGAAAGCTCTGTTGCCAAATTCACCCTAAAAGCTTTAACCTGTCTAATTTTATCCCGCTTTACATTGGGTATTGTATGGATTTTAAATGATGAAAATTGGGGGGTACTAGGATTGATTCGCAAAAGTGATTATGAAAACTGAGAATTTGTTTAATAAAAATATCAAAGAGTCTGAGACAAGAGTTATCGCAGGTTTTGAAAATTAATCCTACCTCAATGTAGAGGCGATTCGCGAATCGCCTCTACATTGAGGGTTTAACTTTAAAAATCGCGGAAATTTTATAATAACTTCTGTCAATAAATTTCAAAATACTACTCCAGAGTAAGCAGATTTTTGTCGGGATAATCCCTTGAAGATTTTGGTTTAGGAAACAAAAAATGGCCGAGTTTAGGTCAAGGGATTTAAGATTGGATACATTAAAGTAGAGGGAAAAAGGGGATAACCCGGGTCCCTCAAAGAAAAAATCAAACGGTTAACGTTAAAGAAGTCCAGTAATTATGTTATCAATCCTAGGGAGCGAAGTTTAAAATTTAGCCCCTAAAATAGTATCAGTTCCACGACCCCACTATGCAACCGCCGCTAATCTGCCACTTTTTGATTGGGATCCCTGGTTGTGGCAAATCTAGCTTTGCCACAATGCTGACAAAACTGACGGAGGGACGGATCGTTTCGACGGATGGGATCCGCAAATCCCTCTATGGGGATGAACGGATCCAGGGAAACTGGGAAGCGATTGAACAAGAGGCGATCGCTCAGATTCAAGCTGCGATCGCGGCAGGAGACAGCGTAATCTATGACGCCACCAATGCCAAACGGGTATGGCGGATGAGTTTGCTGTTGAAATTGCGGCAATTTGAGGTCCCCTGGATGGGGTGGCAGTTGGTGACCCCTTTGGCAACCTGCAAGCGATGGAACCAAACTCGCAGTCGCCAGGTCCCAGAGGGGGTCCTGGAGTCCATGTGGCGATCGCTGCATCAGTTTCCTCCCCTGCTGGCAGAAGGATTTGCCGCATTGCATCGAGTCAACCCAGAAGAAGGGGTTCAGGAGGCAGATATCCAACAAAAAATCCAACGCCTGCGCGATCGCCACCCAAGAGAACCCCGATACCCCGGAGAACCCCGATACCATCAGTATTCCAAGTTGCAGGATTTTGATCGCCTCATGCACTTAATTTCCCTGATTTTGCGCTATCCGGGAATCGGCAACCTGCAAAACACCGCGCCATCGGTTTTAGAAACCCTCTTTGACCCCCTCCCTAAATTTAGCAGCGCCATTGAAGAAGTCAGCGCCATTATGGGAAAATTAGCCGGAGAACTCTATGCCGACTCTGTTGCCTTGGCATCGGATCTGGAATGGTTGGAAGGGAATCATCTCATTGGAAGCGGCGGATTTGGGAATGGAAATTTTCCACCCATTCAAGTGAAACGGTTGGAAAATTGGCCTGTCTCCCCCCATCCTTACTCGGCGATCGCACCGTTTCAACGAGTCCTCGCAACCATTCGCTTTATCATCCATCATCCTGTATTTCGCGAACCAGGACCCGCGAATTTTCAAGCCTTGGCGATCGCACTTCAAAACCAGGGAATTATTCCTCAAACCGGAGACAATCATCTCCGAAAAGATATCGATCGCATCCTCAAACCCTATAAAATTTTATCACCTTTGCCCTTGAAACCCGGTTATTTTGCAGGAACAGCGATTTTTTCACCCACGGAATTAAAGCAAATCTATTGGTTACTCCAATCTCAGGAATGCTATCTCGCCGACCCCCGAGCCCTCTCCATTTCCCAGCAGTTAAAAGACCGCATGGCCCTAACGGAGTTAAATGGTCACGGTTCTGATACTTATCCCATCCGAGAAATCGCCCATTATAATGCCCGAGATTTTCCTTTTATTCCCAGAATCGAGGCGGCGATCGCCCAGGGAACCTTACTAGAATTTAAACGCATTCCCGGATTTAAAGACTTATCAAAAAATACCGAACATTTCTTTTTAGCTTGGCCCTTAAAAATTATCTTTTATGGGGGTTCCTGGTATCTCGGCTATGAATGCGAAGGCGGCAAAGAACCGGGATTATTTCGCTTAGAACGATTGGACCGATTGCGGGTGAATCAAGAAATGGAAACCTCCCGCAGCGCGGAACTTCAGGAAAACTCGGGACGACAATTAGAAACCCTTTATCAAGAAAGTGCTGGGATATTTTTAGGAACCAGTACTACCCAGCAGCGCCGTTTCCTCAGTTCCAATCCCGAAAACCGCAAGCAAGTCGAGTTAATCGTGGAACTCTGGTTTACAGATAAATCTTTTCGGTTTATCCGAGAAGAAACTAAGCATTTGCCCACTCATAAAATCACCATTTCTGAGCCGTTTTTTTCCCAAGAAGAAGATAAAATTTCACCGATTTACTTAACTCCCTCCCCTGACCCCGAGTTTCCCAATCGCCTTCAAATAAAGGTCCCAAAATGGTCATTAAATGATGTCACTTTTTTGCGGTGGATTGTGGGATTTGATGGTAATTTGAAGATTTACACTCCGCCGGAATTAGTTAAGAAAATTAAAAAAATTGGTCAGGAAATTGTCAGGGTGTATCATCGCAAGTTGTGATTAATTTTGAGTTTATATTATCCAATAATGTAGAGGCGATTCGCGAATCGCCTCTACATTTTGGCTTTAAGGTTAAAAATTGCATAAGTCATCCAAAATTCGTAGCTATTCCGGGACTTTGGCTAAAGCAGCACGAATGACATCCGATCCTGCACCAGGAAGATAAGCATTTTCGCTAATATGTCGTTTCCATGCCCGACTTCCAGCTTGTCCCGTGAATAGTTGCAGAATATGTCGGCTAATTTGATTCAAATTGGAACCTTGAGCTAACCAATGGTCAATATAAGGTAACATCGCTTCGACGACTTGATGCCGAGAAAGCGGCGGAATTTCTTCCCCAAAAATCTCCCGATCGCAGCTTGCAAATAAATAGGGATTATCATAAGCAGCCCTGCCTATCATCACCGCATCCACCTGCTGCAAATGTTCCCTGACTTGTTCCATTGTGGTGATGCCGCCATTGATTTCAATCCACAATTCAGGAAACTCTTGTTTTAACTGATAAACATCTTCATAGCGCAGGGGAGGAATGGTGCGGTTTTCCTTGGGATTTAACCCCGAAAGCCATGCTTTGCGGGCGTGTACGGTAAATCGACGACATCCAGATTCGGAGATAATCCTGACAAATTCTCTCATATCTTCATAGCGATCGCGCTCGTCAATGCCGATGCGATGCTTCACCGTTACCGGCAATTTTGTCACCCGTTGCATCGCCTCTATTCCCCGCGCCACTCGTTCCGGTTGAGCCATTAAACAAGCGCCAAAATTCCCATTTTGAACCCGACTACTGGGACATCCCACGTTTAAATTAATCTCGTCATACCCGAACTCTTCGGCAATCCGGGTACATTCGGCAAGTTCCTGGGGATTATCCCCTCCCAGTTGCAGGGATAGGGGTTTTTCTTCGGGGGAAAATCCCAACAATTTTGGGCGATCGCCATGAATAATCGCCGCTGTGGTAATCATTTCCGTATAGAGCAACGTGCGCTTGGTAATCAGGCGCATAAAGTAGCGATAATGGCGATCGGTGCGATCCATCATCGGGGCCACACTCAACGGCAAACCGGGTTCAGAATGGCTTGATTTGGACTCCTGAACTTGGGGAAAAACCTGGGTGTTGATAAGATTCATGATTTCGGCGATCGCAGCAATGGGATGGAAATAAATGGGTCAGGGTTGGGGGTTTAGGGGGAGTATCTTAGTTTTGAAAAGAGACCTAACCCCCCAGCCCCCTTCCCTAAGAGGGAAGGGGGAGAAAGAGATTTATTCCCCCTTCCCTCTTAGGGAAGGGGGGCAGGGGGGTTAGGTCAGAAGGGAAACTGTTTCACTCTTCTGAGTTCAGTCAATTCCTACTTAAGTTTTATCTAATTTATCATCATAACATAAGTTTCATACCCCCATCTTATTGCTCTTAATCCTATGCTCAATCCACCCAATTTTTAGCCCGACTTACCGCCTTTTGCCATTGAGCGAAATTAGTTTTTGCTGTAACGTTTCCCTCTCCCGGTTCAAAACAGCGATCCAGGGTGCGAGTTTGAACGAGGGTGTGATAATCCGTCCAGAAACCCACCGCTAAACCGGCAGCAAAAGCGGCACCTTGAGCGGTAGCATCCAGGACTGTAGGACGTTCCAGGGGAATGTTCAAGACATCCGCTTGAAATTGCATCAGAAAATCATTTTCGCAAGCGCCGCCATCGACTTTTAAGCGTTGTACAGGGGTATCACTATCTTGATTGATGGCATCGACGACTTCTTTAACTTGATAGGCGACTGCCTCTAAAACAGCGCGAACTAGATGTGCCCGGGTTACTCCTGCGGTGAGTCCAAAAAATGCTCCCCGGGCACTCATATCCCAATGCGGTGCACCGAGTCCACTCAAGGCGGGGACGAAATAGGCCCCATTCGTATCGGGAACGGAACGGGCGATCGCCTCGGTTTCTCCGGCAGAATCAATCAGGTTTAATCCATCTCGCAACCACTGCACGGCACGTCCCGTGGTAAACATTGCCCCTTCTAAGGCATAGTTTACCTGGTTGCCATCAGTCCAGGCAACGGTTGAGAGGAGTTGATGATGGGAGCGGACTAATTCTTGACCCGTTTGAGCAATTAAAAAACAGCCGGTCCCATAAGTGCATTTTACCAGTCCCGGGCGATCGCAGCCGTGGGCGAATAATGCCGCTTGCTGATCCCCTAAAATCGCCATAATCGGGACCGAAAACCCCAGGATATCCGGGTCGGTTTCTCCAAAATAGCCGAAACTGTCGCGAATTTCCGGCATGATTTCCGGGGGAATTCCGAATAAATTTAAGAGCGTTGGGTCCCAATTTAAGGTTTCCAAATTCATCAACAGGGTGCGACTGGCATTACTGCGATCGGTGGCATGAACCTTGGACCCGGTTAGTTTCCAAAGTATCCAAGTATCGATGGTTCCGGCGAGAAGATTGTTCGGATTAATATCCTGTCGATTGTCCTTGACCCATTTTAATAACCAGGCGAGTTTAGTAGCGGAAAAATAGGCATCCAAGACTAATCCCGTGCGATTTTGAATCTCAGCAGCATGACCTTTTTCGGTCAACTCTCGGCAGAGGGGTGCAGTCCGGCGATCGAGCCAGACAATTGCTGGATGCAACGGTTCTCCGGTGGTTTTATCCCACAATAAACAGGTTTCCCGCTGGACCGTTAGCCCGACTGCGGCAATTTCAGAGCCAGAAATGCCCTGGTTTTGCAACACCTGTTGAATGCAATGGTAAGTATCGTTCCAGATAGCGACTGGATCATGTTCTACCCAACCGGGTTGCGGATAGAATTGGGTCAATTCTTGATAAGATTGGGAAATTAATTGACCCTCTTGATTAAATAAAATAGCTCGATTTCCCGTGGTGCCGAGGTCGAGTCCTAAAATTATCTTTGAGGTAGATGGTTTCATAAATTATTGGGATAAAATCAATGAGCATGAAAAATTTAGGGTCAGAGTCGTAGAGTTTAAGGCGGGATTTGACTGTTGAATTCCTATAGATTAGGGACTCCACTCTTCCCAAAAGTTGATCCCAATCAACCCGTGACAGTGAATTTTCAGGGATCTGCCTCTGATGATTAGTTGTCGTCCAAATTAAAGATTAAATATTTGCAATATTACAATTACTGAAATATAATTGTTCAAAGCAAACAGATTAATTTCTTTAAATATCCAGTCCGGTGGCCCTCAATGTCAAGCCCCTAAAGGCTCCGTATTATCACGGAAAATTATAAAACCCTTGGAAATTTTATAAAAATTTAATAAAGTAGAGAAATGCTTACGCACCAGTAACCCGATTCATAAAGTTTTTTGTGAAGAAGGATGCTGGTTCCATTCTGGAATTCAAGCCAGTTGGTCATCGATCGCCGCCTAAGTCAGCGTTCACCTCATTGAGGAGGAACCCTTCATCACCGTTATGTTGG
The DNA here is from genome assembly GCF_024220515.1 of Oscillatoria sp. HE19RPO. Taxonomy (GTDB): domain Bacteria; phylum Cyanobacteriota; class Cyanobacteriia; order Cyanobacteriales; family Laspinemataceae; genus Laspinema. The sequence goes on from NZ_JAMXOT010000234.1 coordinate 6,691, forward strand.
GGTCCTTCCACCGAAAAAACATCGCTTGTCCTCAGACAAGAGTATCTTTATCAGCAAGGGAAGCCCCATCTATGCAGCTTCAAGAGCCTTACAAGGTCCTAGAGACCCGAAAACAGAGAGGGATTGTGGATCCACCACAGATTGGCAATGTTGGCAATGTCGAGAAATCCTCTCCAAATCTTCTGGAACAGCTCAAAACCAAGATTCGCCGCTTAAGTATTAAGCAAAAAATCGGCTATGGTTATGCTCTGACCATTTCGATCGCCTTACTGGGGACGGGTCTAGGGTTAGTCGTAGGCGATCTTTATCATGACAAAGCTAAACAACAACTGGTTCATGCCTACGAGCAACAGCGGATCCTCACCCATTTGCAATATGAAGTGGTCACCGCGCTATCGCATCAACAAGGGTTAGTCTCCGGTGGGGAGCAGTCCCTCTGGAGTGAATCAAAAAGCCGCAGCTTTCTGACCCAAAATCAGAAAAAAGTTAAGACCCTTTTAACCCATTTGCAAGGGTTGGTTAACACCCATGAGAAAAATTTAGTCATCCTTGATGAATCCCAACTGCAAAACCTATGGAGAATTCAACAAATTGCTGAGAAATCTTCTCAAGAATTGATAGAATTAAAAGTCTCTAATTCTCATTCGTTTTCCGATTTAATGACTCGACTCGATGACTCGGAAACAGAGAAAATTTTGGCAAAAAGTTCCGAATTGGAAGTGGCCTTAGAAGCCTTCTATCAGAAACTATACCAGACCTTAAATGCAGCCCAGGCTCAAGAGAATGCGGCCAAAGAGACCTTTATGAAAGCCGAATCTTTGAGATGGAAAATTACAGTTCTGAGCATGATGCTATCCGTGGCGATCGCCACGATGTTAGCCTCCTACACCAGTCGGGCGATCGCCCGTCCCATTGAATGGGTCACCCAAGTTGCCCTCCGAACCACTGAACAATCCAATTATCGACTCCGCGTCCCCATCCTCACCGAAGATGAAGCCGGTTTATTAGCCACCTCCCTCAATCAATTGATCGGTCGAGTTGAAGAACAACTCCAGGAAATTCAGCAAGCTCAAACCCAGCTCATTCAGACTGAAAAAATGTCCAGTCTGGGACAGTTAGTCGCTGGAATTGCCCATGAAATTAATAATCCCATCAACTTTATCACCGGCAATATCGAGCATAGCAATCACTACATCCAAGACATCCTTGAAATCGTCAAACTCTATCAAAAAGAGCATCCCAATCCGTCCCCGGAACTTGAGGAACTCATTGAGGATGTGGATTTAGAATTTGTCATTGCCGACTTGACCAAAATGCTATCTTCTATGAGCATTGGTTCCGAGCGAATTCGGCAGATTGTCCTTTCTTTGCGAAACTTTTCCCGCCTGGACGAATCCGAGAAAAAACGAGTCGATATTCACGAAGGAATAGACAGTACCCTGTTGCTCTGTAACCATCGCCTACAGCCGCATATTGAAGTCATTACCCGCTATGATCAATTAGACCCAATCGAGTGCTACCCAGCGCAACTTAACCAAGTGTTTATGCACCTGATTTCCAATGCGATCGATGCCTTGGAAAGCCAACCGCAGAAAGAATCCAAGCCCCTTCAGTCTCCTCAAAAAATCATCATTCAAACCCAGAAGCTCAACGAGAAAACCATCCAGATAAAAATTGCAGATAATGGTCCGGGAATGGATGAGACAACCCATAGCAAAATATTCGATCCATTTTACACCACGAAACCCCCCGGAAAAGGGACGGGTTTAGGATTGTCCATTGTTTACCGCGTGGTAGAAAAACATGGGGGTAAAATCGAGGTGAGTTCGCAACCCGGAAGAGGGGCAGAATTTATGATTACCCTTCCCATTGAACCCTTAGCTTATCCTTTATCCATCCAGCACACTCGACCTTCTGTCCCCATTTTAAATGCCATCTAAAGTCCAAAAAATGAGCGCCCTTCTCGGTAAATTTAGAACCCTAGGGCAGTCAAAACGAGAGAAAAAACTAACGCAGATGTCGGCATTGTTGTCAAGTTTTTCCGACATCCATCAGCAGTCCAGGCAGCGTCAGGTTGCTAATTTTAATCTATTTTCTCTCTTGCAACTGAGCAAAAATGAGCCAACTCAAACCACCGTATTAGGATGGTTGTTGGATGCCGAAGGCAGTCATGGACAAGGTGCACTGTTTTTAGAACAGCTTGTCAAACTCTGTGGGGACTGCATTCCCTCGGAGCATTTCAGTCAACCCTATCGCCTCCTTTCTGGGGCGATCGCACCCCAATTGCGCCTGGATCTGATTCTGTATCGACCCGGGGAGTTTTTAGTGGCGATCGATAACAATATTTTGGACCGAGAAGGCATCAACCAAGCAGAGCTAGAAATTATCGAAATGCGGCAGTTGGGTTCAGCGCAACGCATCCCCAAAGAACGGCAAATCGCCATCTTTTTAACCCCGGAAGGGCGAGCACCCCGCAGTGGAGACCCGGACCCTTGGCATCAGATTTCCTATCCCCAACTCGCTGCCGCCTTCGACTCAGTTGTGCCGCAACTGAATGATTTAAAACTTAAACATATTTTGGTAGACTGGATTGAGGTGGTGTCAAGGGTATGATGTATGAAAATTTTCTCAGATGAAAGTAAGTTATTAGCCAAAAATTGGGGAACCTATCAGGAACTTCTCAAAGCAGAACAAACCCTCAGAACAGAACTCCAGAATTTTCTAGAATCTCTGGAAGCTGATTTAGTTAAAAATTCCTGGTGGCAAAATCAGTGGAATTTTATCGCTTACGAAGAGACAGAAATTTATATTTCCAATGCCACTTGGGTATCTTCCTATGATGAATATGTCATCTTAATTGGCTTAGAAGGATTGACTCCGGAGCGATTGTTTGGTATGGAGAATCCCCCCTTGCTGTATGTCAAATCTTCAGACTATAGCCTGGGAGAAATTCTCATTGAAAAACTCAAAGAAGAAGAAAACTTAAAACAGGGAGAGATTGATTATAGTTCCAGTCGCTATCTCGTCACCCAACCCTTAAAGGTGCTACCGAACGAAGTCGAGAAATTTGATAAAGTCGTTCGGCAACCCGCCCTAGATTTTTTAAGTTATTATGCAACTACCCTGGAAAAATATACCGACTTAATAGAAAAAGCCCTGAGTTAAAAGGGGCAGGAGATAGACGGTGACCCTCTATTTTTATAGCACCCGCAGCGAATACGGATGTTTCTCCAACTTTTCCCGACATGGCTTGGAGTTAGATGGGGTATGGTGGCCGACGAGCGAACATTATTTTCAAGCCCAAAAATTTGCCGGGACACCCCATGCCGAGCAGATCCGAAAAGTAAATAACCCCAAAGATGCCGCTAACATGGGACGCGATCGCCAACGTCCCCTCCGTCCCGATTGGGAAACGGTCAAAGATGACATCATGCGCCGTGCGGTCCTCAAAAAATTCCAGACTCATGACGAGATTCGGGAGATTTTGCTAGGAACTGGAGAGGAGGAACTCGTAGAAAATGCCCCCCATGATTATTACTGGGGATGCGGTAAAGATGGCAGTGGGCAGAATAAATTGGGTCAGATTTTAATGGAGGTCCGAGAAATTCTGCGTCAGGAATCCTAAAGTTAAATTTTTTTTATCGGCAGGACTTACGCCATCTTTAAAGTTAAACCCTAAATGTAGAGGCGAGAAAGCGAATCGCCTCTACATTTAGGGCACTCCAAAAAATAAAATCTCCAAAACGTTCGTTCGTATTGACTACTCAACGGAGTAGCCCCTTATATGTAGGGGCGTATTGCATACGCCCTGGGGCCTGCGCATTGCGCCCCTACACCTACCTACCTTTCAGTTGAACGTTTGGAGGATTTATATTTTGCCATCCCTTTAGGGAACTCCCAAAAATAAAATCTCCAAAACGTTCGTTCGTATTGACTACTCAACGGAGTACCCCCTTATCTGTAGGGGCGTATTGCATACGCCCTGGGGCCTGCGCATTGCGCCCCTACACCTACCTACCTTTCAGTTGAACGTTTGGAGTATTTATATTTTGCAATCCCTTTAGGGCTGGATGTTACAAATGGTGTAAGTCCTGGAGCAGAGCGATCGCCGGACTCCCGTGAACGATGGAGGAGGGGTTGAGCGCGATCGCCCCATAAAAAACCACGCCCCATTCTCCCAAAACCTCAGAACGTGGCACAATAGCAATAGACTCCCCCATTCTTGTCATTGCCTTCCACCGGATAGAAAGAACCTTGCTGGCTCTCCTAAACAAAATCCGAGAAATTATTGCCCGTTGGTGGTCCGAATTCACCCTCCAGACCCGACTGATGGCAGCCGCTACCTTGGTGGTGTCCCTCATTATGAGTGGACTCACATTTTGGGCTGTCAATACCATTCAACAGGATGCCCGAATCAATGACACCCGCTTCGGTCGAGATTTGGGTCTACTCCTGGCGGCCAATGTCGCCCCCTTAATTGCCGAAGATAATCGCACAGAAGTGGCCCGCTTTTCTCATCGGTTCTATAGCAGCACCACCAGCGTGCGCTATATGCTCTATGCCGACCAAGAAGGCCAAATTTTCCTGGGAATTCCCTTCTCCGAGTCCGAGGTCCAAAACTCCCTGACCCTGCAACGGAGGATTCAACTTCCCGAAGGGTTTGCCAATACTTATGACTTGCCAATGGTCCGGCAGCATCGCACCCCGGATGGCACCGTCACCGATGTCTTTGTCCCCCTGGCGCACGAAAACCAATATTTGGGCGTCTTGGCGATCGGCATCAACCCCAATCCCACCGTCGTCACCTCCTCCAACCTCACCCGGGATGTCACCATTGCCGTATTTATCTCCATCTGGGTGATGGTGATTTTAGGGGCCGTCTTTAATGCCTTAACCATTACCAAACCCATTAAAGAATTGCTCGTTGGGGTGAAAAACATCGCCACGGGAAACTTCAAACAGCGGATAGACTTGCCCCTACAAGGGGAACTGGGGGAATTAATTTGCAGTTTTAATGAAATGGCCGAACGGCTAGAACGGTATGAGGAGCAGAACATTGAAGAACTGACTGCCGAAAAAGCCAAATTAGAAACCCTCGTTTCTACCATCGCCGATGGAGCCGTCTTATTAGACACTTCCTTACAGGTGATTTTAGTCAACCCCACCGCAAGGCGGATTTTTGGCTGGGAAGGCAAAAACCTAATTTCTCAAAATATCCTGGATTTGCTCCCTGCGGCAGTCAGTGCCGAGTTGACTCAACCCCTGTATGAAATGGCGGCAGGGGATTCCCTCCGAGAACTTTCCTCCTCCAATGAGGGAGATGGGGATATTTCCGCCAACGGCTACGCTTCCCGGGAGAGTGGAGAGTTTCGCCTTACCCTGAGCGAACCCACGAAGCGCACCGTCAGGATTTTACTCAGTACCGTGCTGCTGCATAAAGCCCCTGGAGTCGATCCCTTATGCAAAAGTTGCACCTACCATCACGAAGATACCTGTACCGTCCCAGAACGGCCCTACGCCACGGAATGCACCCTCTATCATGATGACTCGGTTTCCTCAGCGACGGCGCAATATCGCGAGAGTCTCAAAGGGATTGCTATGACGGTTCAAGATATTACCCGGGAGGTCAAGCTGAATGAAGCGAAAAGTCAGTTTATTAGCAATGTCTCCCATGAACTGAGAACGCCGTTATTTAATATCAAGTCTTTTATCGAAACCCTCCATGAGTATGGAGAAGAACTCACTCAAGAGGAGCGTCAGGAATTTTTAGAAACCGCTAACCGGGAAACCGATCGCCTCACCCGCCTGGTTAACGATGTCCTGGACCTCTCCCGTTTGGAATCCAGCCGGACCTATCAGTTTGAAGCGGTAGAAATTGCTCAACCTGTGGAGCAAACCCTGCGAACCTATCAGCTCAATGCCCGGGATAAAAATATTGACCTGATTCAAGAAGTTGATCCCGAATTGCCTGCTGTGGTGGCTAACTATGATTTGCTCCTGCAAGTGTTTGCCAACTTGGTGGGGAATGCTCTGAAGTTCACCGAACCCGGGGGAAGGATTGCGATTCGCGCCTATTTGTTGGAAACCGAAGAGGATAACTCCTGGCGCGGGAATCCGCAATGTCCCCTCCCGAACCAACAGCAGAAACCCAATGTGCCGATGGTGCGGATTGAAGTGGGGGATACGGGGATCGGGATTGCCGCAGAAGACCAAGTGGCAATTTTCGATCGCTTCTTCCGGGTGGAAAACCGGGTTCATACCTTAGAAGGGACAGGGTTGGGTCTTTCCATTGTCCGCAATATTATGGAAAAACATCATGCTCAAATGCATTTAGTCAGTGAAGTGGGGGTGGGAACCACCTTCTGGTTCGATCTGGCGGTGTACCCGGAAAAAAAGCATCTAGTTGAAAAGACCCAGGACCAGGCGATCGCCCCGGCTTTGGAGGAGGCCCCTAATTCCCAGCCCACCCCGGTGAGTTAAGAGAGGCAACTGGCGAAGTTATGAAAATTTTAATTGTTGAGGATGAACCGGAAATTGCGCGGATTGTGGGACGGGCATTAGAAGCCGAAGGCTTTCAATGCCTCAACTGTCGCGATGGTTTGACCGCCCTGCGCGTCTTTGAAGAGCAACAGCCAGACTTAATTGTTTTAGACTTAATGCTACCGGGATTGGATGGGTTAGAAGTTTGTGCGCGCATCCGACAAAAACCGGGACCTAAAGACCCCTATATTTTAGTGCTGACCGCCCGAGGGGAGGAAATTGACCGGGTGATTGGCTTATCCACCGGGGCCGATGATTATATGGTCAAACCGTTTAGTCCTCGGGAATTGGTGGCGCGAGTCCGCGCCTTATTGCGAAGGAGCCTGCGCCAAGGGAATCAGAGTTCTCAGGTTTACCAAACCGAACATTTTATGGTGGATGTGGACCGAAGGATTGCCACGAGGCAATTGGAAAACCGGGAGTTGGAAACTTTGGATTTAACGACCTTGGAGTTTAATCTGCTGTCAACGTTTTTAAGCTATCCTGGACGGGTTTGGCAGCGATCGCAACTGATAGAAAAACTCTGGGGGGATGACTTTTTCGGGGATGAACGGGTGGTCGATACTCATGTGGCCCGGTTGCGAAAAAAAATCGAACTGGACCCGGCGAATCCGTCTTTTATTAAAACCGTTATTGGTGTGGGCTATAAATTTGAAGATTAGCCCCGAGACTTGACTAACCCTCAAGCATTTTGTCAAACTAAGATTATCTTTAGAAGTAGGAATATAGCGCGTCTAAATGGGTTGTAGAATTCCGGCAAGGGGCTTTTTCCCTCCCGAGAGGCTTTGGGAGCCAGATAGAGAATCAGCCCAAAACTTGGGTTCTATATCAATTAGACCTACTTGACGCACGAGCTTGGGGATTTCCAGAGTTCAGGGAATGGAAATCAGGAAAAACAAATTTTGCAGGGCCATCTACTTTTTTGAATTCCTATTTTCTTAAATTCAGAAATAGTATCCATCCGTACCCGTTTCCAGGGACAAATCAGGGTTAAGACAAGTGGGCAAGGCAACCCATCAGGTCAGAGGAGGCGATCTCCCTCAACTGGGGGTCAATAGACTCTTCAGATCTCATAACAAGATTGGCAAAATATTATGAATGCACCCGGGGACTCCCATCGCTTTTACGAGACACTCAATACGGCCAAAACTGAGACTGAGGCGATTCACCTCGTCTCTACGATTTTCTTTAAGCTCTCTGCCGATCTCTTTTGCATTATCGGAACCGATGGCTATTTCAAGCGGGTGAATCCGGCCTGGACTCATATCCTCGGATGGACCCAGGAAGAATTGCTAGGACGCCCTTGGATCGAGTTTCTCCACCCCGACGATCGAGAACTGACCATCACCGTCGCCAATCCCCTTCACCAATCCGATGTATCCATAAAAAATCGCTATCGTCACAAAAATGGCACCTATCGCTGGTTTGCCTGGAAAGCGTGCCACTATCCAGACAGCATCAGCTATGCGGTGGGGCGAGACATCACGGAACAGCACGAGTTAGAAGCGGCCCTGCATCAAAGTGAGCGCCATTATCGAAATTTAGTCGAAACCTCTCGGGATTTAATCTGGTCCCTGGATCGGGAGGGCCGCTGGACCTTTGTCAACCAAGCGGCCCAAGAGATTTACGGATATGCACCCCAGCAGATGCTTGGGCGATTCTTTTTCGAGTTTATGGACCCGGAACAAGGGGTCAAAGATCGGCAGATGTTCGATCGCCTGGAAGCGGGGGAGTCGGTTTTTCCCTACGAAACTCAACATCGCCGCCAAGATGGGACCCCGGTATTTTTGAGTTTCAATGCGGTCCTAATGCGGGATGAGTTGGGCCATATCATTGGCACCACCGGGACTGCTACAGATATTACCCATCGCAAGCAGGCGGAATCGGCCCTGCAAGAATCCCAACAAAAATTGGCGATTCACCTCCAGCAAACTCCCCTCGCGGCAGTCGAGTGGAACTTAAACTTTGAAGTCACCAACTGGAACCCCGCAGCGTCAAGACTGTTTGGCTATACCCGGGAGGAAATCCTGGGGCATCATGCCTTAGAGTTGATTCCCGAGAATGTTCAATGGGAAGTCAATGAAGAAGTCTTACAAGCACTCTTACATCAAAAAGGCGGGATTTATAGTACCAACGAGAATCAAACTAAAGACGGTCGGGTGATTATTTGTGAGTGGCACAATACTCCGTTAGTAGACTCTGAGGGTCAGATGATTGGAGTCGCCTCTCTGGTTCAGGATGTGACGGAAAAATTTGTAGCTATTCGGGCGTTAGAACAGAGTGAAGCGCGGTTTCAAAAGTTAGCGGATAATATTCCGGGATTAATTTATCAGTCGATTATCCATCAAGATGGATCGGTTTCTTTTCCCTTTTTATCCTCCGGTTGTTTGGATGTGATGGAGGTAGAACCGGACTATATGAAGCAGCATCCCCATGTTTTGGGAGAGATGATTCATCCCGAGGACCGCCCGAGTTACGATCGCTCGATCGCCACGAAGATTCAACGGATGGAACCCTGGCGATGGGAAGGCCGGTTTATCATGCAGTCCGGTAAGCTCAAATGGTTGCAATGTGTGGCCCGACCGGAACGCCAAGAGAATGGAGATATTCTCTGGGAAGGGGTGATGATTGACATTACCGATCGCAAATTAGCTGAAAAAGCCGTGACTCAAAGCGAAGCGAAATGGCGATCGCTGATTCAAAATAGCTCCGATATGATTACCATCCTAGAACCCGATGGCACAATCCGCTATCATAGTCCCTCCGTCGAGCGCATTCTAGGTTACTATCCCGAAGAATTGATTCGCCAGAATGCCACCTTCTTTGTTCACCCCAAGGATGTGGAAAAAGTCAGAGAAAGCTATCAAATGCTGAGGAACCATCCCGACTTGAGTATGAAAATCGAGTATCGGGTCCAGGGGGCGACGGGAGAAATTTTATATTTTGAGTCAATTGGGCGCAATTTGCTGGCGGAACCTGCGGTGAACGGGTTGGTAATTAACTCGCGGGACATTACCGACCATAAAATAGCAGAGGAAGCGCTGAATAATGCCAATACTCAACTGGAACGGCGAGTCAAACAGCGCACTTCTGAACTGAATAGTAGTTTGGAACAGTTGCGAATAGAAATTATTGAACGCGCCAATGTTGAAGCGGCTTTACGAGAGAGTGAGCAACGGTTTCGGGCGGTGTTTGAAGGGGCAGCCATTGGGATTGTCGTGCGGACTTTGGATTGGGAGATTTTAGATAGTAATCCCGCATTTCAGTCCATGTTAGGATATTCGCACGAGGAATTACAGGGAAAAATTTGTCTGGAACTCAGCGATCCGTTAGACCAAAAGGCGGAACGGTTACTGGCGATTGAGATGGTCACGGGACAGCGGAAGGGGTATCAAATTGAGAAACGATATCGCTGTAAAGATGGCAGTCAAATTTGGGGTCGGTTGAGTGTTTCTTTGGTTTCTGGGAAAAGAGAAACGCCGCAGTTTGCGATCGCAATGGTGGAAGATATCACCGCCCGCAAAGAAGCTGAATCTGAATTAATTCTCACCCGCAAGGCGGTCGAAAGTTCCGGGGATGCGATCGCCATCAGCAATCGGTTTGGCTGTCATATTTATCAAAATACGGCTTTTTCTCGGCTTTATGAATATGAGACCCCGGAACAGTTAAATGCCGTTGGAGGACCTTTAGCGGTCTTTGCGGACCCCATGCTCGGGACTGAGGTGTTTGAAACCATTATGCATGGCAACTCCTGGAGTGGGGAAGTCATTCACCGCACTTCGGGCGATCGCACCATTCCGGTTCTGTTAAGCGCCGATGCCATCAAGGACCCCAGCGGGACGATTGTCGGACTGATCTCGATTAGTACAGACATTTCCCAGCGAGTTCGCGCCGAACAAGACCTGAAAAAGGCACTCCATGCCGCAGAGGCAGCGAGTCGGTCTAAAAGTACCTTTCTGGCTAATATGAGTCATGAACTTCGGACTCCCCTCAATGCCATTATCGGCTATAGCGAAATCCTCACGGAGGAAATGGAGGATGCCGGAGAACAAGAGGCGATCGCAGATTTGACCAAAATTAGAACCGCTGGAAAACACCTATTAGCTTTAATTAACGATATCTTAGATATCTCTAAAATTGAAGCCGGACGGATGACCCTCTATCTGGAACCGTTCGACATCACCCTCCTGATTTCTGAAGTGCTCAGTACCGTTGAACCCTTAATCGAAAAAAATGGCAATCACTTAGAAATTAATTGCGATCCATCGGTGGGAATCATGACAGGAGACTTGACAAAAGTACGGCAGATTTTGTTCAATCTGCTCAGTAATGCGGCGAAATTTACCGAAAACGGGACGATCGCCTTAACCATTACTCCCCGTGAAGCTAGGGAATGGGTTCGTGACCCTGTAACCCCTGGCACTCCCCAGGAAAAGACTCCAGGAATTGAGTTTCGCGTCACTGATACCGGCATCGGCATTTCCCCCGAACAACTGGAAAACATTTTTGAAGCCTTTAGTCAAGCGGATGCCTCCACGACTCGCAAGTATGGGGGAACCGGGTTAGGACTCGCCATTTCCCAACGCTTCTGCAAGATGATGGGGGGTGAAATTAGGGTAGAAAGTGAGGCGGAAAAAGGCTCTACTTTTACCCTCTGGTTGCCCCTGAATATGAATCAACCGGCGGAGGAAATAGGCCCATAAAATCTGTTATTTCCAGCCGCTTTCTGCCTGTTCCAAAACGTAAGCGGCAACCGCTTCGATTTCGGGAACGCTCAAGCGGTCATTATAGGCAGGCATCGGGTTTTTTCCCTGGGTAATCAACTGGGCGATCGCCTCTTGGGTATCCCGATGACTTTTAGCTAATGCTTTCAGTTTCAGGGTCTTTCCTCGGCGAATAATATTACCGCCATTGGCATGACACCCGGCACAGTGAACCGTAAAAAGTTTAGCCCCATCCCCGGAATTATCTGCCATTGCCGGTTGTATTCCCATGAGACTGATTGCCAACATCATGAATAAAATTACCGCCCCGATTAGTCGATGTTTCATCCTAGATTTTCCTGTTACTTTGGGGTTTAATCTGTTGCTGATTCCATTGCACTATATTTCACCCAGGACTTACGCAATCTTTAAAGTTAAATCCTAAATGTAGAGGCGATTCGCGAATCGCCTCTACATTTAGGGGGTATTTTCAAAATCGGCGGAAGTTCTGTCACCATTATGAATCGGTTCCGTTCATAAAATACCCTGATTTAGGGGAGAGAGAAAGAGTAAGGTGGGCATTGCCCACCTCCTTAATTTTTCTCCCTTTACTTCATCAAAATCAGGGGAGGGTCTGGTTGAGTCAGAGGGAGTGAATTTATTTGGCCAAATTACTGGCTAACTCACGAGTAGGGGTGGCCAGAGGTTGTGGCGGAACGCTCATCGCTTTCAACCAATTGTAATTAGAAATCATCGCCCCGGTTAAGGTTTCATGAATTTGATAGTTTACTCCAAATTCTTCACAAACTCCCATCAAAATCTTGGAAAGCTCAGGATAATGAATGTGACAAATATGGGGATATAAATGATGGACGACTTGAAAATTCAATCCTCCCATATACCAGGTACAAAATGGATTGTTAGGTGCAAAATCGACGGTCGTGCGAACCTGAAAAATTGCCCATTCATCATCTACATGGTTCTGTTCAGCATCCGGGGTGATAAATTCAGCGGTATCCATCACATGAGCCATCATAAATACCTCACAGATGATCGCTCCGTAGGTAAAATAAGTCAGAAGGAAACCGCCGATGACCGTTAAGGGACTGTATCCCACTGCCAGAGGAATTCCGATAAACAGACCCAACCAAACCAACTTACCCCCCAGCAAGGTTGCCAGAGTCATCGGGGAAGGGGTCGGAACCACATGGTCATGATATTTGCGCTTGAACAAAATAATTTGCACATCGCAGAACGACCAATACACCGGAATGAGGGGATAAATAAACCAAATAAACAAATGTTGGAATTTATGATACCATTTGTGAGGCATATCCGGGGACATTCTGACTAATCCATCCCCATGAATTTCTACATCGTGTCCCAGAATATTGGTATAGGTGTGATGGAGGTAGTTGTGGCGGAACTTCCATAAATAACTCGACAAACCAATCGCATCGTAGGTTAATCCCAGCGCTTTATTCAACCATTTATGATTAGAATAACCGCCGTGATTGGCATCATGACCCACACAAAACGCAAAACCGGCTATTCCTGCGGCGAGAACCATACAGCCCAGAATTTTAAAGCCAATTGCAGCGGGACCAAAGAGGGTAAAACTGTAAGCCCCAACCATCCATAACACGAGAGTTAGGGTTTTTAGATACATCTGTGGACAATCGCGTTTGGGGAGGTTTTCCGCCTCAAAATAGGCTTCAACTCGACTGTTGAGTTCTTTCCAGAACCCCTTATTTTTGGCAAACGTTACCTTAGTTCCTGTCATGTTTAAGAGAAATTATCAGATTCGCCTTTGTATTCTAACCTATTTGCGCGGTCGGAGACTGAGGATTTTTAACTCAGGGTGGGGAGGGTAATCCGCCATTTTAGAGGGGGACAAGACCCCGGATTCGGCTATAGTTTAGGGGTTGAGGATTTTTGAATCGGGAGTGCGATCGCCCCTTCCCCACCGAATCGCTTTCTGTGCCACCCCCAAATTTGCTCCCAGGGTTAACGGCGGCGATATTCATCCCCACAATCGCCAATTAATGCCAACAAATTCCGGGCGCGATCGCAAACCCCATCAATTTTCTGAACATCCGCCGCAGTCAAGCTAAACTCAAATACCTTAGAGTTAGCTTGAATATGTTCCGCCACCCCCAATCTTGTCCCTACAATCGCACCAGCTACCGCAGGATTTTCCAAAACATATCGCACTGCAACATTGGCGATCGACACCTGATATTGATTAGCAATTTCCGCAAGAGTTTCTAACAACTCCTGAAACAAACTCCAACTCCCCCAAGCCGATTGCATATTTTTATACTTATTCAAAGAAGCTGTATCTATAACTCGTGAACTCGGTTCCGGCTGTCCTAAATACCGTTCAGAAAGTAAACCCCCGCCTAATGTTCCATAGGCCAATAACTTAATCCCATTCTCCAAACAAAACGGCACCATTTGCTGTTCCGGACGCCGGTCTAAAATCGAAAATTGCACCTGATTCGAGACAATTTTAATCCCCTGCTCGACAATAATTGCCAAATGTTCCGTATCAAAATTCGTCAGGGCTAAATGCTTAATTTTCCCCTCCGCCTGAAGTTCCGCCATATACTTCAAGGCATCTAAATAATTGTTATCCTGATAATCCCACCAATGGAACTGCATCAAATCCAACGCATCTACCCCCATGCGCTGGCGGGAAATATCAATATTCTTTTTCACCAATTGCCGAGTCATTTTACCCGGACGAGGCACCCACTTCGTAAACGCTTGAACAGTTGCCAGGGCCGCCTCCCCACGTTTTTCAGCCAACTGGCGGCGAAATTCCCCAATAAAATCCTCTGCCGGACCATAATGATCCGCCAGGTCCCAAGTGGTGAATCCTGCATCCAGATAGTCAAACATCGAGGCGACTGCCCGTTGGGGATGAATCCGTCCATGAGCACCAGACACCTGCCACATCCCATTTAAAACACGGCAAATCGTCAAATCCTCAGTCAATTGCAGTCGGCTTGATTCAGGTAGCGGCATCAAAATAAACTCATCAAAGCATTGCTTCCCCTACAATAAAGCAAAATCAACCGTTATTGGCCAACCCATGACCGCCGAACCCGCCGTCCTCGAAGCCAACCTCGCCTTTTATCGCGCCTTTCAGACCAAAGACATGGAAGCCATGAGCGAAATCTGGTCCAAAGGCATCGACACCCTCTGTATCCATCCCGGACGCAAAATTCTCAAAGGATGGGAAGAAATCCGCCCCTCCTGGCAAAAAATCTTTAAAGTCACCACCACGCTAGTTCACAGGCAAATGCAACAATTTGGATAATATCTTCTACTGTAAATGTGGCGGGCTTACCTGGACGGGGTTGATCGCTTAAAACATCTATAATCAGTTGAATTAATTTTTGATCGCTAGTTTCTGGAGTTTCTGCTATCTCTAGTCTGGATGCGGCATCAGCCCATCGTGCGCGCCACATCCGGACTTGATTCCGGTTCAGTTGCAATTGCTCAGAAATTTCGGTGTTATTAACTCCATCAGCCGCCAACAAGACTAATTTGGCCCTTTGTACTAATCGATGTGGATTAGTTGTCCGGCTCGATATTTGTTCTAGTAACCGATACTGCCTTGAAGATACTGTAAAGACTTTGGCTTTTGGAGTAGGCATGATTGATTCAGTCGAGATAAAACCTGGGCGTGGCTCCTAATAGGGGTTCCTCTGCCTCTCCCTCTGATTATAGCTAGTTATGTTCTTTTGCGCCTCTGGACTAGAAATTGAAATCCAAATTACCGCCAGCGATTCCATCGGCAACCTAGCCTATATCATCCTCATCGAAAAAGTCACCCAAACCAGCAGCGGACGGAAAAACCAATCCCTCTCCAACGCCACCAACCTCTTTGAAAACATGGGTGGCAAATGGTATCTCATCCACCATCACGGCAGCCCCATCTTGCGATAAAAAAAAAGAGTTAGACGAGTGCAACACCCCTCCAACTCTTCCTTCTGTCAAAATCTATCTTCTGTGAAAATCTGTGAAATCTGTGGTTTAAAACCCCGGAATTACATCATCCCCATGCCGCCCATGCCGCCCATGCCGCCCATGCCGCCCATGCCGCCCATGCCGCCCATGCCGCCCATGCCGCCCATGTCAGGCATAGCACCAGCCGGTTCAGGCTGCTCAACAACGAGGGCTTCCGTGGTTAGGACCATGCTGGCGATCGAAGCCGCATTCTGCAAGGCCGATCGCACCACTTTAGCCGGGTCGATAATGCCCGCAGCAATCATATCCACATACTCACCCGTCAGTGCGTTGTAGCCCACATTAAAGGCACTTTCCCGCACTTTTTCCACAACCACGCTTCCTTCAACACCGGCGTTATCAGCAATTTGACGCACAGGTGCTTCTAAAGCTTTGGCGACGATATCAGCCCCGAGGATTTCTTCATCATTGAGACTGGCTTTGAGGGCCTCAATTTTGCTCACCAGATGAATCAAGGTAGTACCGCCACCGGGGACGATGCCTTCATCCACTGCTGCTTTAGTGGCATTCAGGGAGTCTTCGATCCGCAGTTTGCGTTCTTTGAGTTCCGTTTCCGTAGGAGCGCCCACTTTAATTACGGCGACACCCCCGGCGAGTTTGGCGATCCGTTCTTGGAGTTTTTCTTTGTCGTAGTCGGAATCGCTTCTGTCTAATTCTTTGCGAATTTGACCGATGCGGGTTTGAATGGCTTCTTTGTTTTTGTCATCGGCATCCGCCACAATGGTGGTGCTTTCCTTGGTGATGGTCACCTTACGGGCGGTTCCCAGCATATCCAGGGTGGCGGTATCCAGACTCAGACCGATTTCCTCGGAAATCATCTGACCATTGGTGAGGACGGCGATATCTTGCAGCATCGCTTTACGGCGTTCACCAAATCCGGGGGATTTGATGGCAGCGACGTTTAAGACACCCCGCGCTTTATTCACCACTAAGGTTGCCAAGGCTTCGCCATCGACATCTTCAGAGATGATTAAGAGGGGTTTGCTGGCGCGGGCCACTTTTTCCAGGATGGGGACGAGGTCCTGAATGGAACTGATTTTTTTGTCGGTAATTAGGATTGCCGGGTTTTCAAACTCGACGATCATCCGTTCGTTGTCGGTAACGAAGTAGGGGGAGATATAGCCGCGATCGAGCTGCATCCCTTCGACGACATCCAGTTCCGTGGTGAGGGATTTGGATTCTTCGACGGTGATCACGCCATCTTTGGTGACTTTATCCATCGCTTCGGCGATCATCTGACCGATTTCTTCGTCATTGCCAGCGGATACGGTGGCAACTTGGGCGATCGCGTCCCCTTCGACGGGTTTAGCCAACGCTTGAATTTCTTCTAGCAAATAGGCGACGGTTTTTTCAATCCCACGGCGGACTGAAACCGGATTTGCACCAGCAGTCACGACTTTTAAGCCTTCGCGAATCATCGCTTGGGCTAAGACGGTGGCGGTGGTGGTGCCATCACCGGCAATGTCTTTGGTTTTGGCGGCGACTTCCCGCACCAGTTTGGCCCCCGTGTTTTCCAGGGGGTCTTCTAATTCGATTTCTTTAGCAATGGTGATCCCATCATTTACGATATCTGGTGCGCCATATTTCTTTTCTAGGACCACGTTGCGTCCTTTCGGTCCCATCGTGATTCGGACGGCATCGGCGAGGGCGTTGACCCCGCGTTCCAGCGCCCGACGGGATTCTTCGTTAAAGGAAATAATTTTTGCCATAGTGTCGGTTACTCAATCTGCTCCAAGTAGAAAATTTAGCACTCTATGGTGCAGAGTGCTAATTCGTATAAACCGTACAAGCAGGGTGAGGCATGATCGGTGAGGGACGAGACTCGGGATCGGGGTGGGCGCAGCAGCGCCCAGGGAGAGAGACCCCTGTACTGATTGGGGGTCCGGTTTTTTCAGCCAATTTTAGGGAGGGCAGACGGGGACAGTCCGTCGAGAGGGATAGGGGAATTAGGGAGGGGAAGCGGGTATTTAGGTCCGTTTTTTCTGGAGTTTTTTAAGGCATCCAACCCCCTTCAGGGGAACTTTTAATTCAGGCCCCAAGTCAAGCTGATAGTAGTGTTTCCTTGGGGGCGATCGCACTTCCGTTTAACTGAAGAGAAGCATCCCTAAATTTTGCTATAATTCGGGTTATGTCTCTTAAACTTTCTCGGGTTGAAAGAGGAGTTGAACTCCTCCTTTGTTCTATCCAGGGTTATTTTTTAATCAGAGGAAAACTGCCCGTTGGAAACTCTCAAGTGTAGAGGGTTCTCAGCCTACTCCAATCCGAGGGTGGTTTTTATGAATTTAACCATCATATTTATTGTTATCTCGCCCATATTAACTGAAACCAAAGGCACTTTATCCCCGGTGGTTGATTGACTTAACCTCAAAACTGTTAGAGCCTAATATCAGGAAATTATGATATTAGTTAAATTATGCTGCCGTTTTATTTTATAATTGTCATTGGAAAATATAAATTAAAATCGAAAAGCATTAAAAATCGGGATGCCTTCCCATAAGCTTTCCGCAGAAAATCCGGGTTTTTCTAAATCCGGGTGAAGAAATATTAAGGAGAAAAGCGCACAAAAAATGAGGGGCTGATTTTTTCAAGAGAGCGCTTCTCTCCATCAGGGCTGGTATCTACCCAAAAAATAAGTTTTGGAGTAGTCCAGATGACGATTAATTTTGATTGGATTAGAATCCCCGCGAAGAGCGCAATGCCTGTATGCCAAACTCTAGTTTTCATCGATTCCCAGGTCGAAAATTATCAAGGTTTACTCCAGGGAGTCTGGGACAATACCCAGGCGATCGTGTTAGATGAATTAGCCGATGGAGTTCAGCAAATTACCCAGGTTTTACACAGTTTATCTGTTCGGGGACAAACCGTAGACTCAATCCATATTATTTCCCACGGCAGTCCCGGTTCTCTCCAACTGGGGAAGGTTATCTTATCCCGGGATAATTTAGCCCAGTATCACTCCCTTTTGCAGTCTTGGTCCAAAGCAGTGATTCAGAAGGGAAATCTGTTCCTCTATGGATGCCAAGTGGCAGCCGGAATCGGTGCAGAATTTGTCACAAACTTGAGTGAATTAACGGGAATTAATACTGCGGCATCTGTCGATATTACAGGTAATTCAGAACGGGGAGGAAACTGGAATTTAGCCTTTAAAACGGGAGAAATAACGAGACCCTTGGCATTCAAACCCGAGGCAATGATGGCCTATTCGGGACTGTTTGCTATTCTAACCGTGACCAATGCCAATGATAGTGGGGCAGGGTCTTTAAGAAATGCGATCGCCTCCGCCCAAGCGGGAGATACCATCCAGTTTGATCCAACTTTAGCCAATCAAACTATTACCCTAACTAGCGGTCAATTATCCATTAATAAAAACTTAACTATTGATGGGACAAATGCTCCCGGTGTGACCATTAGTGGCAATAATGCCAGTCGGGTTTTTGATGTAATTCGTGCACCGGATTTTGTTCCCATCAACGTGACATTTAGGGGCTTGACAATTGCCAATGGTAAAACAACAGCAGCCGGAGAAGATGGGGCTGGCGCTGGAATCAGAACAGCAAATCAAACCTCATTAACCGTTGAAAATAGTACATTGCTCGACAATGATGCTGTCTATGGCGGTGGAGGTATTTTTGGTGGGTTTCAGAGCAAAAATACCATTTTAAATTCTCGTTTTGAAGGTAACCTTGGCACGGCGGGAACTGAGGAACGTGGAGGCGGTGCAATTGCCATCAAAAGTGAAAGTACCTTAACAGTCAAAGATAGCCATTTTGAAAACAACAAAGGGGTGAATGGCGGAGCCATTAATAGCCTATTCACCATCTTAGATGTCGAAAATTCTACCTTCATTAATAATGAGGCGATTACCCCCAGTTCAAAAACTCCCTTTTATGGATTAGGGGGAGCTATTTTAACCGATGGGGCCACGGATTTTAATAAGCCCGACTCAGGGACGATTACCATCCGAAACAGCCGATTTGAAGGCAATCGAGCCTTAGATGGAGGGGGGGCGAACCTCTTTTCTTATCCGGGAGATCCCGTGATTGTTGAAAATAGTTTATTCATTAACAATGAAGCCATAGAAACGGCGGCAGGGGGTGGAAGTGGCGGAGGATTACGCCAAGACAATAGTGAATTCACCCTAACTAATACCACCTTTGCCAATAATTTAGCTCACAAACAAGGGGGCGGTTTCTGGGGAGATAATTTTTCATCAAGGACGATTACTAACAGTACATTTTCTGGTAATAAAGCTGAACATCCTGTTACCAAAGAAGGTTTGGGTGGTGGCATTTTTATTCAATCTGCTGCTAACCTCATCAATCTGACGGTAGCGGACAACTACGCTGGGTCTTCTGCCGGTGCTTTATTTAATGGCACGACTTCAAACATTTCCGTTGCTAATTCAATTTTCACCAATAATCAGGCCGGAAATCCTGCAAATACCAGGCAGCAAACTAATCGAGAACTAATTGATGGGGGAAATAACCTACAATTTCCCGATAAAAACTCTCCTGACCCGGGGGATGTTAACGTAACGGCGACTATCACGATCGCCGACCCCCTATTAGGACCGCTACAGGAAATAAATGGAGCCCTAATTCACCCCTTACTACCCGGAAGTCCTGCCATTGATGCGGGGAATAATGCGGTAGCACCCGCTACGGATCAACGGGGACAAACTCGACCCTTTGATGGGGATGAAAATGGCACAGCAGTCGCCGATATTGGGGCTTACGAATTAGGAATTCTAGTAGAATCAGCGTTACCCATTCAAGTCTTCCTAGGAACCACAGAAGTCGCTGATGATACAACCACCTCCGTCAACCTGGGGACGACAGAAGTCACCGAGGCACTCACCACCACCTTTACCATTCGGAATACTACCCCAAGTGAAGTTACCCTTTCTGACTTACAACTCCCCGCTTCCTTTAGTTTAGTTGGTGCTTTTCCTGGCACAATTCCTGCTAATGGAGAAGCCAATTTTCAAGTCCAACTCGATGCTACGGAAGTCGGAACTGCCTTGGGAGAGTTACGATTTATCACGAACAACAACAGTGACAATCCCTTTAACTTTCCCATTACTGCCACCATCACTTCCCCACCGCCACCGGAACCCCCCACAGATACCCCACCAGGTTCAGGGATTATCGTCTCTGGTCCAATTTTGCCAGAATCTCTCCCTTCAAGTGACTCTCCTGAAGTTGATTCTCCCCCGGTTGATTCTTCTAACCGAGATTTTAGCCTCTCTGAAGCGGGTATTTGTCAGGGATTTATGGTCTTTCCCGGACCCAACCCGGTTGCCGATACGCTTTATTCCGGTGGTGTCAATCCCTTTTTTGGTACTGATACTGGAGAAGTTGTTTTCGGGACAGCAAGCGATGATTTTCTCCTGGGATTAGGAGGGAATGACAACATCTATGGGGGGATGGGAAATGATCCGCTCCACGGCAATACTGGCAATGATTATATTGATGCCAGTTTTGGCAATGATTTAGTGCATGGGGGTAAGGAAAATGATACCTTACTCGGATTTGATGGGAATGATACGCTGTTTGGGGATAACGATAATGATTGGTTATGGGGAGGGGACGGAGATGATTTCTTAAATGGCAATCGTGGGGATGACACCCTGTTTGGATGGGATGGCAATGATACCCTGCATGGCGGCAAACAGAACGATATTCTCTATGGACAAGAAGGGGATGATTTCCTGTTTGGAGACAATGATAATGATGTCCTCTGCGGAGGCAATGGTAACGATTTCTTAAATGGAAATCGGGGTGATGATACCCTGTTTGGCGGGGAGGGTAATGATACTCTGCATGGGGGGAAAGAAAACGATATTCTCAACGGAGGGAATGGCAATGATGTTCTCTGGGGAGATTTGGGGAATGATACTTTAATTGGCGGAACGGGAGAGGATATCTTTGTCTTCCGCGAAGGGGATGGCATTAACTTCGTGGTTGATTTTGAGGTCGGAAT
This sequence comes from Oscillatoria sp. HE19RPO, assembly GCF_024220515.1. Lineage (GTDB taxonomy): Bacteria > Cyanobacteriota > Cyanobacteriia > Cyanobacteriales > Laspinemataceae > Laspinema. The sequence goes on from NZ_JAMXOT010000234.1 coordinate 27,954, forward strand.
TGACCGCATCGGATTGGCGGAGGGATTAACCACAGCGCAATTGAGTATTACCGAAGGAACCGGGGTGACTAATATTTCTGTAGGCGGTGAACTTCTGGTGGTTTTGAATAATGTGGAGGCGTCGATGATTACTCCGTCAGATGTTGTGATGATTTAGGGCACAGTGGGAGGCGATCGCCTCTAATGGGGGAAACAATTTTCCCCCTTCAATCAGGGTTAATCCCAAGACCTATTTAACGGTTACGGTAATGGTAAATCCGTTATAAAATTAGAGATAAAGTGTCGGTAACGCTCATATTTTTTAAGGATTGCATCGGGTCAATCGGCTTAATAATGTTGTTGGGGTCTTGCCAAATTTTTAAACTTGGTAAACTGCGGGTCAAAGAGCAACTTAATCGTCCCCGTTGGTCCATTCCGATGCTTGGTAATAATCACTTCCGCAATTCCCCGGTCTGGAGTATCCGGATTATAATACTCTTCCCGATAGAGCATGACAACAATATCCGAGTCTTGTTCAATCGAACCTGATTCGCGTAAATCGGACATCATTGGACGTTTATTGGTCCGCGCTTCTACCCCGCGACTCAGTTGGGATAAGGTAATAATGGGAACATTTAATTCCCGCGCTAATTGTTTCAATCCTCGGGTAATTCTTGATAACTCTTGCACCCGATTATCCGGACTACTGCCTTCCATCAACTGCAAATAATCCAGCAGAATCAATCCCATTTGTCCCCCCTGTTCCGCTTGCAGTCGCCGACATTTAGACCGAATATCGGTAATCGTAATATTGGGGGTATCATCAATAAAAAGGGGTAACTCCGAGAGATTCCCGATCGCAATACTTAAGGCTTCCCATTCATTCTGAGCAATCCGTCCCGATCGCAGTCGGTTACTCTCAATCCCCGCTTCCCCAGACAGCATCCGTTGCACCAGTTGTTCCTTGGACATTTCCAGGCTAAATACCGCCACAGGTAATTTATGGAATTCAGCAATATTTCGCCCAAGGTTCAAGGCAAAACTGGTTTTCCCCATCGCCGGTCTTCCAGCTATAATAATTAAATCCGATCGCTGCAATCCTCCGGTCATCGCATCTAAGTCATAAAACCCACAAGTTAACCCCGGTAAAGCTAACCCTTGTTGATGGATTTCGATATTTTCAAAAGTCTGAATCAGGGTTTCTGAAATGGAAACTAAACCCTGTTGAGGACGGTCCTGGGTGAGGCTAAAAATGGTTTGTTCCGCCTTGTCCAGGAGGATGGCGAGTTCCGTGGTAGTATCAAATCCTAACTCAGCAACTTTATGTCCGCCTTGAATTAATTTGCGGCGCATATATTTATCCACCACCAGTTCGGCATATTGGTCGATATTCACTGCCGAAACCGTGCGTTCTACGAGTTGAGCCAGTTTGCTTTGTCCGCCGACTTGTTCGAGGAGTTTATGGTCAGCTAACCAACTGGTGACGGTCATTAAATCGGTGGCTTTGCCTTGGAAATGGAGGGCAATGGCCGCTTTGTAAATCTGTTGATGGGCGGTGATAGAAAATCCATCGGGAGGGAGGCGGTCTAGGACTCGGGTGATGGCCTCCGGGTCGAGGAGAATTCCGCCTAAAATACTTTCTTCCGCATCGATATTTTGCGGGGGGAGGCGATCGCTATAGCCTTGGAAGTTTAAGGGTTCAGCCACGATTTGTACTCAGGTTTCGTCTAGATGCACCGGACGCGATTTATTCGGGTTAGAAATAAATCGCGTCTTTTCTATTGTACAAATTTCGGGACAGTTTTGGCCCAGGCATGAGAGAAATTCCGCCTGGGAAAGTCGCCGTTTTTTAGCCCGCAACCACTTGAATTTCGACTTCAGCGGTAACGTCGGGGTGTAATTTGATTTGTGCCTTATAGAACCCAGTCTTGCTAATAGCAGGCAGGGTAATCCCACGGCGATCGATTTCTTGGTTAGTAGCCGCTTGGATGACTTCTGCCACTTCGCGATCGGTAACCGTCCCGAAAATCGCATCCCCTTCCCCAACGGATTTGGAGATGGTAAAGCGTCCAATGGTTTCCAGGGCCGTTTTCTGAGATTGTGCCTGTTGCTTCTCTTCCAACAGACGTTGCCGTTCTAATTCTCTGCGGCGTTCCACTTGACGGAGAATCCCTGGGGTGGTACGAACGGCGAAGCCTTGGGGTAGCAGGTAGTTCCGGGCATAACCGGGGGCCACTTCTACCAGGTCGCCGGATCTACCCAGCTTTCTAACATCTTGACTTAATACGACTTGGACTCGTTTGCTCATAATGGTTCCTGTTCGGTCATAACTCTCTATTTTACGCTTCCTGGGGACAGATGGCAATAGGGAGGGGGTGTTATTTGGGCTAAAACGGGAGTTTGAACCCCTGCCGCATACCACATCAGGGCTTCAATCTGTAATTCTCAGGGTAAAGGAGGTGGACTAGACCTAAAGTAGCTCGATGGAGGAAAAAGAAACTGGACCTCCAAAAAATTATAGGGTAGGGGGGAGTATTTAAAAAAGCTCGGTTACTCATGCAGAGTCAGCGAATCTAGGTTTGGTATAAAATGTACTTGACAGAAATGCCGAACAGTGTTTTTGTAATTCTAGCCGAATAGTTTTATAATGTCTGACAAGCTCATTTATCAAAATCTGGTTATTCCCAAACCCTTTCAAAAACTCAAGTAAAAATGATCCAAGCCTAAGTCAACTATTCAATTAAACCTCGAACCCACCCCAATTTGAACCATCTCTAACAACTACTATGTTTAATCGTTTTACCCCTCAATATTTTATTCAAAATATCTTTGACACCACTGGAATGTCAAGCCGAGATGCCGAGAACCTAGCCAACTCGCTGACTCGTTTAACCGGAGACTTATATACTGAAACAGAGCGATTTATTTTCGAGTTATTGCAAAATGCCGATGACTTACCGACTATATCGGGTCAAGTTAATGTAAAATTTGTTATTCTGAAAAACTACTTGCTTGTGTTGCACAATGACAAACCGTTTGATGACAAAAATGTGGATGCTATTTGTAGTATCTCGAAAAGTACCAAATCTCAAGATTTAGAGCAAACCGGATACAAAGGAATTGGTTTTAAATCAGTTTTTTCTGATTCGGAATGTGTTTATATCAACTCCGGTGACTTTTCCTTTAAATTTGATCGGAATTCCACTCAGGGCTATTTCATTCTAATGTAAAACTTGATAGAATAACAGAGTAATCTCACTCTCGGAGTCAGGTCAAGATGTCCCAGCTCGCCATCGTTGAAGTATTTGCCCAGCTAGAGGATTGCCGTCGTCAAGCCGGAAGGCGG
>NZ_JAMXOT010000235.1 GCF_024220515.1 Oscillatoria sp. HE19RPO
CAATGCTTGCGCCCCTGGGGCGCAAGCATTGCGCCCCTACAAATCAATACACCTTGACAGGGCTAGTCTATAAAAACCCACACCCTGAAGGGTGGGGCTATACGGACGAAGCCCGCCTGCGCGGGCTAAAAGCGAAAACCGACTTTTACCAACCGGATTTGGTATTAAACTATTATCAGGGCGACTGTGGATAAAACCCTGGAGGATGCATCAGCGATATGCATCAACACCCTTCCCAGGATTAATTTTTCTGCGATCGCTCTATCGCTGTTCGGTTTCTTGCAGATAAATCACCGGATCTTGGAACTGCGACTCATCATAGATAAAGATAGTACCAGTCCCATCCTCACGTCCGATCAGAATGTCGCTAAATCCATCGACTAAGCGATCGATTTCTTCGAGGGTAAAATCCAGATCGTCCGTGGTTGTCGTCGATCCCACGCGAATATCTTGGTCTAAATCAAAGGGACGCCATTGGAATTGACCATTGCTGGCGATCGTACTCCCATCGGCAATATCCGTTTCATTGCCGGTAAAGATAATATTGCCGCCAGTTAGTCCCCCTGTGGCATCCACACTCGTCACGAGAATACTATCCGAGGTGAGTTCGACTTTACCGCCATCGCCATCGGCAGAACTAGAATTTAACGTGGGTTCCGAACCATTGGTGGTATCGATGCTACCATCGCGATTGGTACTCATGGTAATATTACCGCCAATTCCGGCACCATTGGTACTGGAATCGATGCTAGTGGTTTGGATATTACCACTGGCGGTACTCACACTGACGTTACCGCCACTGCCAGACTCGGAACTGGAATCAACGATCGCACTACTCAAGTCAATGCCACCGAAATCCTGTTGTATTTCCACAGCGATTTCGCCACCATTTCCCGAACTTGTGGAACTTGAAGTCAGATTACCACTGCTGATACTCCCATTTACCGTCGTCATTGAGATATTACCGCCACTTCCGGCACTTCCCCCGGATTCCAACGTTCCTGCCGTAGTATCGATCGCACCTTCTTCACCATTCACCGTCAGGGAGATATCACCACCGACACCACTAGAATCATTGGAGTAACTATTCAGATCGCTGGTACTAATTCCGCCTTGGTTTGTACTCAAGCTAATATTGCCGCCATCCCCACCTTCAGAGGTAGAATTATAAACGCCATTGGTAATATCGATCGCGCCATTGCGTTCCTCACTGGCAGCAATATCTAAAGTAATATTACCCCCAACACCATCGCCGCCAGAACTTGTCGTTACATCAGCGGTACTAATATTCCCACCTGCCGTACTCATCTGGATACTCCCGCCATCGCCTTGTGCGGAAGACGAATCGATCGCGCCGCCAGTAGTGGCAATATTCCCAGGAATGTCCGTAATTTTCAGATCGATCGCGCCGCCAGTCCCCTCATCGTTGGTACTGGAATCGATATTCCCCGCTTGAATATCTCCCCCTTCCGTTGTCAGTTCGATTGTCCCGCCATTGCCTAATTCTGAGGTAGAATTCAAAGTGCCAGTCGTAGAATCAATACTGCCGCCACCGCCAGCAATCAATTCGAGTTTACCGCCATTTCCCGAACCTGTAGAACTAGAATTGAGCGTCCCGACATTCATATTGCCATCGGTAGTCGTCAGTTCGATCGGTCCTCCGGAGGCAATTGTAGAACCCGAGGTTAAAGTGCCATTTGTAGTATCGATCGACCCTTCCACATCATCCACCTTCAACTCGATATTGCCGCCAACATTGCCTTCACTTTCAGAAAAAGACTGAATATCTGCCGTGCTAATATTCCCTTGTTGGGTGGTTAATTCCACCGTTGCACCATCGCCATCTGCGGAAGTCGAATCCAACGTTCCCACAGTAGTATTAATCGAACCGCTTCCGGCATTTGCCGTTAACTCAATCTTACCGCCGACACCGCCATTAGAATAAGAATAGAGATTGCTGGTGCTGATATTCCCTTCGTTGGTTGCCAAGGTAATCTCGCCACCGTCTCCCCCTTCAGATGTAGAATTTAACGTGCCGTTGGTGGTGTCAATCGACCCCAAACCACCCGAAATATTCAGTTTAATCTCGCCGCCGTTTTCATCGCCATTGGAGAAACTATTCACATCCGCAGTATCGATATTGCCTTCAGCAGTGGTTAGCGCAATTTCGCCGCCTTCCCCTTCTGCCGAACTCGCATCTAAAGTACCGCTACTGGTATCGATCGCGCCGGTTCCTTCCGGATTGGCACTAATATTAAAATCGATATTTCCAGCAGTCCCTTCACCATTAACGCTGCTATCCACATCCAGGGTACTAATATTTCCCCCAGCAGTATTAAAGGTAATATTGCCACCATCGCCAGATTCCGAAGTCGAGGCAACTCGCACCCCACTACTGCTAATATTAATCGCACCCAATCCGGAAGACACTTCTAACTGGATTGCACCCCCGGTCCCCGAACCTGTGGAACTGGCATTCAATCCGCCATTAATTTTAATATCGGCATCACCGGAAGTTAGGGTAATATTGCCGCCATCCTCCGCAGCGGAGGTATCGATATGTCCGACTAAAATACTATCGCCACTAATGTTTACATTCCGTCCTTCGGCGCGGATGACATCGGCGGAATCGTTCATGATAAACCCACCGGAACTATCATTATCCGCATCAGCACGAAAAGTAATCTCTCCGCTACCCGGTGCAAACAATAACTCATCATCCGGCAAATCATTCACGGTAATATTATTGGTTGCTTCCAGGATAATATTCGTGTCTCCCGACATTCCCTCCAATTCGGATTCATAAATTTGGAACGTGCCTCCGGTTGGCGGTTCCCCTGCACTGACTTCCGCAGTTGCTGCATCCGGATCGGTGCCAAGGGCGAATTCTAAATCGCCTTCATCATCACCATCATCGGGACTCCCATCGCCGATAATTGCAATATTTTTCGGGTCTAATAATAAAGTGCCAAACTCGCCATTGGCAGCAGAAGTATTGACGTAACCTTCAAAAATTAAACTATCTTTGCCGGAAACTTCTACAAATCCGCCATTGCCTGATTCGCTGCCGCCTCGGGCGGTAATATCCCCATAAAATGAGGTTAAATTATCGGCCCATACGATAGCACGTCCACCGTCACCGGATTGAATGGCATCTACATTAATGAGGGAATTGGGACTGACAAAGGTTTGTTCGCTCGTCGGTAATCTGTCGCCGCCTTTGAACTCGCCACCTACGAAAACTTGACCGCCGCCAAGCATCCCAGAAGCGTCAATATTGGCATCAACAACCCCGACCCGATCGCCTAAGATTGTCACATTTCCGCCAATATTATCGCTTGCTGCATCAATCGTTCCCGAGGCGATCGCCGTCCCCGTGGCGCTGGGAAGATTGATACCGGATCCGGTCAATTGCACGCTACCATCGGGATTTACCACCACGTTCGTGGCATTTCCAACCTCACCGCCACCTGCTAATAATTCCGGTACGGATAGGGGCGAAATTCTTTGGTTTGCCGGGAGATTGGAATTGCCCAAAATTCGATTTGATTCAATCTCCAAACTGAGCAACATTCCCGCTTGAGAAACCCGGACTCGACTTTCTCCCGGTACTGCAGCTAAGGTAATATTTCCCCCGGGTGCCGTCAGGGTGCCGGTATTAATCACGCTACCCCCCATCAGGGTTAAATTTTCTCCAGAATTCACGCCTAAATTTCCAGCATTGATAATGCTACCGGGGTTACTCATCGTAAAGGCAAACTGATTCGGCGTTCCCACTAAAGCAGAATAATTATTAGGTCCATTGGCATTAAACCACCCGCCATTAAACCCGATGCCATCTGCTGTCACTGCACTAAAAGCAGCAGGCACATTTAAACTGGCATTGTTACCAAAAATAAATCCGGCAGGATTCATCAGATACAGATTAGAATTGCCACCGGATACTTGAATTAATCCATTAATAATCGACGCATCGCCGCCGCCGATTCGACCGAGAATATTCTGAATTTGCGGATTAGACAGAAAATTAGCCGCTTGTCCGGCATCTAATCCAAATTTTTGAAAACTATGGAACAGATTTGCACCATCTCCGGACAACCTGCCGCCGTCGATATGATAAGTCTCACCGTTAGGATTCACTACGGTGCCGGTGCCATCATTTGCCGGTGCGATCGGTTGTGCTGAAGTGGATTTGGTCGTGAGGAGTGAGGCTGAAAAAACAACAGCAGTGGCCGCAAGTAAGGCGCTCAAAATTTTTGGTTTTAACATGGTTATAATGGTTGAAGTACAAGACATGAAAGCTGATTGTTAGCAGGCGATCGCGTTTTCTGAGTATGGGTTAATTTTGCTTAAAAGTAGGAATGCAGGATAAAATTCGCCTCTCCCTGCAAAAGCGAATAGGCGTAAGGGTCACTCCCTCAGTGCGATCGCCACGGTGAATTAGGTCTCTTAAAAATATTTCCTGTGTGACTGTGTGAATTATAGTCTTATTCTCCGGGAAGTATCTAGGAACTTGATACTTTCGTTTTTGCCAATTTCTTACTTATTGAATAAGTCATAATACTCAGTTAATTTCCCTGTTCTTCGGTTATAATTCGGAAGAGATATAGACAATGAAACGAGCGTATGTAGCTATCTATCCCTAGGTCAATGAAAAACTGGCTTAAATTAAGACACTTTATTTCTAAAGGAATAAAAATAAGAAAAGGTTTTATCTGGAGATAGAGGAGTCAGGCGATCGCCCTTTACATCTCCTATTCTCTTAGTATCTCACTTAAGACAGGACAAAGTACCTTGTAGCGCCTGATACCACACATTTATCCCCAAATCAACCCTCATAAGAAGGGTAAATAAAATACCATGAGGTCCCAATATGATTTTATGATGTTTCATAAAATCATATTGGTTTTCTAACGCGCCTCGAAATTCCCTGTCTTTAAGTATTGTTATTTTATTAAATCTCTCGTAATCTTCTTTCGATGCGGGTGAGGGTGGAGATTAAAGCCCCCCTTACCCCAGGGGAGTTTGGGGGGGTCCGTCGGTAATTTGACTGTCCCAACCGTCTAATTAAACGGGACAACCTTGAATCTCTGGATCTTCGTCAAAACTCATCAAAGAAAGAGACTCTGGGTTTTCTTGGAGCATTTTTCCGAGTAAATATCCGGAAATTGTCCAAGTTTGATACCGCCTTGCCTCTTTGCCAATTAAGCGACCATTTTTACCATCATAATATTCCGGCCATTCATCTGCAATGAGGCGATCGCCAGCCAAATCTAGGACTTTCTGCCCTAATTCCGGGCGTCCCATTTTCTGAAATGCTGCCACCAGAGGCCAAATTAAAACCGGCCAACTTCCCCCATTATGATAAGACCAAGGATAATTTTTGGGGTCAGATCCAGTCAGAATCTCCCATTCCAGATTTTCAACCGCTGGAAACACAATCTGAATCGGCATTCGTCCTACCAAATCTGACCAACGTTCTTCAATCAGGTAAATAATCCCCTGCGATTCTTCTTCTGATGACAGACCCCCCAAAATTGCCAATAAATTACCCAAACTGAAGAAGCGAAAATCGAGCCGACCTGGACCCAAATTTCCCGCTAAATATCCCCCTCGGTCCGGCATCCATAAGGTCACCCAGTTAGGAATTGAACGGGGATAAATATTAAACTTATTGGCCACATTTTCTCCAAATTGATTGCTTTCAAACCGATAAATTTCGTTCAATCGCTTGAGGTCAAGCCAATAATATTCTCGGATATGGTATCGTAAAGACCCTAATCGACTATTAATCGCTTGGAGATAGGAATTGCCATCCTCCTGGTCGGACCGCAGTAACTCCCGGGCCGATCGCAAGGCCATATAAAACAGGGATTGGATTTCCAAAGGATGACCATATACCCCCATCCGGCGGTCAATCATAAATGAACCATCGGGAACTAACAGGGTCGGAAACATCTCAAAACGAGACCGTAAACATAACTCCAAAATTAGTTTGATACCTTCTTGAAATTCCGGTTGATGGGCAAAAGACATATCCCCAGTTTTCTTAACATAAGCGCGGAGTAAAAATAGCCACCAAAAGCCCGAATCAACTGGAGGAACGCGCCCGATCGCATGATTGCCAAAATCCCCCAATAGTTCTTCTTTTCCATCTTCATGGATGACTTTATAGCTGGCAGGCATTAAGCCGGGACCCGGTTCAAAGCAGTCCATGCTTTTTTCATGTTTCTGCAAAGCTAAGGTATGAATGAGGAAATTTTTGACAATCTCGGTTTTTCCTTCAATTAAAAATATCAAAGCCCCGGAAACAAAATCTCGGATAAAGCACTGATTGTAGTTGAGTGCATCTAACTGGGGATCATGGGCAGCCACGGTCCCCGCTGGTTCACCCTGATAACAGAAAATAGAGTTCTCTAAGAGGGCGCGAGCATCGGCTGGATTAATTTCTTTTCTTTTCATGGCTTTAATTTATTTTAACAGCAAACAAGTCGCTTTAACAGTTTAATATTGTCAGGCTTGAAGATAGCTAATCCTATGATTGCCGGTCGATTATTGATAAAATCTGTATTCAAAAATAGAACGGGGTAGGTTAGGCAAGTGCTACCCTAACTCTCTAATATTCCCACAGGATTTATCTGATTTATCTTATCACAATTTTGTCTGTTTGTGTTAGAGACTAGGGGTTAAATCTGAGGTTTGAATGTGGAAATGCGATCGCACAAATCCAGAGGCAAAGCAAATCTATCCCTGGGGTATCTTGTCAAAATAGGCGATCGCCTATACGAACCCGGGCTGAGGAGGAGAGTCCTCAGCCCGGAAAATCGGATATTGGTAATCTGTAATATTTGATTTATTCGCCATTGCCAAAACCTTCTACAACCCATACCCGGTGAAACGGTATGCTAAAACGAATCGAAACAATGATCCATCATTACAGAGAACCTCATTTATCGTGTCGTCATGTCAATAGAACCGACTACAAGTGAAGCGTTAATCAAACAGAGTTTAGAGCGCTTTGTCCTTGTCCTCACCGTCTCCCTGAGTGTGGCAACACTCCCACAAATTTTTAGTTGGGTGCGACAAATTCCCTACACCCTGTTGTTAGTGATCGTCGGATTAGGTTTAGCCTTCGTCGATGTGCGCCTCGTCAACCTGTCTCCTGCACTCATCCTGTCGATATTTTTGCCCCCTTTGTTATTTGAAGCGGCGTGGAATCTGCGCTGGAAAGACTTAAAACGAGAGTTAGTCCCCGTGAGCTTGTATGCCATCCTCGGGGTCCTGATTTCCGTCTTAGGGATTGCGATCGCTCTGAATCAGTTTGCCGCCATTCCCGTTGCCACCGCCTTGTTAATCGGCGCGAGTCTCTCCGCCACGGACCCGATTTCCGTGATTGCCCTATTTCGAGAACTCGGGGTGGAAAAACGCCTCTCCACCCTGATGGAAGGGGAAAGTTTATTCAATGACGGCGTAGCGGTGGTTGCCTTCAGCTTACTCGTGGGACTGGCATTAGGAACCAGTCAATTTGAACTACGCGGGACGATCGCCCAATTTGGTGCCTTTGTCGGCATTGGTATCGGCATCGGTAGCTTAATCGGATTTGGGATTTCCTACCTCACCCAACGCTTTGATTTACCCCTCGTCGAACAATCCTTAACCCTCGTCTCCGCCTACGGCACCTATTTGGTTGTCGAAGAACTCGGTGGATCTGGGGTGATTGGCGTCGTCACCGTGGGGTTAGTCTTAGGTAACTTTGGCTCACGAATTGGCATGAATCCGCGCACCAGGCTGATTGTCAGCGAATTTTGGGAGTTTTTAGCCTTTTTTGTGAACTCCATCGTCTTTTTGCTAATTGGCGACCAAATCCAGTTTGCTTCCCTGGCCAATAATTTAGATACCATCGCCATTACCCTAGGTGCGATGTTAGTCACCCGGGCGATCGCCATTTATGCTCTAGGAGCCTTGAGCAATCTCCTAGCAAAATCGGACATCAATGTGCGGCAGCAAACCGTCTTGTGGTGGGGAGGATTGCGCGGTTCCGTATCCATCGCCCTCGCCTTGTCTGTCCCGATGATTTTAGAAGCCCGAGAGGAAATTATTGCCACCGTATTCGGGGTCGTTTTATTTACCTTACTGGTTCAAGGTTTAACCACCAAACCCCTGCTTAAAGTCCTGAATTTATTGGGAGATCAAACAGTCCAGCAGAACTATTTAGAGGCGATCGCCCGTCGCGCCGCACTCCAGCGAGTCTTGGACCACTTGAAAGAAGGACAAAACGGACCGGATATTGACTGGGAGTTTTATCGCTATCAAATTGCCCTCGTCGAAGGACAACTCAACGACATTCAAAATAACATTAACCAACTGCGAACTCAAGAACCCGATCTTCAGGATTTTGCCCGGGAACAATTCAAAGAAGAACTCCTGGCGATCGAAGCGGATACTTATGCTGAATTTGTGCGATCGGGTCGCCTGAATCGAGATTTAGCTCCCTTCTTACAAGATGTGCTTACAGGAGGGGATTGAAGACAACCCTTACCCTTGCCAAGGGGAGAGGACCGGAGGTGCTTTTAAGCGTAAAAAACCTATAAACCGTTAAGAGTGACGCGCAACTGGCGGTAAGCGGAGTTATCGCGTAGGGAATCGCCCAAGAAGAACCCCACCCTAACCCTCCCCTTGCTAAGGGGAGGGGACCGGAGGTGCTCTTAAGCGTACAAAACCCCTACAAGGTAAGGTGGTAATAAATGTCTTTCTCCCCCTTCCCCGAAAAGACATTCATTCCTTATACCTCCCTCCCCTCGTAGGGGAGGGCCGGGGAGAGGTGGGAAGGGGGCCGGGGGGTTAGGTCTCATGTCTACTGTCGATACACAGGTAAAGTAAAGTGAAATGCACTGCCTTTATTGCAAGAAGAATCCACCCAAATTTCCCCACAATTGGCTCGAATTAAGCGCTTACATAAACTTAAACCTATCCCATAACCATCTTTTTTTTCATCGCGCTGAAGACGAAACTTATCCTCAAAAATATGCTCCTGATTTTCTGCGGGAATCCCAGGACCCGTGTCGATGACGCTAACTTGAACCTTTTGTGTTGTGCGGTGCAAGATACAAACTTCGATTTGGCCGCCTGGGGGAGTGTACTTAATGGCATTGTCCACCAGATTCACAATCACCTGGCGGACCCGTTCTCCATCGGCATAAACCGCAGGTAAATCGTTGGGGATGTCGGTTTTGAGGGTATGGGATTTCGCCAATAAGCGGTCTTTAAAATTTTCCAGAATGTTCAAAGTCAGGGTTTTGAGGTTGAGTTTCTGGGGATGAATGTGAAACTCGGCACTATTTGTGCTATGAGCGGCAACGAGGATATCTGAGATCATGCGATCGATCAGGCGGGTTTGAGTGCGAGCATGGTAAATTAATCGCGCCCGGAGTGCTGATGCCGCCTCGGGATTGAGAGATTTTTCCGGTTTGTAAGTGATTTCTAGGGTTTCTAAAGCCAGAGAAGCTGCCGTCAGAGGATTTCGCAACTCATGGGCTAACATGGCAATCAGGCGGTCCTTAAAATGGAGTTGGTCCAGGAGTTCTTCTTTTTCCTGCTTCAGGCGAAAAATTTCATCAGAGAGTTCCATTAATTCCGCCGAATGTGCCAGTTCAGAAGAGATGGGTTTCCTCGGGTAATGTCCACTCGCCTCGGATGATGCCTGCTGACTGAGATACTCTTCCACGGACTTTTGCCAGCGATCCCACCACTTATCCAGTTCCGCTACTAAATTGCTGCCAGCTAGAACTTGTCGGGGTCCCGGGTGGAGTTTAATCAAAGCCGGAGTCGCCACGAGTTTAAACTGTTCGGCTAAATAAGGCTGTTCGCTGACGTCAATGATCTCCAAGTCAAAAGGGATACCTGTGCGCCGTTTCTGAAAATAACTGCGGATTCTGCGAATTTGTTCACTGGATCTTGGACGCCTATCAACAAATAGGACAAGCTGTAAAGGTGCTTCATCGTTCTGATGCATGGTTTTTTCCGGAACTGCCCTCATGCAATCCCCTTGCGGCAAGGCGGCTAAAAAAATAACACTCATTTTGAGCTTGAGACAACTGACTCGATCGCCCTAGGGGTTCTTTTGTTTTTCTTTATATTTATAAATTATCCTGTTTATTGTCGATTCGTGAAAGAGTACAAATGATTCCACTCTCATCCCGACTTGACTGCCCAGAAGGAAAAGAGCTAGGGCCTCCTCACGGGTCTAAACCCACCCAATGGAACCTCAACTTTTAACCTGTTGAGGCAGCAGAACGGTAGTTGTCAAACCTTAACATTTTCTTAAGACTTAAGCGAGGAATGTTGTCAAACTTGCAGAAAAATTCAGGGAGGCGATTGGTGGTCACAGTGGCGATCGCCTTCTTTGTGGTCACCCTAGTCTTCACCCTCCACCGCTACTACACCTTTTACGCCTCTTTTGACCAGGGAATTTTCAACCAAGTCTTTTGGAATAGCACCCAGGGACGGTTATTTCAAAGTTCACTCTCCTCGGGCCTTTCCACCAATGTGGTCCATAGTGGGGAAGTCCCTGACGTTTCCTATCACCGTCTCGGACAACATTTTACCCCGGCCCTATTACTCTGGCTACCGATTTACAGTCTATTTCCCTCTCCGGTAACCTTGAGCGTCCTCCATGTTACCCTCGTCACCGCTGCTGGAGGGGTGCTCTATCTCCTCGCCCGAGTCTATCTGCAACCGGCGATCGCCAGTTGGATTGCCGTTAGCTACTATGCCGCCAATGCGATCGCCGGTCCCACCCTCTCCAACTTCCATGACAACTTCCAGATGCCCCTATTTGTCTTCAGTCTGTTGTTGGCAATGGAAAAACGCTGGTGGTGGCTCTTTTGGCCCCTGGCCCTCTGCATCCTCGCCGTCCGGGCCGATGGCGGCATCTCCCTGTTTGGCGTCGGAGTCTACATGATTCTCAGCAAACGCTATCCCAAACAGGGATTAGCCATTTGTACCCTCAGCTTCACCTATATTGCCATCTTGACCAACTGGGTCATGCCCCTGTTTTCCGACGATATTTCTCGCCGGTTCACCATTGAACGCTTTGGGCAGTATGTAGACAAAGAAGAAGCGACCACCTTGGAGATTCTCTGGGCCTTCATCAGCCAACCGGGATTAGTGATGTGGGAGATTATCACCCCAATCGGGGGAAAAATTAAGTATCTTTTGGGACAATGGTTACCCTTAGCCTTTATTCCCGCCTTCTCCCCCGGTGCTTGGGCGATCGCCGGATTTCCCCTGTTGGCGATTTTCTTACAACAAGGTCAAACCGCCTTATCCATTAATATCCGCTATGCCATGACCGTTGTCCCGGGTCTGTTTTATGGGGCCATACTCTGGTGGTCCTATCGGCAACAGTCCCTACAAACCCCAGTCCGGGACGTGATTCGCCAGGGACTCTGGAATAAACCCACCCCACCCCCCGTCCCCATCAATGAACCAAAGCAAATCCCGCAGACCAATTTATTAACCGGCAAACTTGCTACTTGGGGCGATCGCCTCAGTAAAAAAGCCGACCATTGGTGGGAAACCCATCCCAAACTGCTCAAAATTTCCATGCAGCGCTTTTGGGCCATTTGCATTGGGTTGTCCCTCTTGTTTACCTTTACCTCCAACCCCAATCGCACCTTTTATTTTATTATTCCCGACTCCATCAACCCCTGGGTGTACGTTTCCCTGCCGCAGCAGTGGCAACATAGTAGCTATATCCGCAACTTAACCTCCCAGATTCCCCCGGATGCCAGTGTTTCCGCCACCACCTATTTAGTCCCTTCCCTCTCCGGACGCCGAGAAATTCTACGCTTTCCATTTTTGCGCTTCCGCAATGATGCTTCAGAAGAGGTCAACGTCGAATATGCGATCGCCGACTTGTGGCAACTCCAGCAATATCTCCCCGCCTTCAAACATGACCGCGCCCTCTTTCGCGATTTAGTCCCTTTTATCGAACAACTCCAGGCCACAAACCAATATGGCATCATTGGATTTGAACAGGGGGTCGTCTTGATGCGCCGAGAAACTCCATCAGATTCCGCAGCATTAGCGGCATGGCAACGGTATCGTGAAGAGATTGAGCCATTATTGCAACCGGATGCTTAAGCGACAATCGGCACCTGAATCGGGTGCCGATTTAGCAAGAGATTGAGAAGGGTGCAAAATGTTAGTTCTATCCAAATCTAAACTTGTGTAATCATCTGCGTCCATGAAAATTCTGGTCCTCACTTGGGAGTTTCCTCCCCGGATTGTCGGGGGTATTGCAAGGCACGTTGCGGAATTATATCCGGAGTTGGTGAAATTGGGCCATTCCGTCCATTTAATCACCGTGGAATTTGGTCATGCCCCGATGTATGAACAACTCGAAGGGATTGACGTGCATCGGGTCCCCGTCGAACATGGACATGACTTCTTCCACTGGGTGGCCAACATGAACGAGAGTATGGGACTTCATGGGGGCAAATTGATTTTAGAAGAAGGACCCTTCGATTTGATTCACGCCCATGATTGGTTAGTCGGCGATGCAGCGATCGCCCTCAAACACCACTTCAAAATTCCCCTGATTGCCACCATCCACGCCACCGAACATGGCCGCAACAACGGACTTCATAACGAAATCCAGCGTTATATCGCCCAAAAAGAGGGAGACTTGGTGTACAACTCTTGGCGAACCATCGTCTGTAGCGATTATATGCGGCGAGAAGTAGAACAGGCATTAGGCTGTCCCTGGGATAAAATCGACGTCATTTTTAATGGCATCCGGGCCGAAAAAAAACCCCGGTGGCAGGATTTTGATGCCCAAACCTTTCGCCGTCAGTTTGCGGGCGATCATGAAAAAATCGTCTATTATGTGGGTCGAATGACCTATGAAAAAGGCGTCGAAGTCTTATTAAGAGCTGCCCCCAAAATCCTCGGGGAAATGGGAGGATTGGTCAAATTTGCCATTGTGGGCGGTGGCAATACTGACCACCTCAAAGAATTAGCCTCGGCCTTAAATATTTGGGATAAGTGCTATTTTACCGGCTTCATGTTTGAAGATGACCTGCACAAATTCCAAACCGTCGCCGATTGTGCCGTCTTCCCCAGTCTCTATGAACCCTTTGGCATTGTCGCCTTAGAAAGTTTTGCCGCTCGGGTTCCCGTGGTGGTGTCCGATACCGGAGGATTACCCGAGGTGGTCCAACATAGCAAAACCGGCGTCGTCACCTGGACCAATAATCCCGACTCCCTCGCTTGGGGAATCCTGGATGTCTTAAAAAATCCAGGGTATGTTCAGTGGTTGATTGATAATGCTTATGCCGATTTAAATCAGCGATTTAGTTGGCCGAAATTGGCGCAACAAACCGAAGGGGTTTATCATCGCGTGGTGCAGGAGCGATTGCAAATTGTTTGGTAATGGGAGTGGGAATTATCCAGGTTTACAGCCTAGGGTGAAACAGAGAGTTAAGCTGTGTTTAGGACTTAAATAAGACAGATTGATTCTATCTTTTTTAGCCAAAACTGGATAACCCACTCACTCGGTTTCAGGAAAAAGATACCCCTTGAAAGAGTCTATACCCGACTATTTCATACGGAATCCGGTTGGAATCGGTCTATAAAAACCCGCAGGCTCAAGCCTGGAGGCTCACAAGACAAAGCCTGCCTGCGCAGGCTACTCCATAAAAACGACTTTTCATACCCGGATTTGGTATCAAGACCATCCCGAGGGTCAAAAACGGGTCCGCAATTCTTCCCGCTAAGGGGTTAACTATGAGCGTGACACGCAATTTCATTTTGAATCCCAAACGTCTGTTTCAGACCTGGAAATTCCCGATCCGTCTGGTGCTTGTCGTGCCATTTGTCCTGCAAATTTCCGTGGCGGTGGGATTGACGGGTTGGCTATCTTTGCAAAATGGACAACAAGCGGTGAATGACCTGGCGGCGCAGTTACGTGCTGAAATTGTGGCGCGGATTGAGACCCAGTTGCGGGATTATTTACAAGCGCCTCGGATGATTAATCAAATTAATGCCAATGCGATCGAGTTAGGTCACCTGGATTCCCAAGATACAGGCAGTCTAACTCGACAATTTTGGCGGCAGCGAAACTTAGTCGATCGCATTACAGTTTCGGCGATTTATTTAGGCGGTGCTGATGGGGAATTTATCGGATTAGGCTTTCAAAATAATAACCGATGGGAAATTGGTCGCGCCGGTCGTTCTACCGGGGGAAATTTTCATAGTTACGCCGTTGACAATTTCGGAAATCCCGGGGAATTGCTAGAAGTGGGTAATCCTTATGACCCGCGCATTCGTCCTTGGTATGAGAAAGCAGTGCAGGAAAATCAACCCATTTGGAGTGATATTTATGTAGATTTTAAAGACCCCAGGCTGAAAATTACTCTGGCACAACCGCTGTATGAAGAGGGGGGAAATTTACGCGGGGTTTTAGGGGTAGATTTTGTATTATCCCACATTCGGGAATTTTTAGAAACGATTAAAATTGGCAAGTCTGGACAGACTTTTATTATGGAGCGATCGGGACTGTTAGTGGCGACTTCAGTCCCGCAACTCCCCTATCAAATTGAAGGCGATCGAGTGAATCGGATTGCCGCCGTGGATGTGGAGGATTTTTTAATCCGGGAAACCGCGAAGTATTTAAAGAGTTATTTTGGAGACTTGGCTCAGATTAAAGCTCAAAAGCAAGTGGCCTTTAAGATTAAAGGCGACCTCAAATTTGTTCAAGTTGTGCCATTTTCCGAAGGTGAAAACTTGGATTGGTTGATTGTGGTGGTAGTCCCTGAATCCGATTTTATGGAACGGATTCAGGCGAATACACGCACCACGATTCAGTTATCTTTGGTGGCATTAATTCTAGCCATTGGAGTGGGATTAATGACGGCGCGATGGATTACCCATCCCTTGTGGCAACTGAGTCAAGCGAGTATGGCGATCGCCAATGGGGATTTTGAACGCCGGGTTTGGGTCGATCGGTCTGATGAGTTGGGGACCTTAGCCAAAGCCTTTAATCAGATGAGTGCTCAACTCAAATCCTCTCACGAACAAGTGGCAGAATATTCGCGATCGCTAGAACGAAAAGTCCGCGATCGCACCCAAGAACTCCAAGCCGAACAAGAAAAATCGGAACAATTATTACTCAATATTTTCCCCGCCGCCATTGCCAAACGCTTAAAAGACAATCAAACCGCCATCGCCGACTATTTCCCCGATGTCACCATTTTATTTGCCGACATTGTAGGATTTACCACCCTCTCCTCTCGCGTCTCTCCCATCCAATTAGTCTCATGGCTCAATCACATTTTTTCCACCTTCGATCGCCTTGCGGAAAAACATGGATTAGAAAAAATCAAAACCATCGGCGATGCTTACATGGTTGTCGGGGGACTCCCCGAACAACGTCCTGACTCCGCCGAGGCGATCGCAGAAATGGCCCTAGAAATGCAGCAAGCCATCCAAGAATTCTGCATCATCACCGGCCAACACTTTCAAATCAGAATCGGCATCAATACCGGACCCGTCGTCGCCGGAGTCATTGGCCTCAAAAAATTCATCTACGACCTTTGGGGAGACACCGTAAACGTCGCATCCCGCATGGAATCCTCCGGCCTCCCCAGTAAAATTCAAGTCACCACCGCAACCTACCATCGCCTCAACCACCAATTTACCTTCCACAAACGAGAACCCATCACCATCAAAGGAAAAGGACAAATGATCACCTACTGGCTAATCGATAAAACCCCCAATCCCCCTCAATCAAATCCCCAAATCCCTCAGTGAAAATCCGTGAAATCCGTGGTTTATCCCTCTACCTCAATGGAGCCTATATAATCAATTAACCGATGTACTTCTTCAAAATCTTGCATCAACCGTTCCAAATCCAGCAATCCGATTAATTTCGGCCCATCCTTAGCTTTCGAGTATTGTTTCTTTTTTATTTTCTGTTGTCCCCTAACAATTTTCACGGATTCAAAATATTGACCTAAAAGAGTCTTTAATTTTTCACTGGGCTTTTCAATTTCTTCCGGATGTTTATTTTTAATTAAGGGATTGCTGGCAATATCTTGGTCCTGTTTTTTTCGAGTCAATCCTTCAGTATTCCCAAATTCTTCAATCTTATCAACTTGAGACAGTATCCACGCTTCCATTTCCTGAATCATAAAAAAAATTCGCGTTGTATCCAACGGTTGATATCGCGCCAATCTGTCGGGAATTTTTTCTTTGGGTCCATCTAAATCGATGAGAACAACTGCATTAGACTTGTGGTTTTCTATCAATTCCAGATATTTTTTGGTTTGGCTGATACTGCCAAAGGGTTGAATTATGAGATTAAAGTCTGGAGGGGATAGCTTTTGAGATAATAATTTATAAAAACTTTCCCGAAAAACAGCCGTATTATCAACGGCCAGTACAGAGGTATTTTCTGAGTAGACTCCCTCGATATAAATCGTCACATCTACTACCATCTCTTGCCACCTATCAAACCTTGTAGCCAAGCTTGACCGACTAAAAAATCTTCACCTATTTCATCAGGAAAATTATAATTAACTACCGTTTCATTCCCCTCATTCTTTTCAAAAACTAAGACATCCTCTAGCTCAAATAAATTCAAGAGTAAGGGCGAATGAGTTGTCAGAATGATTTGCGTCTCTTTTGAGGCTTGTTTCAGAGCTTCCGCCACCGTATTAATCATATCCGGATGCAGATTAGTTTCTGGTTCCTCAAGACAGACCAGATTGCCCCGTTCGGGATTAAATAATATAGATAACAACAGAAGATACCGGAGGGTTCCATCTGAAATTTGTTCAATAGAGACAGACCGACTTAAATTTTTTTCCCGAATCACTAAATATAACTTGGAACCAATAAAATCGAAATTAATATCTTTGAAAAATGGGTTAATTTTCTGAATGGCTTCTTCAATTTTTTCATAGTAAAGAGAATTGTTGTTTTTAATCTTATTAATAATTGTCATCAAATTTTGTCCATCAGGCAACAATTTTGTTTCTGTGCCATAGCTTGCAGGTTGTCTGATGAGACTAGAAAACGTTGTATCAAAATTAGCATAGACCGCCGCATATTCTAAGGCTCTTTTCAAGGTAAACAGGGGATAGTATCTTTCTGGATCAGAAATTTGACTCAAAACCGGCTCAGTTGTTTTGAATGTAACTTGTTGATTGTCTTGGGGATATTTTTGGATGCCGACTCTTCCCTCTTCCCTTGTTGAAATGATTCCCTGTCCATTATTCATTTCCATAAAAATAAAATCCTGGTTAGGAAAAGTTCTGGAATATAATTTTTCGGCTAACCCATAAGACGTTAAACCCACCTTATAAATCTTCAGTTCATAAATGGGATTGTGCCTAAATTGAAAACCTTGCTGATTGTTTTTGCTATTAATGAATTTTCGGTTAAATTCAAAAGATAATTTAATATAGTCTTTCTCATTAGCCGTAAAATTTGCGACCGTGGGAAATCCGCCCCAGGTTTTTAAAAATATGGATTCCAATCCATTTCCAATAATCGCTTGGTATAATAATTGAATAGCTTTGAGTAAATTTGATTTACCACTGCTATTAATTCCTAACAAAATATTCAGACCGGGATTCAGTTCTATCGTGGTAGGACCTCGGAAACTGAAAAAGTTCTCCAATGTGATTCGTGAAAACATAATGTTCAGGGGGGGATAGGGCGTGAAATGATATCAGGTTGAAAATTGGAGGGGTTTGGGGGTTTAATTATCTGGAAATAGAAAATATTAGAAATTTTCAAGTATTGTGTGGCAATTGTCAAGTTTTATGCTCACTCTCAATCAAATCCCCCAAATCCCTCAGTGAAAATCCGTGAAATCCGTGGTTTATCCCTCTACCTCACCAATCCTCCCCGAACTTTCCGTAACGATTCAATCGTGACGATCGCCTGTTGTGCCACTGTATCAATCTCCTCCACTGTATTAAATCGCCCGATGCCAAATCGGACCGAAGCAAAGGCCAACTCCGGCGATCGCCCAATCGCCTCCAACACATGAGATGGCGCAATTTTAGCCGAAGTACAAGCGGAACCCGATGACACCGCCATCACCGATTGCAGTCCCAACAACAACGCTTGACCATCCACTCCCGCTACACTTATATTTAAGTTACCCGCTAATCGTTGGGTGGGATGACCATTCAAAAACACCGACTCCAACGATTGCAATTGTTCCCATAACCGCTGTCGCAATGTTGTCAGGCGATCGCCTTCTGACTTCATTTCTGCCAATCCCAACGCCACCGCTTTGGCAAATCCCACAATCTGAGGCACATACAGGGTCCCCGATCGCAATCCCCGTTCATGTCCTCCCCCATGAATCTGAGGCGCAATTTTCACCCGAGGATGACGCCGCCGAACATAGAGTGCCCCCACCCCTTTTGGTCCATAGATTTTATGGGCCGTTAATGACATTAAATCCACCTGCATCTCCTGCACATCCAGGGGGATTTTTCCAATCGCCTGTGCTGCATCACTATGAAAAATAATCCCCCGTTCTTTACAAAGTAACCCTATTTCTTTTAACGGTTGTAAGACGCCAATTTCATTATTAGCTGCCATCACGGACACCAACACCGTATCGTCACGCAAGGCATTTTCTAATTCGGATAAATTTAGCAATCCATCGGGTTTAACCGGCAAATAGGTAATTTCAAATCCCAAAGTTTCCAAGTAGGCACAGGGGTCAAGAACAGCATTATGTTCCGTTTGAACCGTAATGATATGCCGTCCTTTTTGAAAATAACTTTCTGCCACCCCTTTAATGGCTAAATTATTAGCTTCCGTTGCGCCACTGGTAAAAATAATTTCTTCTGGGGAGGCATGAATGGCCTCAGCTAGGGTCTCTCTAGCTTGTTGAATGGCAGCTTCTGCTTCCCATCCATATTGATGATTGATGCTGGCGGGATTTCCGAAATAGTCGGTAAAGTAAGGCAACATTGCCTGAATCACCCGTTGATCTACCGGGGTGGTGGCATGACAGTCGAGATAAATGGGGCGATCGGACATAAGCAATATTAGGGGAAAGAGTAGGCTCTAACTTTATTTTATCTCGAATCGCCCCTACATGGGGGTGGGAAATTTAGACTATTTAGGAGTTGTGGCGATTCTCGAATCGCCCCTACATGGGGGCGGTAATTTAGACTATTTAGGAGTTGTGGCGATTCTCGAATCGCCCCTACATGGGGGCGGTAAATTCACACCTTCCTGTGATTTTCTCTTTCTCACTCCAGTTGCTTTAAGGCCAAGTATTCAGTCTTGATACCTGGGCGATCGCTCGGTTTAGCCGACTGAATGCGGGTGGGTAATTCAATTTTAAATTCGGTTCCTTTTTGAGGATGAGAAATACATTCTATCGTCCCTTGATGTTGCTGCACCACAATTTGATAAACCATTGATAATCCGAGTCCGGTTCCTGAACCCACGGGTTTTGTACTAAAAAAGGGGTCAAAAATTTGGGATTTAACGGATTCGGGAATTCCAGGGCCATTATCAGCAATCCGAATGGCAACTCTGTTTTCGCTTAAACTTTCAGTCTGTATGGTCAAACAACCTGGGTTTGAAGCGGAATACCAACGAGCGTTTTCTATGGCATCAATGGCATTATTGAGAATCTGCAAAAAAGCTTGATTAATTTGGGCGGCGTAGGATTCAATAGCCGGTAATTGTCCGTAATTCTTAATCACCTGAATCTGTTGATGAGTTTCGTTCGATTGCAACCGATGACCTAAAATTAATAATGTATTTTCCAAGGCTTCATTGATTTGAATGCACTGGAGTCCCGAGCGTTCAAAATGGGTGAATTCTTGGAGAGATAAGACAATTTTGCGAATGCGATCGCTCCCATGTTGCATGGAACCAATGACTTTCGGTAAATCTTGCAGCATGAAATTCAAATCGATGGATTCGAGTTTGGTTTGAATCGCATCACTGGGTTGATTAACTTCTTTTTGATATAACTGCACCAGGTCAATTAAGTCTTGAGTATAGTCTTGGAGATGACTGAGATTGCTATAAATAAAGGTAACCGGATTATTGATTTCATGAGCGACGCCAGCGACGAGTTGACCAATACTGGACATTTTTTCGCTTTGGATTAATTGAGACTGGGCGCGTTGTAAATCCTTGAGGGTTTTATTCAGGCGTAAACCGGCGCGAACCCGCGCCATGAGTTCCTCGGTGTCAATGGGTTTAGAGAGGAAATCATCGGCCCCAGAGTCCAAACCAATCACGCGATCGGTCACCAATTCGCGGGCGGTTAAGAGAATAAAAAAGGTACTGGATAAAGCGGGGTTAGCTTTGACGTGCTTGCAGACGGCTAATCCATCGAGTTGGGGCATCATCCAATCGCAAATAATTAAATCGGGACGGAGTTGCTCTGCCTGATGGATACCCTCCTCACCATCGGAGGCGATCGCCACATCATGACCTTCACTTTCGAGCAAGTCTTGCAAAACAATCTGTACCGTAATATCATCATCAATCGCTAAAATTTTACCCATAATCTAGTTATCATTGATAATTTTTGCGTTTAATTTTGTCCCTTGGCCCTGGGACTCTAAACATACCGTACCCTGATTTTTATTATAATTTAGACCCGCTACTGTTAAAGTATCGGTACTCTCATTGATAACCTGGGGAGGTTCCCAAAACCTGGACGTTCTGAGCCAGTCTGTGAGGACTAGACACTGGGTTTCGGGTCTTTTGAAGGGGAAGGCTATCCGGGGAAACCCCTCTGCAAAAGAGGGGCTGATTCACAACTTAACCCGGGTTAAAAAATCGGAGGGGGGTTGGTTAACCGTTTCACCTTGGGATTTAAGGTAACTCGGTTAGATGAGTGTCAATAAACTCGCGAACGCGCTGTAATTGAGCTTGCAAGCGAGATAAAAGGGAGTTGGCTTCAGATAAGCGATTTTCCCGAGCGAGAGTGCCTATCTGTTCAGCGAGGGCCGACATCCCTTGCGCGCCGACATTGGCACTGGAGCCTTTGAGTCGATGGGATACCCGGTCAACCTTAACACAATCATTGGCTTGAATAGCGGAGGCGATCGCCTGGGTATCCGCAGTGGCGGTGGTGGCAAAGGCATCTAATAGGCGGCGCTGGAGTGCTGGTTTGCCGCGAGAGACTTCTTCCAGACGGTCCAGGTTGATCGAAGGGGGGGAGTCCGAGGCAGTCGCCTCAGCCGGATCCGCAGGGAACTCCGGAGTCGAGGAATCCGGTTCTGGGGGTTGACTCAACGGGTTGATCGGCTGATCGGGTTGAGCAATCCACTGTTCTAAAAGCGCACTCAAGCGATCCAGATGGACGGGTTTGCTGATATAGTCATCCATGCCAGCGGAGAGACACTTCTCCCGTTCCGCAGATAGAGCATGAGCGGTCAGAGCAATGACAATGGTTTTGTGAGGTGGGGACGGGTCCGAGGACTCGCCATCGGCAGAGGGACAGAGGGACCCAGTTGCTTCCCGTTTGCGGATTTCTTGGGTGGTTTGATAGCCATCTAATCCGGGCATTTGACAGTCCATCAAGACGATATCGTAGCGCTTTTGGCCGAGGCGGGCGATCGCTTCAACACCATTTCCCACACATTCTCCGTGATAGCCTAATGCCTCTAATTGGTGGAGAATCACCTGTTGATTAATCGGGTGGTCTTCCGCCACTAAAATATTCACCGTAGAACGAGTCCGGGGTGCGACTGGGGTTTTGGCGGGTTGAGAAACGGGGGGACTGCCTCCTTTGGGTTGAGCCTCCACGGTTTGCGGGCGTAGGACCACCGTCATCAGACTATCCAACAGTTGGGACGATCGCACGGGTTTGACCAGATGTCCTTCTACAAAACTCAACCCTCGTTCTTGTGAGGATTGGACCAGTGCCAAGGCGCGATCGCGATATTGGAGTGTGGTCATCAAAAATAAGGAAGTTTGTGGGGGAAACGGGGATAATTTTTGGATAAATTCTTCAACTAGGGAGGGTTGAAGCTCGTCACTGAGGGTACACTCTGTACAATCATCTTTACAGTGTCCGTTTTCCTGGCGATCGCAGTCAATTTCTAAGAGCAAATGGAGGTCAACGATCGCCACTTGATAGGGTTGTCCTGTGGTGGCCGCCTCTTGCAAAGTCTGGGACAACTTGCTATAATTTTCCACTTCATCCAGACCAATTCCCCAATCCGCAGCTAGATATCGTAACGATTGACGAGTCGAGGCACTCTCGTGAGCCACCAATACCTTAACGGAAGTGAACGCGACTGGCAGAGCACAACGGGGAAGCGAACCGGATACCCGAGTCCCCTGTTTGCGAAACTTGAGTTCAAACCAAAAACTAGACCCTTGATCGGGGTAACTTTCCACCCCGATTTCTCCCCCCATCCGTTCCACCAATTGTTTACAAATCGCCAATCCTAAACCGGTCCCCCCATAACTTCGGGTTGTGGAAGTATCCACCTGAGAAAAGGATTGAAACAGTTTTTTCTGGCGAGGAATGGGGATACCAATCCCCGTATCTTGCACCGTAAACCGCAGCCAAACTTCTTGCCCTTTTGGATCTAACGATTCCTGCTTCATCGACTGATTGACCTGAACAACCACCTCCCCGCGCTCAGTAAATTTAATCCCATTGTTAACCAAATTTAACAGAATCTGACGGAGGCGGGCGGGGTCTCCGATTAAGTGCTGCGGGACCTTCGGATCAATCCAGACGGCCAATTCTAACTTCTTCTGATGGGCTGGAGCCGCTAATAAATCCACGACTTCTTCAATACAAGTTGACAGTTGAAAATCTAAAGATTCGAGATTCATTTCTCCGGCTTCCAGCTTAGAAAAGTCCAAAATATCATTGATGACTCGCAACAAATGTTCCCCACTGATGCGGATGGTTTCAGCACAATCCCGTTGCTGATTAGAAAGGGGGGTTTGCAATAATAAACCCGTCATTCCTAACACCCCATTCATGGGGGTCCTAATTTCATGGCTCATGTTGGCGAGAAATTGGGATTTGATTCGGGCTGCTTCTAGGGCAGTTTCCCGAGCTTCCACCAGTTCATTAATATTATCGGTGACAATGGCAATTCCTCCAACTTCCCCAGTGGGACTGTACCAAGGCTGAATCGCCCAACGCTGATACAGTTTAGACCCGTCCGCCCGTTCCCAGCAATCTTCACTGCAAGAGATAGCTTCTCCCTCTAAAACCCGTTTCAGCAGGGGACTCCATCGCTCAAACAAATCCGGCATCACGTCAAAAAAGTGACAGCCGATCCAGGAAGGAGGGTTGCAGCAGATCTCGCCTTTGTAATCACTCAACCACTTTTGAGAATGGGCAATATAGCGCAGATTGCGATCGAGCATTGCCATCGCCACAGGTGCGCGATTGATGATTTCTCGCAGTTGCAGGCGTTCTTTTTCCAGGGCTTCTTGGTACTGTTTGCGGTGAGTGATATCTTTGTGAGTCCCTAAGATCCGGCGGATGTTGCCTTGCTCATCCCGTTCTACCACCTTTCCTCGGTCCAGAATCCATTGCCATTCGCCGGTTCGGGTGCGAATCCGGTATTCAAGTTCAAACACCGGAACCCCGCCATTGAGATGGTGGTTCCAGGCAGCGATCGCCCGAGGCAAATCATCGGGATGAATCAGTCTGTGCCAAGATTGCACCGGATTCTGGGTTTCATCGGGCATCCAATCAGCGATCGCCCGCCATTTTTTCCCAATAAACAAATCTCCCGTTTCCAGATTCCAATCCCATAATTCCAAATTGCTGCCTTCGAGGGCTAATTGCAATCGTCGGTTACTTTCCTGAAGGCGATCGAGGCACTTTTGATTTTCGCGATCGCATTGGGAGAAAGTTGGTCCCTCGCCATCGGCGACCGTCACCTCTACGATATTGGTATAAATACTAAAAATTCCCACCACTGCGCCCCTGTGATCGGGAATGGCATGAGCGCGCAAAAAGGCCGTCTTGCCGGTGCGGTCTTTTTTTTGTAACAAGACTTCTGCACACCAACTATACCCTTTGCGAACACTTTGGCAAATTTCGCGATCCAGTTCGGGAGTGCCATACAGTTGGCAAATCCCTCCGGCTGCATTGATTTCATCCCGACTATATCCAAATTGTTCCTTCCATGCTCTATTTTGATAGGTGAGAATCCCGTTGAGGTCAGTAATGGCAATGGCATCGGATGCTTCATTTACACCCCACTCCAGCCACGATCCAGTGGCGATCGGCTCGCGCTCACGATTCCCTAGAGTGCGAGTCGGAATCCTCACCCGAACGCGCTTCGGGTGTTTGGGATGTTTCAGGAACAATCCGGTTGAGGCGTCGCGATCGCCCCATGTCCGATGCGGTTTGCGGATACAGGACCGCGATTGTCTGAGTTCGACGGTTAATAACATCGAGGGTTGTAATTGAATCGGTTGTATTCGAGAACAATCTCCAGGATTCGGATCCGATGTCAGTCTCTGCGATGTCAGTCTCTGCGGTTCTGCCGATGTCTGCACCCGGTCCGCTGCGATCGCCCTTCGTCCCTTCCAAATCAAGAATACGACTTGATGATAGGGGTCAAAAACAGGTTTGATCGAAAAATTCACCCCCTTTCCCCTGCCGTTGCTAGGGTCGAGTTCCAGGCAACTGCGAACGAATTCCCCTTCCGCCGCTGTGGCGATCGCCTGCTTTAATTGTTCTTGTGTCTCGTTGTTCTGATGGGAAGTTTCCTGGCATTCAGGAGGAGTCCACCCGCGACTGTTCCAAAAGGGAAGACCCACTTCCTCTTCCATCCCTGAATCACCGCCTCTGTCCCCGAGGGTTTGAATCTCCACAAGGGTTCCCTCGGGTTTGAGCAAGGCGATCGCCTCCCAGGGTTCCGGGACCGGAGATGAACCACTCCCCTGAATATCTCCGTTAGACTGTCGGCGATAAGCAGCGATCGCCCGTCCTGCGGTTTGCAATGCAGGGATAGACCCGGGATTGACCGGGTTCCGGTGGGGATACTCAAACCCCATCCATCCCAGGCAACAGTCATCGGCAATGGCGGGAATCAGCAGAATCGAGGCGATCGGGCGATCGGCAAAAAAAGACTGGTCTGATTCCGGCAGTTCCGCCACCGCCAGAGACATTGCCTGTCCCCCGCAGGCGCTGATCTGCTCTAAATCCGGTAAATTCGGGACCCTACCCTCCCTGGGGAAGTTGTCCGCATACCACTGCGATCGTAAACCAGTCCCCCCCCCATCCCCTGTCCCTGGCGTTTCCCAGAAGTAGGCCCCCGTTGCACCGGACACCTGGGCCAGCCGTTGTAGAATCTCTTGATAGAGCTGAGTTTCACTCTCGAAATCTGGGGTTACAGCCATCAGTAATTGTTCCTGAATCTCCACCAATGCCCTCAAATAGGTTGAACCCGAACTGGCATGATCCAGTTTAGGGTCAGGGTCCCCCTGGTCTCCCCCAGAACAATCCCGTGGTGACGTCCCCGAACTCCGGTTTGAGCAACCCTTGATCCGGCCAACTTCCCGGGTCAACGGAGGGTTGGTTGGTGCCGGAGTTTCTACCGCCTGTTGCTGACTGTTTTGGGGATTCCCACTGATCGGGCGACCTTCCCATTGCCAGGATTGTTGTTCCTCAATGGCGATCGCCATTAATTGCATCAAGTCTTTCCAATGGTCTGAATCTAGGCGAAAACTCACCTCAACCCGAACAGGTTTAGACTGTCCTTGGGGATGACCTTCCTGATTTGGCGCGGATGTAGCACGGGTTTTCCCCTCAAAGCTTCCAGGAATAGTCTCATCGTCCTGATTCCAGGCGAAATCGAGCAGTTCCAACACAATCCCTGGATTGCGAGTCTCTGTACTCGGTTGACTAGATTCTACGGATTTAATCGGAGTCAATTGGCGAGTTCTTGAGGATGAGAGTGGGGTGGGTTCTACGGGAATGACCATTTGATATACCTTTTTTTATTTCGACTTTAAATTTTGGAGTGAACTATTCTAAGATTCAACCTTTCCCGGGAAAAGTTACTATGCTGTTGGTGATTTTAATGGTTTCTTTATTTTTTCGTCCAGAAAAAATCAAGAATTGCTTCCAGGCTAGAGGATGGCGGGATGTTTGGCTCGGCAGTTGCCCCACTCAATTTTAGGCTTAATGTCACTTCTGCCTTAGTCTAACCCGAGAGTTGGCAGCAGGGAAGGATTTAGGGGCGATCGCAGGCAGAATGGTCAAGGTTTGCCCCTGGGTTGCCCTCAATTTTGAGGCAGTCGGCTAGAGTTCTAGGAACACCTGAATCTTTCTGGATACCCGGTCAAGTCCTCCTGGGTGAGGGGAGATTTCACAGCCTCACCGGGGTGCAA
The DNA here is from genome assembly GCF_024220515.1 of Oscillatoria sp. HE19RPO. Taxonomy (GTDB): domain Bacteria; phylum Cyanobacteriota; class Cyanobacteriia; order Cyanobacteriales; family Laspinemataceae; genus Laspinema. The sequence continues at coordinate 26,389 of NZ_JAMXOT010000235.1, forward strand.
TGGCAAGGCTATCCACCGGCTTTTGAGTACCTATATTTCCCCAGGGATTAGCCCGGAGTTGGAAACGATGTATTTCCCAAAAAAGCTTTGTGGTTTAAGGGTTTAGCGGGAATTTGCAGTGTTCTACGGTTGATGAATGGCCACCCTGTATAAAGCGCAGTGGTGATCCATACCTAGGGATTTCGGACGGTTTTACCCGGTTCACCATTCTCCGGGGTGTGAGATGGGAGTGGCCCTTTCCACCCTTCCAACAGGGGAGTCGATCGCAAAGGAGAGGCTTTGCGATCGTCAGCGATCGCCACTTCACCCCGAAGGTGTTTCCGATCTCAAACCCCATTTATCCACTGCCCAACTGTCATAAATATTGCGAAATATTACAAGAATGTGCGCTTTTCTCAGGGGGATAGTTTTGATCATCTCAGCACTGATTGGCCAGTATTAAGACCGGATATGGGGAGGCGATCGCATCAGCTACCCCACATCGGGGGTTTCTGAAAAAATTTCTCCTATTTTTCAAAGGAGGCATAAGGCACAGCCTTGTCCTGAACCCGGTCAATCGGAATATGGTCCGGGTTAGAGTTCCCAGAAGTGACAAATTTGACCGGATCGGGCAACTGCCAACTCCCTGGATCTCTTCTCTGGGTACAGATTGCCTCCGGTGAAAATTCCTGATATCAAATCTCCCTCAATTTTAGCTCAATCTGAGCGAGTTTTTTCCCTGGGGTAAAGGGTAGCTATCCCTTGAAGAGTCAACCGGATTAGCACAAGGACGGGGGACCTACGGTACAAATACTAGAGGGGTTTGAACGGATTTGATTGCCGAATGTTCACCGGAGTGCGCTGAGTCGTATTATAGCGATCGCAGGGGATTGAAGATCCATCCCAGCCTCAGTGCAAGGGGCCGATCGCCCTCGACCGTTAGCCAACTCCTGATGGGATTGAACCGCTGTTTGATAGGTTTAAGCCCAAATCAGTAATCGAGGGAATCCTGCTCTTATTTTAGGGGGTAAGGGGAAACATTTGATTGAGGCGATCGCCCCTGAGTTTGATTCCGGGAATAGAGTCGGGTTAAACCCAAATTGGTATAAATTAGGGTTGAGGACGGCCTGTACCCGAGGATTTACAACCCATCTATTTTATCCAACTTAAAGTATTGGGCAAGCGGTACAGCCACAATTCATCCGGCGATCGCCTCAGAAGAGAGCGTCGGCACAGTAAGGGGAAGACAGAGCGGGTTTCTTGAAAAAATCTCTGGGGATTCGCCACCAATCTAATACAGAAACCCGGTTTCTTGTGCCAGCGATCGACCCCTCTATCGGCATCCTCGGGGGTAAGGATTCCGGAACGGATCAAAAATAGCGAACCGCCCCATTCTGTACAATTAACCAGCTACTGCTAGAGGGTATTCCTTTTAATAAAAGTCTTCTTTCTTTCAAGTCAACTCAGAGGGGTAGAGTAGGGGAAGTAACCAGGCGATCGCACGCCGGTGGCGATCGGCTAATCAAAAAACAAAAGGTTTTGACGAAATCAACGGCTTCACTTTACAATAAAAATCGGGATTGGTAATGTAGAGCCATCTCAATACCACCGTAGGGAGAACCGGCTTAATCGCGATCGTCTCAATCGATAGCGCAAGACAGACGGTCTGACAGACAAAAAGATTGGAGTAGAGGTGGCAAAGCGCTTTGCCACCAGATGTTTCGACCTGACGTCACCAACGCCAGGGCGATCGGGCCAATCAAATAACTAGACTTGTAAGTAGGAAACTGTTTTCTAGTCGTGTTATAAAGGTTAACAGAACGGCGCACTCCCAAGGGAGAACGTCGGTCTACAAGCGCGATCGGCTGCCAAATCCCCGCAACCTTTCATCACATTCGTAAACGCGATCTCAGCCTTCTAGTAATATTCGTTGCTAAAAGTGGACGCGCTTCGATGTATTTTCGATCTATAAATCCCAAATTAACCCTGTATGACGTCCCCAAGACGCTATAGGATGGGATAACCCTGTATGACGTTATAGAAAATGCCAACCAAACCAGTTACCTTAAGACTACCTGAAGAACTCTTAGAGGCGATCGATGAGATTGTTGTCTCCACCAGTTCTAATCGCACCGAAGTCGTGGTTAAAGCTCTCCAACAAGTCTTTTCCGGAGAAGCAGATCAACCCACCCCGACGACAACCCCTGAAACAACTGCAACCCCTGAAACAACTCCCGATACCACCCTCCTGAAACGACTCGAAGAGCTAGAGGTCAAAATCTCTAGCGTTATGGATCGCTTAGATTCTGATGTTCTCTCCCGTCTAACCAAACGAGTCAGCGTCTTAGAAGAAGGATTAAGTTCCTCCGAACCTCCGACCCCGGTCGAGAAGACTCCGAGGAGCACCAAAACTGCAACCAGCGGCCAAAAAAGAACCAGCACGGTCAAGGAAACCAAGGCAAGCAAAGCCTCCAAAGAACCCCCCGAACCCCCGGCCTCCAAAGAACCCGCTGAACCTCCAGCCTCCAAAGAACCCGCTGAACCCCCAGCCTCTAAGCAGTCTAGAACTAAAACCACAACCAAGACGACCAATGGACGGCGACGTCAGGCTAAAGCCGAAAAAAAGCTCCCCGCCGCAAAAGAAACCTCTAAAACAAAAACAACCGCTCCTCCGCCTCCGGCAGAGGAACCCACTCCCACCAAACGTAGAACTCGCGCTAAATCTACTCCAGAGGTCACAACCACAACCCCTGCTTCCACAAAAAACAAGCGGGGGACGATAGAATGGCTCACGGTCAAAGAGGCATTTGAAAAACTAGGCGGCGATGCCAGTGACCCCGAATCGATTATTTCTAGTAGTGATGGCGATCGCACCGTCAAATTAAATCGGTTCCGGGTACTGAGTGCCTCCGATTATCAAGCCTTTGGTTTAGAATTCCGACCCGATCGCCGTCGTCGCCGCTTACCCTGTTTGCGGAAACTCTAACCCCACGCAGTATCCGCTACCCACAACCGCACGATTCCCGAATTCATCCCACGGAGTGCGAGTTGATTTCTGAGCGATCGCTGGCATCATTCCAAAGCGTTCTCCCCTTTCTCCCCTTTCTCCCCTTGTTCCAGGAGAGAAAGGGGAGAACGCTTGAGGAGAATGCCTTCGGTCCTCCTCCAGATAGACTCGGGTTGATATCATACCCAATCCGGTTGGTAAAAGTCGATTTTCATTTTTAGTCCGCGCAGGTGAGGCTCCGTCCTGTGAGCTTCCAGGCTTTCCTAGCGGAACGCTCATAGAACAGCCTGCGGGTTTTTACAGACCTTTGACAACCGGATTCCGTATCAGTCGGAAAAATACCCAAATAAAAAGCGCCCCCAAATTGGAGGCGCTTTTTTTATTCAAAAGTCAGATTAACCATTGATAGAAGGAGCAGTTAAAGCAACCGGAGTCGCTTCACCAGCAGCCAAATCAAGGGGGAAGTTGTGAGCATTACGCTCGTGCATCACTTCCATACCCAGGTTAGCCCGGTTAATCACATCAGCCCAGGTATTCACAACACGACCTGTCGAGTCAATGATGGACTGGTTGAAGTTGAATCCATTCAAGTTAAAGGCCATCGTGGA
>NZ_JAMXOT010000236.1 GCF_024220515.1 Oscillatoria sp. HE19RPO
AGATGCCCTAGGAATGCCATAAAGATTGGGGTTGTAGAGGCGAATTCTAGACCGAGTAAGGAGAGGACGGAAAGCAGATAGAGTTCTGGGATGGTTTGGGGTTGTGCTCCGAATAGGGCTAGGGTGAGTAGGGGGACGCCGATCGCCGCCGCCACAACGCCAGTCGCCCACAATGCTCGCTTTTTGGATTTGAGCAACAGCATGATTTGAGCCAGGACCGCATAAATCGCCGTCAAGATGACGTAGAAGCCGACTGCGGCGATCGCCTGCAATTTCGGGAGCATCCCCTGGGGCCATAACAGGACCCAGGGAATGAAAACCAGGGCGACGATGGTGGCACAGATGGCGATCGCCACAGGGGCCGGACTTTTTTCGCCCCAGATTAAATCTTGTAACACCGATTGACGGTTGGCTTGGTGAGCATAACGGGCCCAATCCAAGAGGGTTTGTCGCGGCGGTGAGAGGGCGGCAATCAGACCCAACAATAAGAATAAATTCAGAGTCGAGATAAAAAACAGGCGGTCAAACCATAAATAAATGGCTAAGTCTGACTTGACAGAGGACGTTACTAATCCTAACAAGAGGATATTCAAGCAAAAAACCAAGGCATAACTTTGTTTTTTGCTAATCATTGTGGCGGCAGGATTGCGAAATCGTCGATGCAATCCTTGCCAAATCCAGTAGGTAAAAATGGCACAATTGAGTAAAGCAAATAGCCGAACGTTGAAGAGATTATCTCCATTTAAAGTGAAGCCAAACCAGTGGTGTGTTGCCCAATCTTTTCCATAGTAATAGAATTCATGATACATTAACCACCACAGCGTTCCCAGGGTTAAACCGGCCCCAACCAAGGCTTGATGACCTCCCATTAAGGTAAAAAGCGCCGCCGCACTATAAAACAGACCGCAAAGGGCCGTTAGGACGACATAGAAACTCAACACTTCCACGAGGGGAATTTGGGCCACCATTGCGGTGATGGCATAACTCGGTAAGGCGATCGCCACGGCGAGGTAAAGTAACACCGGCACGCCGAGCAGTTTTCCGATTAAAATGCTCTGACTCGACTGGGGACTGACGCGAATAAAATTCAACGTTCCCCGGCGTTCTTCTCGTGCCAAATCGGCAATCAGCAGATAGACTCCCCCGCTGACTAGCACCAGGGGCAAAATCCAATAGAACACCTGATTTAAGTCTTCCCACCACTGGAGCAAATTGAAGAGACAATAGCCATTGTTTTGGGATATACAATAAGCTCCATAGTGGGCATCCGGTGCGGGAATTTGGCTGATGAAGACTAGAACAATTAAAAGTTGAGCAACGATGGAAAGCCCCACTGATAAGGTGACATTTCGCGATGTTAATCGACCTTTTAATTCCCGGACAAACTGGGGATTCCATTCCCCGATATGATTCATTAAACGACTGGTCATTGAAGTATTTCCTGAAAAAACAACAACATCTAAAAAAGGGAGGATAAAGAGAGGGTGAATCCCTCCTTTTTGAAGAATCAAAGGATTAATTAACTTTTCTACCCATGAGGAGGGCTTTGGTGGCAGACTCTCCAGCTAGATTGAGTTGCTGACGTAACTTGAAAGAGAGTCCCGCTAAGATGGCGAGATGCGTTAGGAATGCCATGAAAATGGGGGTCGTAGTGGCGTATTCTAGGCCAACTAAGGAGAGGATGGAGAGCAGAAAGAGTTCGGGGATGGTTTCGGGTTGTCCTCCGAATAGAGCGAGGATGAGCAGGGGGACGCCGATCGCCGCCGCCACAACGCTAGTCGCCCACAATGCTCGCTTTTTCGATTTGAGCAATAGCATGATTTGAGCCAGGACTGCATAAATTGCGCTCAAGATGACGTAGAAGCCGATCGCGGAAATCGCCTGCAATTTAGAACTCATTTCCAGGGGCCATAACAGGACCCAGGGGATGAACATGAGGGCGGTGATGATGGCACCGATGGCGATCGCCACTGGGGCCGGACTTTTTTCTCCCCAAATTAAATCTTGTAACACCGATTGACGGTTGGCTTGGTGAGCATAACGCGCCCAATCCAAGAGGGTTTGTCGCGGCGGGGAGAGGGCCGCAATCAGACCCAAAAATAAGAATAAATTCAGGGTGGCGATCAAACCCAGGCTGGTAAACCATCGATAAGCTGATACCCCTGAGTCTACAGAGGGCGTCACGAACCCTAACAAGAGGAAATTCCAGCAAAAAACAAAGGCATAACTTTGTTTTTTGTTGATGATTGTGGCTGTCGGGTTGCGAAATCTTCGATGCAATCCTTGCCAAATCCAATAGGTCCAAATGGCACAATTGCCTACCGCAAATAGCTGAAGGTTCAAGAGATTATCCTGGTTAAAGGTAAAATCAAACCATTGTAGTGGACCCCAATAGGAGTAATCCGATTGAAGATGCATTCCAAACCACAACATCCCCAGGGTAATCCCAGCCCCAACGAAGGCTTGTTGACCTCCCATTAAAGCAAACAGCACCGCCGCGCTGTAAAATAAACCGCAAAGGGCGGCTAGGAGGAGATAGAAGCTGAACACTTCCAAGAGGGGAATTTGGGCAAAAGTTGCCGAAATTGCATCCATCGGTAAGGCGACTGCAACGGCGAGGTAAATTAACACCGGAACCCCGAGCAATTTTCCGATTAAAATACTCTGACTCGACTGGGGACTGACGCGAATAAAACTCAAAGTCCCCCGTCGTTCTTCCCGCGCCAAATCTGCAATCAGGAGATAGACTCCCCCGCTCAACAGCGCCAGGGGGAAAATCCAATAAAACACATAATTTAAGTCTTTCCACCACTCAATCCAATCGACGGCGAGACAATAGTAATCTTGTTCAACTAGACAATAATGGCCGGAGTAGTATTGGTTATCAAGTGAAGGAATTTGGTTGATGAAGATGAAAAAAATAACCAGTTGAGTCAGGACGGATAACCCCACAGCAAAGGTCACGTTACGCCCGGTCAATCGACCTTTTAATTCCCGAACAAACTGGGGATTCCATTCCCCGAGACGATCCATTAAATGATGGGTCATTGAAGTATTTCCTGAAGGAACAACAATATCTAAAAAAGGAAGCATCAAGAGAGGCTGAATCCCGGTTTAAACTTTGGGAGCGATTTGCGTGGGATTGGCAGCAAATAGCAATTTAGAATGGGATGCACCGGCTCGATTAAGTTGATGGTTGAGGGTGAGGGTTAAGGCAGCCATCGCCGCAAACTGACCTAATAAGCTGAAAAATGTAGCCATTGCCGATGCTTCCGTGAGGGCAAACCAGGGTGAACCGAAGACGAACAGCATCCATAACGTGGTGTTGACAGAAACAGTTTGGAAGAATAAGCCGAATACCAGGGGCGGTAAACTCAGGGTAACCATCACCATTCCCATCGAAAGGAGTCCGGGCTTGGGGAATTTAATCAAGTACAAAGACTGGGCGATCGCACTATAAATCCAGATTAAATTTAACGTCATCAGCAGGGCTAATCCGGTTGTTACTAGGGCAGAAAATCCGCCTTCGCACAGGAGAATCGCAGGCATCCAAAGGGCGGCCACAATTCCTAAATTAATGGCGATCGCCACCACCGACGGACTTTTTTCGCCCCAAATCCAATCCTGCCATTTAGAGTAGGAATGTTTAACCCCTTGCCGCCGATCTTCATGAGCATACCGCGCCCAATCTAAGAGAGTTTGTCGTTGGGGAGAAATCGCCGGAATAATCAACAAAAATATCCCCACCGTTAAGATAGACATCCCAAACATCATCGGCATCAAAGTCTCTTCGATATGAGCTTGATTCATCACAGGATAGAAAAACCCCAGAATCCAAACTTGAAGGCTGGCTAGTACCCCATAACTTTGAGCCTTAGTTAATAACGTACCCTGGGGATTCTTGAACTGCCGATTCAGTCCTTGCCAAATCCAGTAATTTCCCACGAATAAGCTGATGAATAGCCAGGAAAATCCCAAGTGATAATTTCTGCCGAGATCTTCCCATAAAAACCACTTAAATCCCACCCATTTAAACTTGTTTTCATCCCAGCTAAAGTAGTACAAAATAAACGAGACAAAACTGGAACCCAACCAACCGGCCAAAACACTACTGACGACGGGTTGATATTGACCTTTGGCCACAAATAAGGTATTGAGAAGGGATGCCATATATAGAAAAGTCCCCAAGGCAGCGATCGCCGAATAAAAACCGAAAACCCACCCGAGGGGAACACCGGCGGCGATCGCACCGATCAAATGTAAGGGAATCGTCAACCCGACTCCCAGGTACAAGAGAACCGGAACCCCGAGCAATTTACCGAGCAAAATGTTTTGACTGGTTCGCGGACTTAACCGCAGGAAATTGAGAGTTTCTCGCCGTTGTTCTTTCACCAAATCGCTACTTAACAAATAGACGCCTCCGGCGAATAACAGTAACGGCAGCATAAAGCTGAGAATATGAAAGATAATCTCCCACTGAATGACCATTTCATACTGTTGACAGTATCCGCCAGCATCTTCAGACCAGGCAATACAATTTTGCTCAGAAGAACCCCCAACGATGACGCACTGACTAATGGCCGATAACAACAAAACAATTCCCACCGAACGGCGATTCAAGCGCCCTTTTAATTCTCGAACGAACTGGGGATTTCCTTCTCCCAAGTTTTCTAATAATTTTGTAGACATCATTTCTGACCTTCTTTGATGATTCTTAACGCTTCAACATCCTTCAACATCAATGCCTAACTCTGAGTAAAAATTTCAGTCAGACCCAACCCAACCCATTGCTCGGGTTTAAGACGCCTGTTGATGCCCTAATTTCAGGAAAATCGTTTCCAAATCTTCCTGGGTCGAGTGAAATTCATGCAATGGAATCCCAGCCTCCACCAGCGATCGCAACAAATTGGCACTCTCTTCCGGAGTCCCCGCAAAATGGACCCGCAAAGTTTTGCCATCGTGATTGACCTCCCATCCCTCCACTTGCGGAAACTGTTTCAGTTCTCCTTCCAATGCCTCTAACTTACCCAAAGTCGAGATTAAAATTTGCTGGCGACTCAAGCGCTGGTAAAGTTCTTTTAAAGGCGCACTTTCCACCAAATATCCGAGTTCCATAATGCCCACCGATGTGCACAATTCCGCCAAATCACTCAACACATGAGACGAAATCAAAATGGTCATCCCCGCTTCGCGCAGGGTCTTGATAATTTCCCGGAACTGCATTCGGGCGATGGGGTCTAACCCTGAAACTGGCTCATCAAGTAGCAGTAAAATCGGTTCATGGACAATCGTTCGCGCCAGAGAAAGCCGCTGTTTCATCCCTCGGGACAAGGTGGCGATCGAACTCTTACGCTTATTCTCTAATTGAACTAATTCCAATACTTCATAAAGACGCTGACTGCGCCGGGGTTCCCGCAGATAATAAAGTCGGGCAAAATAGTCCAGATAGTCCCAAACGGTTAAATCATCATACAGGGGAAAATCATCAGGCAAATAGCCGAGGCGACGTTTCAGGGTGGGGTTATGACTATCCCGCAAGAGGCGTTCCCCATTGATATAAATTTCCCCAATGGTGGGTTCCTCTGCCGTCGCCAGCATTCGGATTAAGGTCGTTTTTCCGGCACCATTGGGTCCGATCAGTCCATAAACTTCCCCGGGACCGACTTGTAAATGAACGTCATTAACCGCGATATGTCGGTCAAATTGCTTAGTGAGTCCACGAGTATCGATTGCCAGTTCTGTTGCCATAAGTGCTGGACCTTGAGATCGTTAAAGGGTGACTTATCTGCTAGGCTAACCTCTCCCTAGGGCGATCGTCAGTAGTGTTTCACAAATTGCTACAGGAGGACCTGATTGTTCTGGAAGGAGTCGGGGAACAATATCGGGTCTCGGCAGCACTCTGGCTTGATAGATGATAGCCTTGGATACGCTTATTCCCGTACATTTTTGGGAGTGCGAGCATCTTGCTCGCTATTTTCCTAGGGAGCAAGATGCTCGCACTTCTTAATAGCATCTGTACCCCAGGAGTCCGTGAACCGCTATAGTGGAGTTTCTTAACCAAAATGGGTCTAACTTTCACGAGATTGGGTGGCAATGGCACTGGCAACTGTGGATTCTCTCCTCTCCTCCTTTGGACGCTTTGGCGTCGAACTCGGCCTCGATCGCATCAAACGACTTTTAAATGATTTAGGCAATCCCCACCACAGCGTTCCCTTGATTCATGTCGCCGGAACCAATGGAAAAGGGTCTGTCTGTGCCTATCTTTCGGCCATTCTCATGGAAGCGGGGTATCGCGTCGGGCGCTATACCTCGCCGCATTTGGTGGATTGGACGGAACGAATCTGTGTGAATGACAGCCCCATTTCTGAACAAGGGTTGCAGGAGGTTCTCATCCAAGTCATTGAGGCGATCGACCCGGCAGCGCCTTCTCCGACCCAGTTTGAAGTGATTACTGCCGCAGCTTGGCTATATTTTGCCCAACAACAGCTTGATGTGGCGGTGATGGAAGTGGGACTCGGGGGCCGCTTGGATGCGACCAATGTTTGCGATCGCCCTCTGGTGACGGTGATTACCTCAATTAGTTGGGAACATTGGCAACGCCTTGGCCCTACCGTGGCCGATATTGCCCGGGAAAAAGCCGGTATTCTCAAACCGGGATGTCCCGCCATCGTCGGACCCTTACCCCCGGAAGCAAAAACTGTGGTCGATCGCCGGATTGCGGAACTCAACTGTCCCGCGCAATTTCCGGAACCCGCCACTCCTATCCCCATGCCACGGGGATGGGTGCAGACTCAAGAACTCTCCTATCCTCAGATTCTCCCCGGTGAAGCGCAATTGATTAATTCTGCCCTAGCTGTCGCCACGGTACAAACCCTCAGAGCACAGGGATGGCAAATTTCCGACGAGGCGATCGTAGAGGGAATGGCCAAAACCCAATGGCCGGGGCGTCTCCAGTGGGTGATTCGAGACCATCGCCCCCTGCTGATTGATGGTGCGCATAATGCGGCAGCAGCCCAAATCCTCGGTCATTATGTCCAGAGTCTCAACGCCCCTGAGACCCGCCCTAACATCCCAGAAGGGGCCTCGCGACCAAGGGTCACCTGGGTGATGGGAATGCTCTCCACCAAAGACCATTCCGGTATCTTCAGAGCCTTGCTGCGATCGGGAGACAACTTATACTTAGTTCCAGTCCCCGATCATGACTCGGCTAAACCGGAAGATTTAGCCACCCTTGCCCGAAATATCTGTCCTGAATTAGAGGAAATTCGCTGTTATTCTGACCTTTTTCTAGCTTTAAAAGAAGCCTTGCAACTCGAAAGTAACCTAACCGTTTTATGTGGGTCTCTTTATTTGCTGGGATATTTTTTGGGTGAAACCCAGAAGCAAAAAGGATGAATGGGGAAGGATTAGAAAAAATATTCCCCAGCATAAAACTGGGGAGAAAAAGTTAAGGACTCAGGGATTTGCATAAAAAAAATTCTGCATTAGGGGATTCCAACAAATAAATCATCCTTGCTTTGATGCGATCGCACCTAACAAGGCTCTTTTAGCCCGCGCAGGCACCGCTTTGTCCGTGTAGCCCCAGGCTTGAGCCTGCGGGTTTTTTGAAGGTTTTATTTTTTG
>NZ_JAMXOT010000237.1 GCF_024220515.1 Oscillatoria sp. HE19RPO
ACCGGATCAGAACGACTGAAGTCGGGACGTTGAACACCGGATCAGAACGACTGAAGTCGGGACGTTGAACACCGGATCAGAACGACTGAAGTCGGGACGTTGAACACCGGATCAGAACGACTGAAGTCGGGACGTTGAACTGGGGGAATGATTAGTTGGGGATGTCGGGAATCGTGCCTGGATTGTTTTGTTTGGCTAAATATTGACTTAAGGCATACGCCATATCTGCACGAGTCATGGGTTGATTGGGATTGAGGGTGTTATTGTTGCCAATATTAACTAACTCCTCAAAGATAGCAGTGGCTAGGGCTTGTCGGGCCCAATCTGGGGTTTGATAGCCATCTCGATAGGTGTTTAAAATCCGATTGACATCGGCATCATTTAGCATTAACACCCCAAAAGCTTGGGCGAAAATGGCAAATCCTTCGGCGCGATTTACGGGTTGATTGGGATGGAATCTGCCGGTTAAATCGCCTTTCATAATCCCTGTTTCTAGAGCAATTTCAATGTCTCTATAGGCCCAGTGAGAGGGGGGAACATCGGGAATGGGTTGATTTTGATTCGTGGCTGTATTTCGTTGGTCTAGTTGAAAGGTTTTGACGACAATTGAGGCAAGTTCTGCGCGGACCACTCCCCGTTCAGGATGAAATTGTCCGTCAGGATATTGAGTCATTAACCCGGATTCCAGGACGGTTTGAATGGGATTAACGGGTTGTTGTGCTCGGACGGAAATTATCATGTTTTGCAGCAGTAAGGTGACGGAAACGAGGGTTAAAATTTTCTTCATAGATGAGGGATAGTTCTCTCAAAACGGTTAGGGTTGAGCGCATTTTGTGTGAGGGGTCAGGAATCCAAGTGTTATAGAGTCGGGTGTGGATGACACCGATCGCTCTATGTTGGGTCCCTCACCTCCCAAGAAAGCGCTATGGGATAGAACTACAACGGGGGATTGACCCGATAAGGATTTTCTGCTAGGATTCGGCTGCTCAAGTGACGATTTCCATTATCCGATCGCCCGGGACGCAAGGCAAGGGGGGCGGTTATCTATCTGAGGGTGGGGTCTGGGGCTTCCCTGAAAAATTTTTGGGGGTTGAGCTTGAACTATTCTGAAAAATGGGATATGATTCAATCGGGGAAAACCAACAAATGCTCCTCCCGCTCCTAAAGACCATTCCAGGCAGCACCTTCAGCCGAGGAACAGGTGAAGCCTGATGACACAATTCGGGCTACAGTCTCTAGGGAACCGTACCTAAACTAACCCTTCTCAATCTCAGTAATTTCACGTACAGAGAAAGTTCCGTAATTTTACTGAATCAGATCGAGCGATTCCACCGATGATTTTTCCACAGATGAGGGACAGAATAGTAAGCATAGAGTTCAGGTAAAAGATTATGCAAGTTACAGCAACCGTCCGCGATATGTTCATCAATGCTTCTCTCTCTCAGCAAATCAGTTTCCACGACTGGGTACTCTTAAACGCATTACCCGAGTCCAACCTCTCTCAAGAAGAGAGACGGATGATCAAGCGCTTAATGCACAGCGTGAGACGAGGTTGGTTTAGGGTTCTCAGTTAGGGAACTCCAAAAAATAAAATGTCCAAAAAACCCACAGGCTGAAGCCTGGGGCTACACGGACGAAGCCCGCCTGCGCGGGCTAAATAGAGTCTTGTTAGGTGCGATCGCATCAAAGCAAGGAGGATTTATTTGTTGGAAT
>NZ_JAMXOT010000238.1 GCF_024220515.1 Oscillatoria sp. HE19RPO
TCCAAAAAATAAAACCTTCAAAAAACCCGCACCCTGAAGGGTGGGGCTACACGGACAAAGCCCGCCTGCGCGGGCTAAAAGAGCCTTGTTAGGTGCGATCGCATCAAAGCAAGGATGATTTATTTGTTGGAATACCCTAAACCAAGCCTTGACTAAACTCCCTGAACTCTTGGAAAAGGCTTTTGCCGGAGAAGAGATTCTGATTACTAAAAACAATCAGCAACAGATTAAAATTGCCCCCTGCCCCATTCCTAGCCAACGTCCCCCTTTATTTGGCTGCGATCGAGGCAAAATTGCCCTATCTGCTGACTTCGATGAACCCTTAGATGATTTTCAGGAGTATATGTAATGCGTTTACTCCTTGATACTCATACTTTGCTGTGGTTTTTCATGGGAAACCCTAAATTGAGCGATAAAGCTCGCCTGTTGATAGAAGACAATCAAAATCAAAAATTGATTAGTGTAGCCAGCGTGTGGGAAACGGTTAGACCGGCAGCATAGCTGCATTGGCATCTGGAGATACTGGCTCAAAATGTAACACCATAATTTGCTCCCGACGTAAACCAACAGATTCATAAGTTTGACCTGTGCGAGAGTCGGTAAATTCCACTTCAAACGCCGCACCATCTGCCAAAATTTCTACCACAGTTCCCACTTGTCCCTGCCATAAATTGTATTGAGGAATATCAACAGTAAGAGCGACTATATCTAATAACTGAATTTGGTTGAGTTTCATCAATTTTACCTCTAATTAGGATAATGGGTAACAGGTCGTTAACTTAGGGATATTGGAACCAGCCTCGATAATCCAACCACTGCGAAGGGTTGCCTTTTTGTCCTGCCATTCCATTGTAAAATCAAGGGTGTAACGTTGACCAAAGTCATCGAGTCTGCCGAGTTGTGCTTCTTGAGTGTTAACAACCTCTAGCAAAATTTGGCGTAAGGCTTCTGCATCATCGGCACTCATCCCCAGAATAGACAAAAACAGCCGCGCCTTGTGCTTGCCATCATTATGTTCTAAGTTAAGGCAGTAGTCCCGGAGTTTACGAATATCGACCACTGCGTTCTCAGCGTAGGGAATGAGCATCAGGTGAAAAGGTTAAACCAGTACCCCTGAAGTTTATCTCAAAATCCCGTCAGTTAGGTTGGGTTATAATAACAACTATCCCCCTACTGTATCCCCTGCCATGAACGAAGAACGCATCGAAGCCTCTCGCAACCTGATTCAACAACTCCTAACCTGTCCCAGTGGCGAGGGACCGCAAATCCTTAAGCAACAGTTCGAGTTAGTGGATGAGGAATTTGTTCGATTATGCGAACAGGAGGCGCAAAAGTTGCAGCAGGTAGGGAAAGAGAATCAAGCGGTTCTTCTGCGAAATGTGGCGCAAACAGTAGGGGAATATCTCAACCGGCAACGCTCTGGCGGTGGGGGTAAATTCTTGCCAACCATAGGTGATTTGAGACTGGATGCTACACTGATCGATGGTTTGAACGACACAGAGGCATTTAAAAGTAAAAGTTTACCCGCTAGTTGGTCGGAAATACAGCCGGATCGTGTCTATACGACCCAGAATAAGATGCTTGTTTCTTTTGGTACAAAGCAAATTAATCAAGGAGAGCAATATGATGGGACGACTAACAAACATTTAAAAGCGATTGAAAAAGGAAGGGTAACCCCTCGGGGGAATATGGGTTTAGTTACTTCTGAAGTGGAAGGTTACGATTTGAAGTCCAAAGTTTTAGGAAAAGGCGGCGATCGCCGATTTCATGGAAAAATTATCGATGGCGTTTTACACTTTCCCGGTTATACTACTACAGAACATTAAGGAATAAAAACTATGGTTCCCTTAAAAAATCATCAAGTTTGGCAGGATTTATCTGAAATTTTTACCCATCTTGATGCTCATGCGTTGGTTCTTGAGCATCTGGAATTATCCGATTATAAAATAGCGGGGTATTGGGATGAATCGGACCAATTTTATGAAGCAGTCACCTTGCCTCGTCCTCTTTCGCCTGAATTAGTCACCCGAGCGATCGCCTTGCAGGGGGACAAACGCCGGATCCAACTGAAATTTGTTCTCAATTCAGCGGAAATCTCCCCCGCAACAATCTGCGGTAACCCGCGTATCGGTGAACTGATGCTAATTTATGATGAAAATCTGGAATTTATCGATGAAAATTGGCAGATTGATATTCACTCTCCATTCATCAATGCGAACCCCTCTCTTTAACCTTTGACTGAAGCACAAAGGCACTCATCCCCTCCGAGCAATTCCCAACCTACTCCAGCAAGCGATCGCATTTTTGCCCCCGAGGAATACAATCATGTGGAGAAAAAGGTAAGCGTTGCCATCAATCTCAGAATAAAAGATGACAGAGGAGGAGGCAGAGCCCGGGAACGAGGATAACTATTCCTCCCCTTGATTTGCGACCCCCAACAATGGTAAAAATAACCTCGCCCTGCCTTAAGCAAGTATCGTGAATCAGTTTCTCAAAGGATGCAATCTCTATCTCGTCGGGATGATGGGGTCTGGAAAAACCACCGTTGCCCAAATTCTAGCCCCTCAATTGGAGTATCGTTATTTTGACACCGATCGCCTGATTGAACAGGTGGCGGGTCAGTCTATCCCTGACATTTTTGCCGAAAGTGGCGAGGCGGCGTTTCGGGAACTGGAAACCAAGGTGTTGAGCGAATTATGCGCCTATACCCGTCTGGTTGTCGCTACGGGGGGAGGGATTATCCTGAACCGGCAAAACTGGAGTTATTTGCAACATGGGGTGGTGGTGTGGTTGGATGTCCCGGTAGAGCAACTTTATCAGCGCTTGGAGGGGGATACCACCCGGCCATTGTTAAGAGACCCTGACCCAATGGCTAAACTGCGATCGCTCCTTGACCAACGCCAATCCCTTTACTCCCAGGCCGATGTGCGCGTGATTGTCGGTCCTGAAGATACCCCAGAACAAATCGCTACGGGAGTTTTAAGCGAAATTGCCAAAATCCTCAAACACCGTGTCAATCAGAACTAAATCCTCCCCTTCCTGTAGCAAATCCCTCGATTCCCCTCAACCCAAATTTTTTGGATGATTCTCAGGGTTGAAAAATTGCCATAAGCTAGGAGTGACCTATTTTCAGGGAATACCTATGCTGACCGAAAAAGAACTCAGCCAACAAGAAACGGAAGCAATGCGGGTGAAGGTGCTTAGTGAAGCCCTCCCCTATATCCAGCAATTTGCCGGACGGACCATTGTGGTCAAATATGGGGGTGCAGCCATGAAAGACAGCACCCTCAAGGACCAAGTAATGCGGGATTTGGTGTTTTTGGCCTGTGTGGGGGTCCGGCCTGTCCTCGTCCACGGTGGCGGTCCGGAAATCAATAGCTGGTTGGACAAACTCGGCATCGAGCCCCAATTTAAAAATGGTCTACGGGTCACCGATGCGCCGACAATGGATGTGGTGGAGATGGTGTTAGTAGGCCGGGTGAACAAGGAAATTGTCGCCTTGATTAATCAAGCGGGGGGTTTAGCGGTCGGATTGTGCGGGAAGGATGGGAATTTAATTACCGCACGTCCTCAAGGGGATGAAGGAATTGGCTTTGTCGGGGAAGTGAGTTCGGTGAATCCCCAAATTTTAGATTCCTTAGTCAAATCTGGCTATATTCCCGTAGTCTCCAGTGTAGCAGCGGATGAGGAGGGTCAATCGTATAATATTAATGCAGATACGATCGCCGGAGAACTGGCTGCGGCCTTGGGTGCGGAAAAATTAATCTTAATGACGGACACTGCCGGAATTTTACAAGATCCCAAGGACCCTTCTACCCTACTGGCGCAACTGGATATTCAACAAGCGCGGGAACTGATGAATAACGGGGTGGTTTCCGGGGGGATGATTCCCAAGGTGACCTGTTGTGTAAGGAGTTTGGCCCAAGGGGTGAGAGCGGCTCACATTATTGATGGTCGGATTAATCACTCCCTGTTGTTGGAAATTTTAACCGATACGGGGATTGGTTCGATGATTGTCGCTTCAGGATACCAGCGGTAAAGTTCAACAGCGATTTTTCATTATATCAGGATTGCCGAGTCAGAAGGATGAAATAGCTATATATCCTTGATCCTTCTGACTGTACCGGGTGTTTAAATGTTGAATTACTGTGGTTCGATCGCCGACTTTGTTTGCAATTCCAAACGCCGTGAAGATGCACTCCCTCTGTTGAATGAACATTGCCGATCGCGCTTTTTTCTCCATCCTCGCCGGACTAAAAAAGTGTTACTGTTCTTTCACGGATTTACTGCTGCACCCTGGCAGTTTGTGCCGATGGGGGAAGCATTTTTTAAGGCGGGTTACAATGTTTTAGTCCCCTTAATGCCCGGTCATGGTCATGGAGGGAATTGGAGTCGCCAGAATCCACCGCCATTACCGACTACAGCAGCAGTGTATCAAAATTTTGCCCAGGAATGGCTCGATCGCGCTCAAGAGTTGGGGGAAGAGGTGTATATCGGTGGGTTATCCGGTGGGGGTACGGTAGCGGCATGGTTGGCCTTGGAACGCTGCCGCGAGATTGCCGGTTGTTTGTTATTTGCGCCCTATTTGAGCAGTAGTAGTCGGGTTTTGGATTTGTTTGTGCGAAAGCTGACCCCGGACTATTGTGATTGGGGTGCGCCGAGACCCGGACAGGCACGGTATGGGTACGATGGATTTGAAGTGGAAGCCCTGAAAACGGTGCTGTTGATGGGGGGAGAGGTTCTGAATCGGGCGAAACGAGAAGCGTCTGCACCGATGTTTATTGTGTCGAGTGAGAGCGATCGCGCGGTAGGTCATCGGGAACATCGCACCTTATTTGAGTCAGTTTCCCGCTTCGCACCCCGGAGTTGGTATCATATTTTTGACCGGGTTTTGGATATTCCTCACACGATGATGACCCAAGGGGAGGGAAATCCTCATGAGTCGATGTTGATTGCGATGGCAAAATCCTATATTGACAGTGATTTAACTTGGGATGAAATTGGGGATATTGCCGAACGGATGACCCGAGGGGAGACGTTTGATGCGGCAGTTCGGACTCTGAATTTAGGCGATCGCGCTGCGCCAGAACTGCCAATTTTCATGACTTTGCTGGATAAACGTTCTCTGGTGATGGAACGAAATCCTCGGTTGCGTCGCGCTTAAGTTTCTCCCCCGTCAGGATTGCTCTATCTCTTCAGTTAACCCCGGTGAAGGCGTAACGATTGAAATTTCAGTGGCATAAAAAATCCGGCAGAGTTATCTGTCGGATTTAATCCCTAAAAGCCCCAGAAATTTACAATGAACTGGGAAGCACTCCCCGGACCCGATTCGTGCGAGGTTGAACCAGGAGACGGTTACGGTGTTGGGAATCAATAATCACCGGATTAATCAGGGTAGAATTTTCGATGCGCGAATCAATCACGGTGGGATTAATCAGGGTAGAATTCCGAATCGTCGGTTGTCCTCGTTGGGGATAAGATTGGGGATAATAATTCGGAGGATAATAGGGATTATATTGTCCGGGATAGACCCCGGGGTGACCATATTGGACCGTTCTGGGTTGTCCCACCTGAATGGAAATTCCCCGGTCAATCACGATGGATACATTGGCCTGAGCGGAGGGGGTGTTAAACTGAAAGACTCCAGCAGCGATCGCCATCGGTGTCAAGGCGATCGCCAGGGGATGAGACGCTCTAAACGAACGAAATTTCTCAAACATTGTTTTGCCTCAAAAGGGGATAAACCAAATCAATCAAATCCAGTGCCAGGTTCGGTGACGCGAAGTAACGCTAAAATGATTCAGTAGATTAGCTTCTTCAGCAATCAACAGCGACATTTTATAGAAAAATCGTGAGTACAGAACCCTTAGAGCAATTTAAGATCGAGTACCAGACTGGCAAAAATGCCTTTGAGCGAGGCCAGTATCGAGAAGCGGTGCAATTCTTAGCAAAAGCGAGTCAATTGGTCGATCGCAATTCCCGATTAGGGGGAGAAACCCTGATGTGGTTGGTCACCGCTTACCAGGCGGCAGGACAATCCTCCGAGGCGACTGCCTTATGCCGAACTCTCCTGCGCCATCCTAGCATCGAAACTCGCAAACAAGCCAAACGCTTAATCTATATTTTAGAAGCGCCAGAACTCAAATCCCGTCCCGAATGGAGAGTGGAAATTCCGGATATGAGTACCCTGGATGAGGGGAACTCAAAAATTGCTCAAGTCAGTATGACGGCAACGGCAAAAAAGCCAAAACCCAAATCCTCCGAATCGGAACTACCGTTTGAGGACCTCTCCCAAATCAATACCCAAGACAATGGATTTGAGTGGGTGGCAATGGTGGCGATCGCTTTACTGGTGGGGGGATTGCTCTGGTTCAGCTAACAGCTAATCTGGCGCATCGTTTCCAACCCAGGGACTCTAGCATTCTCCAGCCCCTTCAAACCGTCCTCAAATAAGGTAAGATCAGCATAGGTGCGTTCTATTCTTCGGTTAACGGCATACCCAAGTTCCCCATAACCCGCAACCCATCGGCACAGAGGCCAAATCCTCAATCCTGAATCAAGCTAGACCCGGGTCACCCGAGTGTTGCGATCGCGGTTTCTCCGATTCCGGCTGATTCAACCCGCTTTCGCAATCCCTCAGCATTGGAACCCTGTCATGATATGCCTCCAAGCTTCGGGGTCCGGGGTTTCCTTAGCGGAATTCCTCCTGATCCGGATCGGTGTGGCACCCGGTTGAAGTCACCCGGTGCTGTTGAGTGAAATCGTTCCGACCGGCTCGACAAGGATCAACCCAAATCTTGGCTCTTTCATCCGCTTTATCCACTCATGAGCGCTGCCGTCAAGGATTTATGCTATGACTCAAGAATTTAGACATAAACGCTTCGATAAAGGTCACGTGATTCCGGAATCTTTCTTAGCAGAATTTCGCACCAAAACACCGAGTACCCGTCGCTATTTATTAAATTCTTTAACCTTATTTGCTTGTATTTCTCCGGAACAGCAACATCAGGCGTTAAATGATTTAATCCAATCCGAATTAGTCAGTTTAGCCGAAAAAACTCAAAATTATCTCCATGACCGCATTCATACGGTCCTCAATTATTTTGGCGTTGATGAAAGTGGAGAATCCAAAAGAATTGCTGAATATTATTATCGGTATTATTTGCTAACGGGAACCGTTCCAGAAAACTTGACCACCGACTATTTAACTCATCTTTTAAATTTCATTGTTGGCATAGAAGTGCTTAAAATCATTTTCACCATGAGTTTTATTGAACAACAGCGCTTCTTTGAAATTCAAGGTCGCTACGGCACTCAAGTCATGATATTTTATCGTTATATTAAACCCGTTCGTGAAAAACTAATTCAAGAAAAACTGATTAACCGGGATGTTACGGGAAGCTATTACTATACCAAAGCCAATTTAAGTGAGGACAAAATTTTAGATTATATCTTTGAAGTCTTCAAACTCGAAAAGATAGAAACCCTAGGAGAGTTAGCAAAAGATTTACAGTTTGACCGAGAGTATATTTATAAACCCCCTCACGCCGACGATCGCGATGTGCCGGTTTTCTAACTCCTGAGCGTAGATTGGGGGAATCTTGACTTATCCTGAAGCGTGACCCCTGCCAACACCACACCGCACCTAACGCCTTCCCTCCCGGTAAACCGATACCTTAACTCAATCCCGGAGGCACAAGGACCAGGCTGGCGGATCCCCATGACTCTATCATTTGGACCTCATTTCTGACCCGAATTCTGACTGATTTTGCCGACTTTAGTCCCCACTTTTGATAGATGCGATTCATCTGCTATTTATGCATACTTACCCCAAGCTAGGGGAGAGCTTGATCCAAAGTAGCAACCCCTAAACCTGACCCACCAATTCTCAAAAAATTTTCTACAATATTCAGTAAATACAACCAAACATTGACCGGCCTACCCAATATCTACACCGGCCAACGGTATTTTTACTCATTTTTAGGAAAAATCAGGGGCGATCGCCAATTTTAGGAGAAAAAAAATGTCAATTACCAATAGCGCTATCAAACGCCAGAAATCAAGCGGACCGCCAAGAGTGCTGCCACCCCCACCGCCGCCTCCCTCCGGTCTCTCCAACCGAAACGCCGCGCAACCGGCGCTAACTCCCACTAATTATATCAAAGCCCTGGTCGAACAAGCCCATAGTTGCAAAGCCTCGGATATTCACATTCGCGTTGGAGAAATCCCGCGATTCAGAATCCGGGGACAAATGCGCGAAGCCCTCGAACAAGAACGTTTAACCCCGGAAAAGTTTAACGAATATCTGAACGAAATTCTCACCCCGTCCCAGCGGTCCCAATTTGCTAAAACCAAAGAACTGGATACCGCCATTTTCTACCCCGGCTTTATTCGCTGTCGGGTGAATTGCTTTGAAACCCTGATGGGTGGGGCGATGGTCCTGCGCTTGATTGACCTCCATGTTCCCTCCATTGATGAACTGCGCCTCCCCGAAGTCCTGAAAAAAGTGATTTCCCATTCCCAAGGGTTGGTGTTGGTGACGGGTCCGACGGGTTCGGGTAAATCGACGACAATGGCGGCGATGATTCGCTGTTTAAACGAAAGCAGCTATAAGCACGTTATTTCCATCGAGGACCCGATTGAATATGTCCATGCCTCAAAAAGTTGCCTGATCTCGCAACGGGAAGTGGGACTGCATACGGATGATTTCCACAGCAGCTTGCGATCGGCCTTGCGGGAGGACCCGGATGTGATTCTGATTGGGGAAATGCGCGATCGCCTCACGGTGAATATCGCCCTCCAAGCAGCGCAAACCGGCCACTTAGTCTTAGGAACCCTCCATACCCGCACCGCCATCAGCGCCATTAACCGCCTGTTAAACTTGTTCAATCCTGAAGAACAACCTGCAATCCGCATTCAGATTGTGGAAACATTGTATGCGGTAGTCGCCCAATTGTTGCTTCCCACCACTGATGGAGGACGGACGACGATTAATGATGTGTTAATCAATACCACCACCATGCAGGATTACTTATATAAGGGAGATGATGATGGGGCTTTTGCCTTAATGCGATCGGATACTTATGAGGGAATGCAGGTGATGAATCAGGATTTGTATCGCAAAGTCATGGAAGGTCGGGTGGCGATCGAAGTCGCTGAGATGCATTCTCCGGATCCCGGTGAATTGGATCGTTTGATTCGGACTGGCGGATTTGATGCCTCGCGATCGCCTCGGGATTTTGCTTGATTCTCTGGAGGAAGAGAACGACTGAAGTCGTTACTACGAACGAAGAGAACGACTGAAATTATCACATCCAATAAAAGAGCCCGCGTAGGCGGGCTTTGTTCGTATAGCGGCAGGCTTGAGCCTGCCCGCTATATATACATCCGATAACTTAGCGTTTTGCTAACTTCTTAATCGACATCTTCCGCAAGCGAATCGATTCCGGGGTAACTTCTAACAACTCTTCGGGACCGATGTATTCTAGGGCCCGTTCTAAACTCATTTCCACCGGCGCTTGTAACTGCACCAGTTCATCTCCCGTCGAAGACCGCACGTTAGTTAACTGCTTCGTCTTCGAGACGTTCAAATCTAAATCTTGAGGACGGTTATGTTCCCCGACAATCATGCCTTTATATACTTTCGTCCCCGGAGTAATAAAGAATACTCCTCGGTCCTCAGCATTTTTCAAGGCGTAGAACGTCGCCGTTCCTTCATCAAAGGCAATAATCACACCGTTGCGACGGGCTTCAATATCTCCGGCGAGTGGGCGATAATCCAGGAAGCTATGGTTCATAATTCCCGCCCCGCGAGTCAGACGCATAAACTCACCTCGGAACCCGATTAAACCCCGGGCAGGAATGGCAAATTCCAATTGAGTGCGTCCCGTGGCACTCACGCGCATATCTTGCATTTCGCCCCGTCGTTCGCCCAGGCGCTGCATACAACCACCCACCCCTTCTTCGGGAACGTCCAGAACCAGACATTCAAACGGTTCACAGGGTTGACCGTTGATTTCGCGGTAGATTACTTGGGGTTGGGAAACTTGGAATTCGTAGCCTTCCCGACGCATGGTTTCGATTAGGATACCCAGGTGCAATTCACCCCGTCCAGAGACGAGGAATTTATCCGGGGAGTCGGTTTCTTCGACGCGGAGGGCGACGTTGGTTTCCAGTTCTCGCAGGAGGCGATCGCGCAATTGCCGAGAGGTAACGAAGGTGCCTTCTTGTCCGGCAAAGGGAGAATCGTTCACCCAGAAGGTCATCTGTAACGTGGGTTCATCCACCTTAATTAGAGGTAACGCTTGGGGTTCATTGGGACAAGTAATGGTTTCCCCAATATTGGCATCAGCAAACCCTGCAACAGCGACAATATAACCCGCTGAAGCTTCTGGCATATCCACGCGATTGAGTCCTTCAAATCCCATTAATTTGGTGATTTTGGACTTAACAATTTCGCCCCCTTCCTTCACCAAAGCCGCCTGTTGTCCGGCTTTAATCACCCCATTATGAATCCGACCGATGACAATCCGGCCTACATATTCGGAATAGTCCAGAGTCGTGACTTGTAACTGGAGGGGTTTGGTGGGGTCTCCTACCGGAGGCGGAACGCGATCGAGAATCAGGTCAAACAAGGGCTGCATATCCACCCCTTCTGCTTCCATATCGGTTTTGGCATATCCCGACATACCCGAGGCAAACAGGTAGGGGAACTCGCACTGATCATCATCAGCACCGAGTTCGATGAATAAATCTAGGACTTTATCCACTGCGACGTGGGGGTCAGCTTGGGGTCGGTCAATTTTGTTGATCACCACAATCGGGCGTAGCCCTTTTTCTAAGGCTTTTTTCAACACAAAGCGAGTTTGAGGCATGGGACCTTCATTGGCGTCCACAATCAGCAGACAGCCATCCACCATACCCAGAACCCGTTCTACTTCGCCGCCAAAGTCAGCGTGACCGGGGGTATCGACGATATTGATTAACGTTTCTTTGTAGCGAACGGCAGTATTTTTGGAGAGAATGGTAATGCCGCGCTCCCGTTCTAAGTCATTGGAGTCCATGACGCAATCAGGAACCTCTTCCCCTTCGCGGAAGATGCCAGATTGTTTGAGGAGAGCGTCAACGAGGGTGGTTTTACCGTGATCGACGTGGGCGATGATTGCGAGGTTGCGAATGGGAAGACTCATAAATTGCGTCAGGGATGCGAAATTGCAGAAAAAGTAAAGCAGATTGCATTTATATTTCTTTACAATTCTAGCGCATCTTAATCGAGATTGCAGATGCGATATCTAATTTTTTGTCTTTCCTGATTTCCAATGGCAACAACCGGCGGGGGCTTTAACCCCCGCCTGTAGTGGCGCTTCGCGAAGCGCCACTACGTCGGTTAAAACCGACTAAAAACACCACAGCATAAGACTTGCAGTCGTCTAAAGACGACTTTAGCTATTAGGCGGGGGTTTTAACCCTAGCCCTGTCAAGGTGATAAATTTAATGACGAAAAATCGTTATTTCCTGTAGGGGCGCTTCGAGAAGCGCCTGTCCAAGAGGTAAATTTAATGACGAAAAATCGTTATTTCCTGTAGGGGCGCTTCGAGAAGCGCCTGTCCAAGAGGTAAATTTGATGACGAAAAATCATTATTTCTTGTAGGGGCGCTTCGAGAAGCGCCTGTCCAAGAGGTAAATTTGATGATGAAAAATCATTATTTCTTGTAGGGGCGCTTCGAGAAGCGCCCCTACAAATCAATCCACCTTGACAGGGCTAGGGTTAAAACCCCCGCCTATAGAGGCGCTTCAAGAAGCGCCTCTACCGCTGAGGAGTTAGACTTAGTTGCGCGTCGTTGAGATTGGCATTGAATAAATCCACATTTTCCAAATTAGCCTCTCCCAGACGCGCCCGGGTGAGATTTGCCCCATATAAATTGGCATTTTGGAGGGTCGCCCGTTCTAAACTGGCCCCGGTGAAATTGGCCCCGCGTAAATCGGCCCCTAGTAAATTGGCCCGGTCTAGGTAAGTCGGCGAAACCTTACAAGTGGCCCCGGGACATTGAGGACCCGTGGGTTCGATCGCCGATAAATTGGCCCCGCGCAGACTGGCTTGTTGGAGATTGGCATCTATCAAATAGGCCCCGCTGAGTTCGGTAAAACTCAAGTCGGCAAAGCTCAAATCTGTACCATTGAGCTTGGTGGTGAGTAACCGTGCCCCTCGCAGATTCGCCCCGGAGAGGTTGGCAGCGCGGACATTGGCGGTGGATAAATCCGCTTGGGTGAGGTTGGCATTTCTCAAATCTGCACGGACGAGATTAGCCCCGTTTAAATTGGCTTTATGAAGATTGGTCCCATTTAGAATGGCATCGCGCAAGTCTGCTGCCGTGAGTTGCGAGATGACTAACGGGGGGTTAACCGAGGTAATGCGATCGCGGCGAATCGTCGAGGGAAGGGGTCGCACAAACCGCGCTTCACTCAGATTGGCCCCAGAAAAATCGGCCCAGCGCAGAATGGCCCCGCGTAAATCCGCCCGACTGAGATCCGACTCCGTAAGATTGGCCCCGCGTAAATCCGCCCCGAGTAAATTGGCCCCGGCGAGATTGGCCCCGCGCAAGTCCGCCCCAATCAAGTCGCATCCCATACATTCATTGGTGCGGAATAACTGGAGGACATGATCGGGATTCACCCCGAAGGCGGGACGGGGAAAGGCGAAGGGAAGTAATGCCGCAGCAGCAGCGGATAACAGCGTTGCTGCGAACTGTTTTGGTGCGATCGTCCGTTTCATGGTGTTCCTGTCTCCTGAGTGAGTGTGAAATCCGGTATTTAAAGTCTATAAAAACCCGCACCCTCAAGGGTGGGGCTACACGGACAAAGCCTGCCTGCGCAGGCTGAAGAGTATTGGGGAAGGAGCCACCCAATTAGGGTCAGAAACCCGGTTGATCCCAAGTCCTAGATTAGCCCGCGCAGGCGGGCTTCGTCCGTATAGCCCCACCCTTGAGGGTGCGGGTTAAAGCCGAGGGATGATACTCCTCTTGAGCCCGCGCAGGCGGGCTTCGTCCGTATAGCCCCACCCTTCAGGGTGCGGGTTAAACCAATCAGTATCGGATTCCGGATAATTTGAGGGTAGCATTGGTTCATGCTCCGCCCCACTCCGGAAAATCCTATACTAGAAGAAGATCGGGAAATTCAACGAGGGCAGAATATGGCTCTAAATCCCACAGTAATGCAGGCTGTCGAAAAGCTGGATTATCGCGTCACTGTCGGTGACGTGGCAACCAGCGCAGGACTGCAAGTGAATCTCGCCGAGCGAGAATTATTAGCCTTAGCTTCCGAAGCTGGAGGACATTTACAAGTTGCGGACACGGGAGATATTGTCTATCAGTTTCCCAAACAATTTCGTGCCACTCTGCGGAATAAGTATTTCCGAATTCAATTGCAGGAGTGGTGGGAAAAGGTCTGGCGGATTCTGTTCTACCTGATCCGAATTTCATTTGGGATTATTTTAATCCTGTCGATTTTTATTATTTTTGCCAGCATCTTTATTCTGCTGACGATGGCGAATAAAGATAGCAGCAGCAATCGGAGTCGGTCCCGAGGCGGGGGGATGATATTTTTCCCGCGAATGTTTTGGGGTCCAGACATCTTCTGGTTTTTCAATCCGAACTATGGCCGGTATCAGCAGCAACGACGACAAAAAGCGATGGCTTCTTCATCGTCAGAAGAATCCATGAATTTTTTGGAGTCGGTGTTTTCATTTTTGTTTGGAGATGGGAATCCCAATGCCAATTTAGAGGAACGACGCTGGCAGGCGATCGCCGCGACGATTCGGAATCATCAAGGCGCAGTGGTTGCCGAACAAATTGCTCCCTATTTGGATGATTTAGGCACTGGATATGGCCAGGAATATGAAGATTATATGCTGCCGGTGCTGACGCGATTTAATGGTCGTCCGGAAGTCAGTCCCGATGGGCAGATTGTCTATCATTTTCCCGAATTGCAGACCACAGTCCAACACCGGAACACCTTAGCGGTTCCGGCCTATTTACGGGAATTGACCTGGAAATTTAGCGAAGCCTCTTCCAGTCAATTAAGCCTAGCTGCTGGATTAGGGGTGTTGAATATTGGGGGAGGAATTTTTCTCGGGTATTTATTGCAAGACGGAGCCATCGCTGCCCAGATTGGGGGATTAGTGGCGTTTACCGCCTCAATTTACTGGCTGTTGATTGGCTATGGAGTGGCATTTTTGTCTGTTCCGTTAATCCGGTACTTGTGGCTGAAAGGAAGGAATCGCAAAGTTGAAGCTCGAAATGAAGCTAGACAACAACAGGCGATCGCCCTAAATCAACCCTCGGATGAATTGCACAAAAAACTCGCTTATGCCCAACAATTTGCCGCCCAAAACATCATCGAAAGCGGGGATATTGCCTACAGCACCGAAACCGATTTAATCGAGCAAGAAAGCCAAAATTCTGCCAAACTGGATGCCGAATGGCGCAAGCGTTTGGAAGGATGAGGGATGGGGGAGATAGGGAGGATGGGGGAGATGGGGAGGATAGGGGAGATGGGAAAGTTTGTAGTAACGACTTCAGTCGTTTCCTGGTGACTTGGCTCCGCCGAGTCACGCATTTTGGAGGCTCTGCCTCCAGTCCCAATACAGGCGCGGAAGCCTCTGATTGTGCGTGTCACGACTTCAGCCATGACCCGAGGAAAATCTCCCCTATTTTCCCCATTCATCCTTCCTCTTGCTTCATTCGTTTGAAGGTCAAAAAACCATACCCATAGGCTGGGGTAAAATTAAAGTTGAGCATTTCCCAACCCTCTTCCCCCATCTGATTGGAATATTCATAAAGCGGTTGTTTTTTCTGTTCATTTCGCAGTTCTTGTCCGTTTGCACTATGCACGCACAGGTCACCGGCAAAGTAGTCAAATCGAACAACAAGGTATTCCCACTTTGGCACAGTGATTCTCCTGTTATAGATGGGTGGACAAAAAATATCTCCCGCTCCCTTACGGTGGGAAATAGAGGGGAGAATTGGAATTAAACCGGAATAGTCGAGCGGCTCCGTGAGCCAATCCTCAACAGCTTACTCTACACGAATTTTTGCCAAAGTAGCATTTTGGTAATAGTGGAGGACGATTTGTTGGTAATTTACACCCTGGGAAGCCAGATTGTAAGCCCCCCACTGACTTAATCCGATGCCATGACCAAATCCCCGACCCTGAATGGTAAATCCAGAGGGGATATTGGATAAAGTATTTTTACTCGCCGATGGACCCCCTTGCGGCACCACCACAAACCGAGCGCTTCGGAGGTTGAGGGCCTGCCGTAACTCTTCTCCATCAAGGGTTCGCTGACCCGCATCTCCCACAATCAGCATGGACTGAATCCGTCCGTGGGGGCTGGTGCGCTGGGGTCTCATGGAGATGACATTCCCTACCCCAGAGATCCGGCTGCTGAGTTGACTGCGGGTGAAGGTTTCGGTCCATTGGTAGACGGGAGAACCGGCATCATGGTCCGGGACTCCGCGTAGATAGGGTCGCGGTTCCATCCAGACATCTTCCACATTTTCCGTATGTCCCCCCGAGGAGGAGTGGAAAACCGCTTCAATGGGTTGACCATTGTAAACCAGGACCTGTCCGGCAGTCGCTTGGACCGCAGCCTGGGTGGTATTGGCTTCTTTTTCGACCCCCTGATAGACTTGCCAGTAGGTGTCATTCCCCAGGTCATAGAGGGAATTCCCGCGTTTCTGGCGCTGATAGAGGGCATAAGTCCGGGCGGCGACTGCTTGCGCTTTCAGGGCTTCCAGGGGCCAACTCGGACTCATTTCCGCCCCTAAGACACTGTAGAGATATTCTTCCATGTCCACCTGGTTAATCACCGTGAGGCCGCCAGAGGTGGGGACGAGGACCGTATTACCGCGATACCAGCGATCGCCAATATAGACAAACCCATCACCACTGGGTTCGATCGCGATTTGGCTGCCTTGCCATCCCTCGATCGCCACACCGGATCCCGTACTCCGGGCTAAAGATGCCTGCATTCCCTCCAGTTGACCCAGGGACCGGCCCGCACTATCCAAGACTGTAGCTGGAGTAGAACTGCCAATGGTCACTTCGCTGACATCTTGTTTAATCGCGACTCGCAATAATAAACTGGCTTGAGCGGGGGCCACCATCATCAGCCACATCAAAGCAATCAGCCACCACTGGTGTCGGCTTTCCCACAAGGGCTTGAGTGGAGATAACAATCGGGTTGGGGTGGGTGCTAGTTTCATGGTTGGCAAGCTCCTCAAACAGGGAATCCTCTAGGATAAAGTTCAAAAGATAATCGGTAATCGGGTTCAAGCTCATTCTTCACTACCGAAGTCTGAGCCATCTCTTGTCATAACCCCCTATCATACAAGCAAGATGGGGAGATCAGAGGGCAGATTTACTCATTCTATAGGCTGAATTTTAATCCGCCCGCGTTTGCTCAGGGATAGGTAAAATTGAGTGAGTTTGATTGAGCTTGGCTCATGGGATTTTCGATTTAACCCCGTTGAACCCAGTAGGCAGGAAGTCCGAAGGGTGGAAATTGCCCAAAATCAGTTGTGTTAACGGTCAAAAGAGCGCCTTAAGATGCAGATTACGTTTTTAGGAACCAGTTCCGGTGTACCGACGCGATCGCGGAACGTATCCAGTTTGGCGGTCCGTCTGCCTCAGCGATCGGAGGTCTGGCTGTTTGACTGCGGCGAAGGCACCCAACATCAAATTCTCAGTAGCGATATCAAAATTAGCCAAATTAGTCGCATCTTTATCACCCATCTCCACGGGGACCATATCTTTGGATTGATGGGTCTATTGGCCAGTTGCGGTTTAGCCGGAAATGCCAGTCGGATTGATATTTACGGTCCTGCGGGGTTAAATGACTATTTAGCCGCCTGTAGTCGCTACTCCCAAACTCATTTCTCCTATCCGATTAAAGTCCATCAGAGTCGCCCGGGAGTCGTCTATGAGGATGATGAGTTTATTGTCAAATGCGGACGCCTAGAACATCGGGTCACCGCTTATGGCTATCGGGTAGAAGAAAAAGACCGCCCGGGACGGTTTAATGTGGAAAAGGCGGCAGCTTTGGGAATTCCCTCCGGTCCTCTCTATGGTCAACTCAAACGCGGGGAAACGGTAACCTTAAGCGATGGTCGGCAGATTTCTGGTCAGGAGTTATGTGGACCCACGGAACCCGGGCGGAAAATGGCCTATTGTACGGATACAATTTTTTGCGAGGGGGCGGTGCAACTGGCGCAAGATGTGGATGTGTTGATTCATGAAGCGACTTTTTCCCATCAAGATGCCCAGTTGGCAATAGATCGCCTGCATTCGACCAGTACGATGGCGGCGCAGGTGGCTTTAGCTGCCCGGGTGAAAACATTGATTATGACCCATTTTAGCCCCCGATATGCCCCGGGAAATGATATCCAGTTGGAAGATTTGCGCCAAGAAGCCCAGGCGATTTTTCCGAATACCGAGATGGCTTATGATTTTTGGACCTACGAGGTGGAACGCCATCGGTCAACGGAGTTAGAGTCCGTGGGGACTTAAGGCGATCGCAGTTCATGAATTAAAAGCGATCGCCCTGAGCCTGGAAGGACTGTTATTCTACTCCCATTTTGGAAATAGCCTGACATTCGCATTGAGGAAGGTCTTCTAATAAAGGAATCAAATGTTCATCCGGAACCAAGATAGCGCTGCCGTTATCTTCCTTGTACTTCTGGTTACGGAGGCGATCGCGAATTCCTCCCAGGCGACGGCTTGAGTCTACCGGCGATCTCGGTTGGGGCACTTCCGAATTCGGCCACAACGGTAAATCCACACAAGGACAGTTTTCCGGGGGAGTTCCCCGAATTTTAGCAGGAATCGGCATCGTACATCGCGCACAGAGCATCACGTCCCACTTTGGCGTTAGCAATTCGGCGATCGTTTCCTGGGTTCCCTCCAGATAACAACTCCCACTCTTTGGAGCCACGATCGCTTGCCAACATCTCTCAAATTCTGGACTGTAGGAATTGTCCTGGTAAATCGGGTCCGGCAGTAATTTATCCGTCCCATTATTCACCACAACCTTTTTGCCTAATTGGAACCAGTAGGCAAGATATTTTTTGACCTGTTCTTCCGTTGCCATAAATTTTCCTGAAATCTTTGTGCTGTACTGACGAATCAATCCCATTCGAGTGATTCGTAAGCTTCTTACTAAAACTAACAAATGGACAAAGAGGCGGTTTCCAGAGCGTTTCTAACGGATTCAGGCATCGCCAGTTCGGAGGATTTAGCCGCAACATCCAAGCAAGTTATCCATAAGGATAACCTACGCTGACTGAGATCCCTGGCGATTCTCTGCCCAATCTGAGGAAACATGAGCCTACATCTATCTTAGCTTGTGCTCAACCCAGACGGGTTAGAAAAATCCCCAAATTGAGTCTGAGAAATCCACCTCCGGGGGATATTTATTTTCAGGCTGAATTGTTAAGTTTTCCCTTAATCCTCTCCGGTTGGAGGCGGAGGGAGGACCGAACCGATCGCACTCAAATTCACGGCATGACCGCCTGTCACCAGATAAACTGGGTCGGCGATCGCCCCTAAACGGCGCACCAAATCCCCCAGGCGATCGCGAAAGCTTCGACCCATTGGGTAGGCGGGAACCACCCCCCATCCTGTCTCCTCCCCCACAAAAATTACTGTTCCTTGCTTCAAACCCTTCAGACTCTCCATCAACTCCTCTAAAATGCCCCTCCAGGTGGGGTCCTCTTCTTCGAGCAGATTCGCCACCCAAGTACCTAAAGAATCCACCAATAGACAACTGGGATGGTCCGAGGCAGTCCCTTGGAGAATCGCCCCTGTGAGTGCCAGGGGAACCTCTTGAGTCCTCCAGCTTGCCTGTCGCCGTTGGCGGTGGCGATCGATTCGCCCTTGCCACTCCGAGTCATCGGGATCCAGACGAGAAGTCGCCAGATAAATCACAGGTTTTCCCGATTGTTCCGCCAGCAGTTCCGCCCATTCGCTCTTACCCGATCGCGCCGGTCCCGTCACCAAAATGATCCGCTTCACCACCCTCTCTATCCCTGATTGCTGTTATTGGTTTAGTCTGGCGTCCCGATTTCCCTGAAAAATCACCCGCCCTGAGACCCTTGTTACCTTTCACCCGGTCTGTGTCTCAGTTGTTTTGCTAGAGCGGTAAGTTATACTGCTCCAAGGAGAGTTACTCCATTCCAGATAGTTTCACCGAGGGTCAAGGCGGTTGAAATCGGTTAAAACCAGGAACGAACGAGTCCAAACCGATCGGGTATCCTGAATTTTTATCGTAATTATAGCGTCGGTTTAAACCCTCAAATCCAAATAAAATCTTAAGACACAGACCCCCTTGGACCTGCGTCGGTTTGGAGAAAAGCCGCATGATAATCCATCGGAATGATCTCAATGTTTGGGAAGCAGACTCAATTCCCACTACGACGATCTAAAACTCACCACCGGAGCTAGACTCAATCGGAGTAACCCATTTATGCCACAGCCCGATATCTCTGCAATTATTTGTACCCACAATCGAGACATCTATTTAGGTGATGCGATTGATAGCTTACTCCAGCAAGATTTCCCCAATTTTGAAATTATAGTGGTGGATAACGGGTCGAGCGATCGCACCAAAGAGGTCGTCGCCCAACGGGAGTCAGACTCCCGCGTTCAATACATTTATGAACCCACCCTGGGATTGTCCATCGCCCGCAATACGGGATTTAAGCAGGCTAATAGTGCAATTTTGGCCTATCTGGATGATGATGCAGTCGCCTCTCCCCAGTGGTTGCGAATCCTGTGGAATGCGTATCAAGAAAATGAAAAGTTGGCGATCGCTGGGGGGAAAGTCACCTTAATTTGGCCCGAAGGGGTTGAACCCCCAATTTGGCTATCTCCGGGTCTAGCAGAGAACTTAGGTGCTTATGACCTCGGGGACCAAATTACCCTGATTCGTCAACCGGGTTTGACTCCGAGAGGGTTAAATTATTCGATTCGGCGATCGTTTCTGGAAAAAGTGGGGGGTTTTGATTTGAATCTGGGTCGCGTGGGGAAATCCTTGCTGTCCAACGAAGAACTCCACATGACTGAACTGGCCCTGAATCAAGGGTGGGAAGTGGCTTATTTGCCGGAGGCGACTGCCGCCCATAACGTGGCCCCAGAACGGTTAAAGCGCAGTTGGTTTTTGAGTCGTGGATGGTGGCAGGGGATTAGCGAGTGTTACCGCGAACAACTGACAGGACGCGCTGGCATCGGACAGTTGAGTAATGGCGGTGAAAAAGTGCTGCGGGGCGTTTATAAATCTTTAAAATATGTTCGAGATCCGGCCTTAAGCTTTGACAACTTGGTGTACGCTTACGGTCAGATTGGTTATTTAAGCGCAGCATTACGCTCCCTGTTTTTGGGTTCTCCATTTGCCGGATCCATATCCACATCGGCTGGGGAGAAGCATTCAGGCGATCGGGCCGAACCCGGTTAAAACCAGATAGAGCGAATTGGAGGTGGGAATGTGCCTAGGATGGAGATGAAGGAGGATGAAGGAGGATGAACGAGATTGGCAGAACAGGCTCAGGAGTATCGAGGGCGATCGCAATGTTCACCGACTCTTAACCCCCAAAGAACGCCCCCTACTCTATAAGTTTAAGAATCACCCTTAACCCCTGCGGGTCCCAAATCAACCTGTTATCCATACTGTAAGCTTGCGTTAAGTTAAACCAGATAATCATGGCCTCGACACCCTCAAAAATTCCAATTTCTGTTTTGATTCCCGCTAAAAATGAAGAAGCCAATCTCCCGGCTTGCCTAGCGAGTCTCGAACCCGCCGATGAAGTTTTTTTAGTCGATTCCCAAAGTAGCGATCGGAGCATTGAAATCGCCGAAAATTGGGGTGCAAAAGTCGTTCAATTCCACTTTAACGGCGGCTGGCCCAAAAAGAAAAATTGGTCCTTAGAAAACCTCCCCTTTCGCAACGAATGGGTGCTAATTGTCGATTGTGACGAACGCATCCCCCAAGAACTTTGGGAAGAAATGGCCCAAGCCATCCAAAATCCCAACTGTGATGGCTATTATCTCAATCGGAAAGTCTTCTTCCTCGGCAAATGGATTCGCTTTGGTGGAAAATATCCCGACTGGAATCTACGTTTATTCCGCCATCAAAAAGGCCGATATGAAAACTTAAATACCGAAGACGTTCCCAACACCGGCGATAACGAAGTTCACGAGCACGTCATCTTAGATCGTCCTGCCGCCTATCTGAAAGCGGACATGATTCATGAAGACTTCCGAGATATTTATCAATGGTTAGAACGGCATAATCGCTACTCCAACTGGGAAGCGAGAGTGTACTATAACCTCCTCAGCGGAAAAGACGACAGTGGCACCATTGGAGCAAACTTTTTCGGCGATGCCGTCCAACGCAAACGCTTTCTAAAAACCGTTTGGGTGCGCCTCCCCTTCAAACCCCTCCTGAGATTTATTTGGTTCTACATCCTTAAACTAGGGTTTCTGGATGGCAAAGCCGGGTACATTTATGGACGCCTGCTAAGTCAATATGAATATCAAATCGGAGTCAAACTCTTTGAACTACGCCAATTTGGCGGACAGTTGAATCAACTCTCCGCCAAACCCACCGCCAAAACCCCAACCCTTCCAGAAATCAAAGAATCAGCCTAAACCTAACCACAGATTACACAGATTACACAGAAAAAAATCCGTGAAAATCTGTGTAATCCGTGGTTAATTTACTACGGTTCCCAGCCTCCTTTATTCACCTCGCCAGATTTTGATAGTATTGTCTGCACTGCCACTAACAAGGGTCTGCCCATCCGGGCTAATGGCTACAGACCAAACTGAGCTAGAATGACCCGCTAGGGTACGGATTAAATTCCCGTTGGCCAGATTCCAGATTTTAATAGTATTGTCTACACTGCCACTGACAAGGGTCTGCCCATCCGGGCTAATGCCTACAGAATAAACCGCCCCCGAATGACCCGCTAGGGTGTGGATTAAATTCCCGTTGGCCAGATTCCAGATTTTGATAGTATTGTCATAACTGCCACTGACAAGGGTCTGCCCATCCGGGCTAATTGCTACAGACAAAACTCCGTAAGAATGAACCGCTCGGCTGCGGATTAAATTCCCGTTAGGCAGATTCCATATTTTGAGAGTCTTGTCATCACTGCCACTGACAAGGGTCTGCCCATCGGAGCTAATGGCTACAGACAAAACTACGCTAGAATGACCCGTTAGGCTGCTGAGTAAATTCCCGTTGGCCAGATTCCATATTTTGAGAGTCTTGTCATAACTGCCACTGACAACGGTCTGCCCATCCGGGCTAATGCCTACAGAATTAACCCCGAGAGAATGACGCGAATGACCCGCTAGGGTGTGGATTAAATTCCCCTTGGTCAGGTTCCAGATGTTGATAGTCTTGTCATCACTGCCACTGACAAGGGTCTGTCCATCCGGGCTAATGGCTACAGACAAAACTCCCCTAGAATGACCCACTAGGGTGCCGATTAAATTCCCGTTGGCCAGATTCCAGATGTTGATAGTCTTGTCATAACTGCCACTGACAACGGTCTGCCCATCCGGGCTAATGGCTACAGAATTAATCCCGAGAGAATGACCCGTTAGGGTGTTTGTTAGGGTGTTAACACAATCAGTCGCTTTACTAATAACACAAGGATTTTCTGGCAGATAATTGGACCCGCTTACTTCACCTATTAGGGGCGGTTGAGGCGGTTGTATTAATTGTTGTTCCAGTTCCTCAATGCCATGCCATAACGCCTGAGCATTCAGGGGGCGCTTACTGGCAACTCGCTCCATCAAATTATCGATAAAATCTAATAACAGGGGCGAGATTTCAGAGAGATGACTGCGCCAGTTAAATTCATCATTATAAGCATCATAAAACATCAAGGGATGTTGGCCGGTTAATAAATGGACAAAGGTCCGTCCCAAGGCAAAAAAATCAGATTGCGGTAACGGTTGAGCATTTTGCTGTTCCGGTGGCGTATATCCAGCAGAAGTGACCGACGTAATGCTACCAATACCGCCCACGTTCGCTAAATAAGTATAAGTTTCCTGGCGCGTTGTGCCGATGTCAATTAATACTAATCGCCCATTGGGACGAATCAGAATATTCAGAGGTTTAATATCGCGATGGAAAAAATGCTGTTCATGGACAAACTGTAAAATTTGGGCAATTTCTTTCAACCATTTAATCGCTTGTTCCTGGGTAATCCCTTGAGAATTCTGCTGCCCTAACCATTGTTCTAAATTCACCCCGTCAATCTTTTCCATGACAATGCAGTGCATCCCAAAACCCGATTGGGTTTGATACTGGAAGTAACCCTCCACTTGGGGAATGCCGGGGTGAGAGAGTTGACGCAAAACTTCTGCTTCTTGCTTAAATAACTCAACGGCTTTCAAGTCGCTATTCCACTCTGACTTGAGAACTTTAAGGATTTTTGGCGTCCCCTGCTCAAACACTTCGTAAATATTGCCAAAACGGCTGCGATCGCTCAATAGCCGCATGACCCGATAACGCTCATTCAGAAATAAGTCAGAACCGCAACTTTGACAGTAACGGTTATTGCTATTATCGAGGCGATCGGGTTGGCGGCAGTGGGGGTTGATGCAGAGGCTCATACAGTTGACCCAAAAAAATCCGTGAAAATCCGTGTAATCTGTGGTTCCCTATCTAATAATTAAACCACAGATTACACCGATGACACAGAAAAAAATCTGTGAAAATCCGTGAAATCTGTGGTTTAATCTTTTCATTCAACTGCTCAACGCAGTGAACTTATACCAAGTGTAGGTTGGGGTAGTAGGTCAACATATCATCCGTGGTCAAGGTATCTCCTTTCGCTTGCGGCGTCCAGAGGACCTCGAAGGCTAACAACTGTTCGCTACCAATGCCGCCAATTTGACTTAAGGCTTGGCGCATTTGGTCGGAACTGTTAATCGTGGGGAGTTGCAAATTACCTAATGTGCCAACTACTAGGGTCACCACAATATATTCGCTGGGTGCTTCCATTTCGGTTTTCACCAGTTCGCCGTTTTCATCGGTGGGCAATGACTTGGTTGCATTGCCATCGCGTAATTGGTTATTGACGTTGGAAAGGGTTTCCTCTTGGACTTTGGACCGTTCCCCGAGGGCGAGTTGGTTAAATTTGGCTTCGGCAACGGCTAACCGGGTTTTTTCCGATTGGGTGGCACCGTAAACCCAGTATTCGGGATGGCGCAAGAGGGCGAGGCTGACTTCTTGCAGGACTTGGGCGCGCCCTTCGGCAGACCCAGTATTGGCACTCATGGCGAGTTTATCTAGTTCGGCTTGTAGTTCCCGCGCTTCGGCTAAGAGTCCGACTTGGACTTGCCCGATCGCCACTGTCGGATTATTCGTGTATTCAGCAGTTTCTTCGCTACCAGCACGACGGAACGCCTGCATCAGGAAGTTGGCAAGGGCGATCACAATGAAGATTCCGAACAATCCCCCAAAACCGCCGCCAAAGCCAAAGAACGGCAGCAGGAAGGGGAATCCAAATCCACCCCCACCGGGATAATAGCCACCACCCCCGGGTTGATAGGTGCGGGTTGGGGAAGAATAGGGACGAGAGGGTGCACGGAAGGAACCGCCTCCGATGCGTCCCCCAGAACGAGCGGCAAAGGCGGCATCGGCGCTACCGAGGACCAAAACGACGACCAAGGCGATCGCCAGGAGGGGTTTGAAAAAGGGTTTAATTGCTGAAAGCAGTTTTCTATACATAAAGCAGCTAGGAAGTCCGATTCTCATCAAAAGGGTCCCGACTCAGAAGGTATCTGCTATATCAGTACCTTTCTAGCATTTGGGAGTCGGCAGGCAGATTATAACTTTCTGCCTCCCTTCTAATGTATCGTTTTCCTCTGCCAACCGAACTCGAAATCCCAAGGGATTTGGGGGAGGATAGCCGAACCTTGGGGTTTTTTCATCAATCTGAGTCTTGTACCCATTGCAACACCCTATCAAGGTGTATTTGTAGGGGCGCAATGCTTGCGCCCTTGTAGAGGCGATTCGAGAATCGCCTCTACATTTTGCCCCTGTCAACTATTTGTAGGGGCGCAATGCTTGCGCCCTTGTAGAGGCGATTCACGAATTGCCTCTACATTTTGCGGTCAATTATTTGTAGGGGCGCAATGCGCCCCTACAAAGGGCGCAAGCATTGCGCCCCTACAAGAAATAACCATTTTTCGGCATTAAATTTACCACCCATTCAGGGCTAGGTTTTAACCGCCGCCGGTGTTGCAATTGCTTCCCTTGGACCCTTTAGCCGCCACCGACAATGGTGACAATTTCCAGGCGATCGCCTTGCTGCATCTGAGTTCCCTCCCAAAATTGCCGATGGAGGATTTCCCCGTTGTACTCCACCGCCACCAACCGAGGATTTAATCCCAACTGTTCTAGAAACTGCGGGAGATTCAGTCCCGGGGGACAAGATTGGGTTTCACCATTTACTTGTAACGCTATTTCAGGCATTAGACTGGACATTCCGTTGTTCAACAGCTTTCAGAGTTTGAATCCGATTCATTTGAGATAGAAAATATTGGGTGACTAAAGTCGGCTGTTCCACCTCCATAATGCCGCGCACCACCGCCACCCGTTCGGCACCACAATCGAGGACATCGGTGAGGTTGTGCATATCGATGCCACCGATCGCGAACCAGGGGACCGAAGAATGCTCCGAAGCATAGCGGACATAAGCTAGACCCGCTGGAGTTTTGCCCGGTTTTGTCGGCGTTTCATACACTGGACCGACCCCAATATAATCCGCCCCTTCTGCGATCGCCCGTTGCATTTCTTCCGGGTTCGTGGTAGAACGACCGATTAAACGTTGAGGGCCAAGCAACTGGCGTGCAAAGGCAGTCGGCATATCCTGTTGTCCGAGATGAACCCCATCCGCATCTACCGCTAAGGCCAAATCCACCCGGTCATTCATAATAAATAGTGCCCCATAGTGGTGACAAATTTGGCGGAGTCGTTCCGCATTCCGGAGACGCTCCCCATCATCTGTATTTTTGTCACGGTACTGCACCAAGGTTAAGCCCCCTTCTAGGGCCGCTTCTACCACAGCGAACAACTTATCATGCTGGGACGTAACCAGATATAAAGGAGATTGATCCAGGAGTTGACGACGCCGGTAAGCGAGTAAACTACTTTCCAGGGTATAAACGCGGTAACGCATCTGCTTAAACACAGCGCCCATATCTGGATGATACAGCTTGCCATATTCCTCCAGAACCCGGAGGGCTTCTTCGACTCGGCAGCAATTGGCCTGTAACAGGGACTCAATGCCAGAGCGTTCTTCTTCTTGGGGGTGGCTCAGTTCAGTACCTGGGTCCTGTGGAGTATTCCGGGCCGCCCGCAGTTCTGGGGCGTGCCAACTTGCGAGTTCCTGGCGCATGGACTTACACTCATTGGCGAGGGAGGAACTTTGCAAGCCAAAGCGACACCATTCTTCAATAATCCGCAAGCCTTCGCGTGCCCGGTCTAAATTGGCATCTAAAATGCGACAGAGCGCCGGTTGCCATTGGAGGGTCCCTAAATCCGACACCCTTGCTAAACCGCTGTTGTTTTCAGCCATCGAAACCCCCTGTGATTGCTATATCCGAACCGTCTGTTTTAACCTTGGACATGAGGCGTGAATATTGAGGAACGCTATGATGCAAACTTATAATATCCTGTCCGCTTTTTTAATTTTTTTGAAGCAGCGAAATTTATTGTGGCATAAAAAATTAGACATCCGTTAATTTCATTGGATAATCAGGAGGGAAGAGATTGACACTCGGGCATTTTATCGGCATCTACATCAGATGAACTGCAACTGAAAAAGGTGATTCGTTTAGTAGGAGGAGAGTCGTGAGTTTCAGAAGCCCCCATCAATGGCGTTCATATCGGTATCGCATCGTGGCCCAGTTGGGAGTGGCTATGACTGCGTTGTTTTGGTTCTATGGGCCAACGGCGATCGCCCAAGGCATTCCCGAATTGCAAACTGCCCAAAATTCGGGAACCGAAGTAGCCTCACAAACCCAACTGTTTGTCAATCCCACCCAGGGGAATGACTCCAGTGGCGACGGGAGCGAATCCGCCCCCTTTAAAACGATTACTCAAGCGTTGCGACAAGCCAAACCCAACACCACGATCCGGCTGAGTCCTGGCACTTATAGCGCTGAAACTGGGGAAAGCTTTCCTCTGATGCTCAAACCCCAAGTCACCCTGCAAGGGGATACCAGCACCCGAGGACGGGGAATTATTATTCAAGGGGGAGGTCTTTACCTCAGTCGCAGTTCGGCAAGGCAAAATGTGGGACTGGTGGCTGCTGAAGGAGCCAGCCTCTCCGGAGTCACCCTAACGAATGACAATACCAGTGGTTATGCCTTGTGGATTGAATCCGCCTCAATGGAGGTCACGGATAACACCTTCACCGGCAGCGGACATGATGGGATTTCCGTGGTAGGTAATAGTGCACCGACAATTCGGGGCAATCATTTTGTGGAAAATGGGGCCAACGGCATCACCATTTATGGAACTTCCCGACCCCAGCTTGTGGAGAATGTGTTTGAGCGCACTGGATTTGGAATCAATATCGGACAGAAAGCGGAACCGATTTTAACGGGGAATCAGGTGCGGCAGAATCGAGATGGGGTGGTGATTCATGGCACCGCCCGTCCGGTGTTGCGGAATAATCAGATTGAAACCAATGAGGAAAATGGGGTGGTTGCCGTTGGCAATTCTCGTCCGGATATGGGGACTTCTGGTGACCCCGGGGGGAATGTGGTCCGCAATAACGGCCAGATGGATATTAATGGGAGTGCGACAAAAGAGATTATTCCGGCGTTTGGGAATCAAGTCGCCAGCGATCGCACCAGTGGACGATTGGACCTGAATGGGACGCTCAATCCCAATCTCAGCGCCCCGGTTGCCACTGCACCGCCACGCCCTTTACCTTTACCCCGGCCCGCAGCGACTCCGGCCCCCACACCACCAGCAACCCCAGCCTCTTTTCCGAGTCCCACTGCCACAACGCCTCAGCCTCCGTTATCGGCGACGGTGAGCTTGCCGGTTCCTGCACCGGGTGAAGGCATTCCCATTCCTGTACCGCCCCCCCAAACCGGGACTGCACCGGCACCGACACCGGCACCGCGAACCCCGGCACCGGCACCGGCGATCGGGAATCGACCTGGGGATACCCTACCGAACCTCTTACCCGTTCCCGATGGCAATCCCCCGATCGGAAATTGGGGCGCTGGAGTCCCAGTCGTAGGTGTTCCCAGTGGCGGTGCGGGTAATGGACCCCCGACCCCGCCCAGTCGCGCCGCCGCCCTGGGACTGCGCTATCGGGTGATTGTTAATGCCACCAGTAGCAGCGATCAAGCGCGGGTCCGTCGCGTTGTTTCCGATGCCTTCCGGACCCGAATTAATGGTCGGATGGTGATGCAGGTCGGAGCCTTTGCCACCCAAGAGAAAGTCGATGAAATGATGCAATTGCTTCAGCGCAACGGGTTAACTGGGGTGGTTTTAGATATCGAATAACCTTGAATCAACCTAGAAAACAATTCCCTTTCAGGAGTCATGATTAAGAGCAATTCAGGTTAACGAATTGTCAACCCTTAGACTCCTGAATTTTTTTTGCAAACTTTGCCAAGGGTAAGTTTTTTACACTTAGGGAACTCCAAAAAATAAAATCTCCAAAACGTTCCTTCGTAGTGACGGATCAACGGAATAGCCCCGTCAATGTAGGGGCGCAATGCTTGCGCCCCAGGGCGCAAGCATTGCGC
>NZ_JAMXOT010000239.1 GCF_024220515.1 Oscillatoria sp. HE19RPO
AATCCGAGAGTTAATGACTATAGAATACTCTTGTAGCCCGCGCAGGCACCGCTTTGTCCGCAAGTGCCCCAGGCTTTCTAAGCGGAACGCTACGCGAACAGCCTGCGGGGTTTTTGCATATTTTATTTTTTGGAGTTCCCCTAACAAAAAGCGATGGGGGTTTTATCCACTCCCGGTGGATTCGATATCCAACTGACCGATGGATCAACCCGTTATGAGTGGGTTCGTCAGTTCAACTATAAGATAAACTGAGTCAGTTATCAGATCTCCATTAGCAGGGGATCATAATTTTTGACAGAGGGGATCGCACTCTCTGCTTTGACGGGATCGCCGATCGCCACCTAGTTTTGCTTTTATCCTAGATAGAGCTATCTGCGGCGATTTGGTAAACTCCAATACAACCTGACGACTGATTATCTGGGACTAGAATGGCAAGTTATGCTATTTTCCCTCGCCCGCCGAGATTGAGTCATCCCAT
Organism: Oscillatoria sp. HE19RPO; assembly: GCF_024220515.1. Lineage (GTDB taxonomy): Bacteria > Cyanobacteriota > Cyanobacteriia > Cyanobacteriales > Laspinemataceae > Laspinema. The sequence goes on from NZ_JAMXOT010000239.1 coordinate 479, forward strand.
AGCAATATTCAACCTGTCTATTCCCGGACCATTGAGGTTAATCCGTCGGTTGCCATCAGACCCTTTGCCCCTTTCAGGTTTAGCAGTATGTCCGATCTACCTTTTACTTTAGATCAGTTACGCATTCTCAAAGCGATCGCCGCTGAGGGAAGCTTTAAACGTGCGGCAGATAGTTTATACGTTTCTCAGCCTGCCGTCAGCCTACAGGTGCAAAACCTAGAGCGGCAGTTGGATGTCCCCTTATTCGATCGAGGAGGGCGGCGCGCCCAACTCACCGAAGCTGGACACCTCTTGCTCAGTTATGGCGAAAAAATTCTGACCCTTTGTCAGGAAACCTGTCGCGCCATCGAGGATTTGCAAAACCTTCAAGGTGGGACCTTGATTGTCGGGGCTTCCCAAACCACGGGAACCTATCTCCTGCCTCGGATGATTGGGATGTTTCGGCAGAAGTACCCCGATGTCGCGGTGCAGTTGCACGTTCATTCCACCAGGCGGACCGCTTGGAGTGTCGCCAATGGACAAATCGACCTGGCGATCGTCGGCGGTGAAGTCCCCCCGGAACTCCAAGAGTCCCTCGAAATCCAGCCTTATGCTGAAGATGAACTGGCTTTGATTCTGCCGGTATTTCATCCCTTTGCCAAACTCGAAAAAATTCAAAAAGAAGACCTTTATAAGCTACAGTTCATCGCCCTAGACTCCCAATCGACCATCCGTAAGGTCATCGATCAAGTGCTTTCGCGTTGTGATATTGATACCCGCCGTCTCAAATTGGAGATGGAACTCAATTCGATTGAAGCCATTAAAAATGCGGTTCAGTCCGGTTTGGGCGCTGCTTTTGTTTCGATTTCTGCCATCGAAAAAGAGTTGCAAATGGGCATTCTCCACCGCGCCACCATTGAGGGGGTTGTGGTTAAGCGAATGCTTTCGGTGATTTACAATCCCAATCGGTATCGCTCTAAAGCTGCTGAGGCGTTTAGTCAAGAAATTTTACCCCAGTTCTCCACTCAACCTTGGGTGGATAGCTCAATTGAAAAACCCTTAGAATTTATGGAGGTAGAACCCCTTAAACCCGTTTCCACCAATTCAACGATTAGCTAAACAGGTTTTAGATTTTAGATGACCCGATTGGAGAACAACGCTCAATCAACTTGATTCATCTGAAATCTAAAATCCGTTCGGTAAAATTACGGCATTTCATATGGAAATTTACTGCACTCGTCCGGGCTGCTTGCGTCCTCAAAATAGTTTTGCGGACCTCGATGATATGACGACCCTCAAAACGATCCAGCAAAAATTTTGTACTACTTGTGGGATGCCGTTGATTTTAGATGGTCGGTATCTGCCGGTGCGGTTACTGGGTCAAGGGGGTTTTGGGGCGGCGTTTCTAGCTCGCGATCGCCGCACTCCGGCCATGCGAACCTGTGTGGTCAAACAATTTCAACCGGCTGGAGATTTGAGTCCCCAACAGTTGGCGATCGCCCATACCCTCTTTGAACGGGAGGCCGAAGTCCTCGAACGCCTCGGCAACAAACACCCCCAAATTCCAGATTTAATGGCGTTTTTTCCCCTGGAAATTACCAGTCAAATTCCCGGCAAACAAGACCGGTTTTTTTATTTAGTTCAGGAGTTTATTGATGGTCAAAATCTCGAAGAAGAATTAAAATCACAAGGGAATTTCTCCGAGGAGCAAGTGCGGGAGGTGTTTGTTGAAATGCTGAAAATTCTCTCGTTTGTTCATGAAAATGACACGATTCATCGGGATATCAAACCCTCGAATATCATGCGATCCAAAACCAATGGTCGCCTCTATTTATTAGATTTTGGTGCCGTCAAACAAGTCACCCAATCCCCCGGGGTGACCAGCAGTGGACGCTCCACCGGCATTTATTCAATGGGGTTTGCTCCTCCAGAACAAATGGCAGGACGCACGGTATTTCCCTCGACGGATTTATATGCGTTAGCGGTGACTTGCATCATGTTACTCACGGGAAAAGAACCCCAGGAGTTATTCGATGCCTACAGCAATGAATGGAATTGGCGAAGTCAAGCAACTGTGAGCGATCGCTTCGCCGACATTTTGGACCGCCTCCTCCTCTCTACCCCCAGTCAGCGCTTCCAAGGAGTCCAAGAAGTCCTAACCGCCCTCAACGCCACCTCCCCACCCCCTCAATCCCCCCCATCCCCCCCATCCCCCATTTCTCCCCAATCTCCCCACTTCTCCACCTTCGAGGTCCTACGAGGAGCCGCCTTTACCGGATTTGAAGGGGGCCTACTGTTAATCGTTTTACGAAGTTTGGGATTTGCACCGGCGATCGGTACGATCGCCTGGTTACTGATATTAAGTGCCCTGATTTTCGTCCAATATCGGCGGTTTATTGAAAAGTATGATTTACTCATTCTCGCCGTTGTCACCTTGGCGATTGTCTTTTTCATTCCGCCTTTTCATCAGGCATTTTTATGGGAAGCTATCTTATTTATCCCAGTTTTTGCGAGTTGTGGTGCCGTAGCCTTTACCGCCCTATTTCGCTTAATTTCTAAACTAATCGCTAAATTCTTATAATTTATTTAGCCTAAAATTCATACAGACAAGCGAGTTAAAATAAAAACAGCTTCCCGCTTTAACCTCCCAAAGTTGGTGTGAATTGTTGTTTTTAACTACTCAAATCCACTCCAATCCCTCAAAATTCCTCCCTATTGTTTATATGAAAATGGTATAAATTATAGGGCTTTAATTTACTATTGAGTCACCCAAACTATCCTGACCCTATCGGAATAAAAGTCTCAACCCTAACTCCGCTTAATTATCAGCAATGTCACTGAAAAACGAAACAACCATTCTGGTCTTAACCGTGCTAGTTACCGTCAGTTTAGCCGGGGGAATTATCTGGGGGTTAATCCGAGGATTCGGCATACCCTTTGAATCGGATAATTTAGCCACGGAGGGGATTTCCTCTCAATCCACAGCCCCCTATCGATTCGATCCTGATGCTAAAATTGATAGTTTTGCCGAAGTCCCCAACCTGCCCTCGGGACTGGCGACTTATGGCGGGAGCACCAGTTGGGCACCGATTCGGGGAACCGTGGATCCGGTGATTCAAATGGTTCAGCCCCAGTTTAAATTGCGCTATACCCAGCATCCGACGAGACCCCCGGGTTCGGGAACGGCAATCGAGATGATGTTAGATAATCAGCTTGTTTTTGCTCAATCCTCGCGCTCAATTAGAGAAGAAGAACAGCAGAAAGCGAAACAATTAGGATTTACTCTCAAAGCGATTCCCGTCGCCCTAGATGGAATTGCCGTAGCAGTCAATCCAGACTTAAATATTCCTGGATTAACCTTAACGCAACTTAAACAAATTTATACGGGGGATATCTGGAATTGGAGTCAAGTGGGAGGACCCGATGTGGAGATTATCCCCTATTCTCGCCGTCCGGAAAACAGTGGCACGATTGAATTTTTTAGAGAGAATGTGATGGATGGGGAGGCATTTGGGAGCAATGTGCAGTTTATGCGGACCACCACCCTAGCATTACGAGAAGTGGGCAGTCGCCTGGGAGGAATTTACTACGCTTCGGCCCCAGAGATTGTGGGACAATGTAGCGTCACCCCCATTGCGATCGCCGGACAACCCGATCGCCTGATTCCTCCCTATCGAGAACCCTTCGTCCCTGCTGAAGATTGTCCAAATCGGCGAAATCAAGTGAATGCCGCCGCCTTTCAAAGTGGGGAATATCCCCTCACCCGCCGCTTATTTGTGATTGTCAAAGAAAACGGTCAAATTGACCAACAACTCGCCGAAGCTTACGCTGCACTCCTCCTCACGGAACAGGGACAAGCCTTAATCGAACAAGCGGGTTTTGTGAGGATTCGTTAATTACCCACTCAATCACTGCGGATTAAAAGTTCAGGGACCTTAACTTTTAATCCCAAATCTGGGACTTGTAGGTCTACAAATTCTGCTCAAGGGTGAGATACAATAGGTTCACCCTTTCTGACAATTCCTTTCTATCCAAAACTTTTACCCCATCCAGTCGTTCAAGCTCTAGTTACTCGTTAGCCGCCCCCTGCCTGGTTGTGGGTTTTTCTGGCTCCTCTTGATACGGTAATAGTTATATATTGTAACCCGAGTTTGTCTACCTTCTCCTGTACTCATACGGAATTTCGCAATACTGATAAGTCTATAAAAACGAGCGGCGTCAAGCTGTATTTGTAGGGGCCTGCACATTGCGCCCCTACAAAGTGTATCAGAAGGTTTTCACATTTTCAATTGTTCTATAATTGCTGGACAATAAATTTTATTTACCCACTGAAGGTAGTCCTAAATCTGGGTTAAACTTTTGCCAGTCTAAAGAAAGAGAGTCGAAAATTATGAATCCCTTGCAGTGCCCTGTATCGAAGGACAAGCGTAGGCTTTGTATCGAGTGAAAGTTAGGAGCATCCTGTTTAAATGCCTCTCTTGCGCCGATCATCGCATCCGCAAAAGTTTGTTCCGATCAGTCCGAGGGAACGCAACGAGCAGAATTGTACAATCCTGGAACTTGCTAGTAGAATGAGAACCCGGAATTGTTCCAGCCTGGGATGCTCGTCAAGCAACAGGAGAATCTAATTGACCCTATCCGGTGGTAAGTTGCCCACTCTTTGCCCCTGTTGGAGTCAGTTTGCTCAAAGCTGGCATATCCGGGTTGCTAGACTCAGAGAGGTTGCTTCTGAGGAATGGTAATCCGATCGCCTCTTTTGAGAAGGGGAAAGTCCCGAAAGAGTAGGGAAAATGACTCATCTGGCAAAGGACAACTCGGGGAGGTGAACTGTTGTGCAATGATCTTGATGAGATTGCTGCACCCGAAACCTTGACCGAACCTGGATTAAAAGAATCTTCCCCGGTTTTTGAGTGCCTCATTCTAATCCGAGCTAAATGGAGTACAGTAAAGATTGAGGAGATGGTAAGGGTCAGAAAGTTCAGGTGGGTTCGCAAAGGGTGTCGGAGGCGATCGCCTCAAACCTGAACATTTTTCCAAGTCCCTAGGTCATGTTTACTCCCGTCGAGACGATGGGCAAGGGTAAAAGGGGTGGGTTGTGTCGGTACAATTTGTTACCTTATTTTGACAAGGGGTTGACAGATTACCCGAGCTTTTCTGCTGATTGTCTCGCGTGAAATTTTACTCTCTTTTGTAAAGAAACATTACGTTTAAAGTCCTTGGGGCAATTCTTTAAATACTGGGAATCAGTTAGGGAATCATTAACTTAGTCAAAGCCAAAATTGAACAAATCAGCCTTATTCTCTCTAAAACTATGGAAACCCTAAATTCTAAAATAAATATGAATCATCGTTTACCCAGCCAAATTATCCTCTATTTGGACCGCGAACATTTGTCGTCTTTATTTCAACTGCTGCACCATGCCCTAGAAAGCAGTGGGTGGTTACGAGCTTTATTAGTGGTGGGAGACAATTTAGAACAGTGTCAAAAACTCCAAAAAATTTGGTGTAACACAGGGCAGAGGATCCCAGAGAAGGTGGAATCTGGAGTCGGGACATATCCGGTAAAAACGGCCATGACGTCCAGCCGATTTTCCGTAGCTGAAGTGGAGGTGCAATCCATGCCCAATGCACCCAGCCAGCCCAACTATCCCCTGGGCAAGTCCCAACGATTTGCGTCGGTTCCGGTGATTGCCCTAGGGGGAGTGGAAACGAGCATTCTGGCCCTGAGTTCCCATTTGAACGTCTGGATTCAAGTGGAACTGGATCAAGCTCACACAGAGGAAGAATTTGCAGGCATTGGGGAAGGGAATGAGCCGCGTAGTAGAGTATCCGTAGTGTTCGATCCAGAGGTGATCGTCCAGTTGCTGCGAAGCTCAACCCTGACGACAGCAGTTCCTCACTGTTCCGGTTTAGAAGCGGTGGATCTAGAAAATGATGAGCGGGTATTGCGACGGTTTTGGTTACATACGCTCCATTTAATTTCTTCCCAAGAGGCTAGTATTGGCACAGCCCAAGAGGGTGCTAACCTCGTCGAGTCTAAGCCGTTAGGGGAGAGGACGGCTCAAAACCGGCAATTTTCGCCGGAGAAAAAGGTTTTGCGATCGCCCGCTTATGAGTCACTAACCCATCAGCAAACTCAAGACAGCATGGATCAACCCTCATCCTGGATTGCATTTCCGAATCCAGGCTTTGATGGGATGTTTTGGGACTGCCCCACGGGAATTGTTTATCACAGCATCGATGGCGGGATCGTCAAAGCCAATCCAGCCTTTTGTCAAATGACGGGGTATAGTTCCAGTCAACTGCGCTATTTAGATTCCCGGGCGATTTCCCATCCCGAAGATTTCGCCGCATTGTTGCGACTGATTCAACAAATGGTGCGCGAGGGAGTCAAACGGCAAACCCTGCGCCAGCGTTATATCTGCGCCAATGGTGAGTTGTTGGCGGCAGAGGTGACCCTCTGTCTGGTGGGGGAAGAAGAAGACGAGAGCTATTTTATGACCTTTGTCACGGATTTGAGCGATCGCGCCCGCGCCGAACAGGAAATCCAACAGCGGCGATCGCGGGAAATGCTCTTGAGTCGAATTTCCGCTAAAATCCGCTCCACCTTCGATCTGCCCACCATCTTAAAACTCGGGGTCCAGGGTCTCAGACAAGCTCTAGACACCGATCGCGCCCTTGCCTTTCAGTTTTTAGCCGATGGCAGTGGCATTTGTATCGCTGAAGATGTGCAAGCGCCTTATCCATCCATCAAAGGACAATGGTTTCCCCCGGACTGTATGCCCCTTGCCCATCGCGATGCCTATCGGAATGGACATCTCGGGTCAGTTCCCGATATTCAGAATGCTGCCTTGAGCGATTGCTATCGAGAAATGCTCAACCAATTTCAAGTCCGCAGTTTTATGGGAGTCGCCATTGGGCGTAATAAAGAAGAGTCTATTATCCCAGACCCTCTCGGCGTGAGAGAACTTCAGCCGGGGGAAATCGTAGAGATTGACCCCGATGTTCTCAAATCTCCGAGTGTTTCTAACCTGTGGGGATTACTCGTTGTCCATCACTGTCATGGTCCCCGACAATGGACAACGGACGAAAAGCAACTGGTGCAAGCGGTGGCAACTCAGATGGCGATCGCGATCGAACAAGCCAATCTCGTCCAACAATTACGCACCTATGCTCGGGAACTCGAAGATCGCGTCCAGCAGAGAACCACTACCCTAGCGCGATCGCTCCAATTCGAGCAACTGATTCGCCATTTAACCGAAACCCTCAGCAGTGCCACCGATGAAGACAGTGTAATCAGTGCAGCCGTCCAAGGAATCGTGGAAACTCTCGGGGTGGATAGCTGTCATGCCCTGTTGTGGGATGAGGAACAAGGGATATATCAGGCTCAGGCATCGTTTCTCAACGTTGGCGTTTCGGAAACTGCCTTGCCCGTGGCGACTCGCTTAGACTTTAATCAGATCTCCCCGGACTGTCGGACGGTTCTATTACAAGGAAAACTCTGTGTCTTAGATGCAGTGAATTGTGAGAAAATCGGCGATCGTCCCTTACCTGGGGATAAGAATTTCCCCGAGTCCGCCCAGAACCTATTTTTCCAACAAACCCTGGTCCCGATCGCCGATGATAGCGGTTCCATCGGTGCATTAGGCATCATTCAACCCCAAGAAAAAGACTTTGATGGCGACGAGATTGAACTGGTGAAGCAGGTGGCCAAAGTTTGTGCGATCGCCATCCGCCAAGCCCGTCTACTGCGAAAAGAACAGTCTTCCCGTTTGAGTGCTGACTATTTTCGGTCGTTTCTGCGTCAATCCAGTGATATCTTTGTCGAATATGATGCCCAACTGCGTTATCTCTCGATTAACGCCGCAGGTGCCGCCTTCTTTGCTCTGAGTCGAGAACAGATGACTGGGAAAACCAATCGAGAACTGAACGCCAACGCTGCTGATGCGATCGAACCCCTGCTGCGTCATGTCTATGAGACTGGCGATCGCGTTTTAGTCAGTCATGAGATTACTTTCCCCATTGGCAACAAAACCCTAGAAACGGTGTACTCTCCCATCTCCGACGAAACCGGCTCAATCCATCGGATCATTGCGATCGCCCGAGATGTTAGTGAATTTCGTCATCAATGGCAGCGCCTGCAAGAGCAAAATCAAGAACTAGCTGCTATCAACCGTCTCAAAGAAGAGTTCATTGCCACCACCTCTCACGAACTCCGCACCCCCTTAACCGCTATTCTCGGCTTCTCCAGCGTCCTCCTAGAAGAATCCTTCGGTTCATTAAACGGGAAACAAAAAATTTACCTTGACCGGATTCATACCAGCGGACAACACTTGTTATCCCTGATTAATGATATCCTCGACCTTTCCCGCATTGAAGCCGATCGCCTGGAACTCGAACCTCAACTTGTGTATATTTGCGATATTTGTCAGGGTCTCGTCAGCTTGATTCAAGAGCGCATCGCCAATCACGGCTTACAGTTTCAGATGGAAGTAGACCCCTCCCTCGAATGTATGGTGGTTGACCCGCGCCGCCTCAAACAAATGCTCCTTAATCTCCTCACCAATGCGATTAAATTCACCCCGGAAGGTGAGGTGGGGTTGAAAATTTATCGGACTCTGGCCCATGAAACTCCCGACGGGAGGGAAGGGAAGTCCAAAGCTGGAGACACAGCGATATTGAAGCCCATGCGGAACACCCTGAATCGCCCTCATGATTGGATTCACTTTGTGGTCTGGGATACGGGGATTGGCATTGACGAGCGCGATCGCCCGAGGCTGTTTTCTCCCTTCTCCCAAATTGATTCCTCTCTCACTCGCAAATATCAAGGGAGTGGTCTGGGGTTAGCCATTACCCGAAAATTAGTTGAACTCCACGGAGGATGGATTTCTGTCACCTCTGAACCCAATCAAGGCTCGACCTTTAGTATCACCTTACCGTTATACGAATCCGCCACCGAAATTCTCCTCGATGCCCTCAAAAATGGCAGCGTCTAATCTGGAACTGGGGTCTCAAAGTCAGAACCCACACCCTTTCCAAACGGAATACTACGCCGGGTGTGGGTTAAAATGGGTCAGAAACCGTTACCGGGGGGGTAACCCAATTAAGTGACCCTCCCCGACTTGAATCAACCCTTCCGCCCGTAATTTGCCCATTAATCGGGTCACGGTTACCCGAGTTGAACCGATCGCGCTGCCAATCTGAGCGTGAGTTAAACTCCAAGGCAGGTAATAGCCACTCACCCCCTCTCCTTCTGAGTCATCCCCCACCGCTTGACCATGTTCCTCAATCAGTAAGGTCAAAAATCCTAACAGTCTGGCGATCGTGCGTCGCTGTCCCAAAATTCCCAACCACAACAGCTTGCGCTGGTGTTGATACCGAAACGCATCCAGGACCTGTTGTCGAAATAACGGCCACTGATCTAAGTCCGGCCAGTACATCCACATCACCGCAGTTTGATCAATGTGAGCGTAAGCTTCAAAGGTACAAAAGGTCTCGCTGGCGACTTCAAAGGGTTGACCCTGACTTACAAACCCTAAAAAGGTTTCGGCGTTTTCCCCTTTGTCTTCCCCTGAGACGGGGAGGGTATTGAGTTTCGAGCCTTGAGCAGCCGTATCCCCCAGGGTCGCAGACAGCTTAGGCGATCGCGAAGGGGTGGTGACTTCGACTGAGAGCAAGTCGGCGTCAGGGAGATTGTCCCCGGTCTTTTTCCGGGATGAAACCTGGAGGGAACTGGAGCTGTTTTTAGCAACTCCCACCAACCGGACGGCTCCTGATATTACTAAATATACTAATCCAGGACGGGTGGGAATTCGTTCTTCTTTCCGAAAGGTCCGACATCGATAATGTTGTTCAGCCCACTCCAAAATCGGTTGGTGAGTTAAAAAAGGCCGAGAGGGATGGTCCGGTTCAGATGAATACATACCTAAAATTTTTGCAGGATTTGGCTCGACGCACCAAAGCAGATGATGCGGTGGCGATGCAAATACTCCCTTCTCTAAAACGTCATAAACTCTTGAACATCGTTGCTTAGGGAACTCCAAAAAATAAAATCTCCAAAACGTTCGTTCGTAGTGACGGATCAATGGAGTAGCCCCTTATATGTAGGGGCGCAATGCTTGCGCCCTTAGGGCGCAAGCATTGC
>NZ_JAMXOT010000240.1 GCF_024220515.1 Oscillatoria sp. HE19RPO
ATGCCTTTTTTTTGTGCGCACATTTTCCCATGATAATAATTTAACAAAATCCGGAACCCTTGTCAAGGGTTTTGGTGGGTTATGGGAAAAATTTATGGCTTTTCTCCACAATTTTTCGGGCGATTCTTTTTTCGCCGCTACAGGGGTAATGATTGTGGATGATTTTTCGGGCGATTCTTTTTTCGCCGCTACAGAGATGGGGAGGTGTGGGTTGGATTGAAGGTAGTTTTAAGGGGGAAATGCCTTTTTTTTGTGCGCACATTTTTCCATGATAATAATTTAACAAAATCCAGAACCCTTGTCAAGAGGTTTTGGTATGTCAGAGTGAAAAAATATTGCTGCGCCAATATCTGTAGCGGCGAAAAAAGAATCGCCAGTCAGATTATCCGCAATTATTGCATCTGCGGGTTTTTACAAGTTTTCCGTGTGATGCACCCTCCGAAATTAAGAGAAGAGAAGAGAACGACTGAAGTCGTTACTACGAACTTAAGAGAAGAGAAGAGAAGAGAACGACTGAAGTCGTTACTACGAACTTAAGAGAAGAGAAGAGAAGAGAAGAGAACGACTGAAGTCGTTACTACGAACTTAAGAGAAGAGAAGAGAACGACTGAAGTCGTTACTACGAACTTAAGAGAAGAGAACGCCTCAAACTGTTCTCCGGAGTCGGTTTTAACCGACTTTAGCTATTAGGCGGGGGATTGATCCCCCGCCGGTTGTCGCAACGAACACCCCCGCCAGTTTTCGCAACTCAATTACACCGGAATTTTTGCTAAAAATTCCGGCATTCCGCGAATGCCTAAATTGAGATGAAACACTGCACCAGCACCTTTTCCTTCTTTGGCGCGATTGTCTCCGCCTGCGGTGGTTGCATAAATGTCCGTATAGTCTTCCCCGCCGAATGTGAGAGAAGATACTTTTTTCGCAGGGAAGGGAATGCGGAGGACTTCGGTGCCGTCGGGACGGTAGCGGAAGAGGTGATGACCATCCCATCGGGCGGACCAGATATAGCCTTCGGCATCGACTGTCATGCCGTCGGGAACGCCTTTTCCTTTTGGGGTGGTGATTACGACTTGGCGGTTACTAATGTCTCCAGTTGATACATCGTAGTCAAACCTATAAATCTCACGTTTGGGGGAGTCAGTTAAGTATAAGTGTTTTCGGTCTAGGGTGAATCCCATGCCGTTGGGAATTTGGAGATGTTCTAGCACTTGGGTGAGAGTGCCGTCAGTGTTGAGGCGGTAGAGGGAACCGAGACGATCGCCTTGTTGCATGGTGCCGCTAAAGACTCGTCCTGCGGGGTCAACGATGCAGTCATTGAAGCGGGTTTCGCGTTCGGCAGGGATTTCGGGGATAATGGGGGTGAGGGTGCCATTTTGCCACCGGGCGATCGCCCCTTTATTCATGAAAAACAGCAAGGAACCATCCTCATGGACGGCGATCGCCCCTACGGAGTCCCCCTCAAAAATCTGTTCAGATGATGCCGTTGCCGGGTCATAACGAAATACTCGTCCCTTGGGAATATCACTCCAATAGAGGCATTTTTCCATCGGATGCCAGGTGGGAACCTCCGCATTGTGGCAGTGATAATCAGCGATAATTTTCGGTGTTTTCATGGGTTCTAAAAAAGGAGTATCGGTAAAAATTAGATTGTTCAGAGGGTCAACTCTCTGTACCCAGAGTAGCCAATTGCGTTAAGATTGAACATCAGGGGGAGAAACACCGCAACTGGGACAATAGGGAGTCTGTGGGAGACTTGGACTGGAAAGACGGTGCAATGGATTGAAGAAATGATATAAGTTGTGGGAATAAAAAAGCACAACGAGGAGCCGAAAATTGCCCACTCTAAATCTACCCGGACTTGACCGGGGAGAGCCTGACACGATCGCCTGGATTTTGATAGAATCTTCCGGAGCGATCGAACAGCTAGAGGGAGTGTAGCAAACATAGCGGCTCCAGTCTTGGGGTCTGGGGACCCGTTAGCGCGATAGTGTTGAAGTGAACTCCTGCGGGATGGGATAAAGATGGTTACCGGACAGACGAGTTTTTTCTCTAAAATCAGCACGAATAAGACAGACACAAAGCGATCGCCGATCCGACCCTTTGTGGTGATGAGCATCGTCACCTTACTCATGGGGGTATGCGGCGCACGTCTGGCACAGTTGCAGATTGTAGAAGGGGAAGATTACCGACAACGAGCAGAAGATAACCGAATCCGGTTGATTCCGATTCCGGCAGCGCGGGGTAATCTAGTAGACCGTAAGGGTAAACTGATGGCAGCCAATCGGTTAGCACGAGCGGTCTATTTATGGCCTCGGGAGCAAGGAAAGGACCAATGGCAAGAAACCGCTAAAAAGCTCAGTCCCCTGATTGATGTTTCCCCGGAAGAGATCCTCAAGAAAATCGAGGAAACTGGATATACCTCGGGAATGCCGGTACGGATCGCTCAAAGGATTGACCCAGAAGCCTTTGTGACCATAGCTGAGGCAATGGCAGACATTCCCGGAATTGAAGTGCGGGCCGAATCTAGCCGATACTATCCCGAGGGGAACACCGGCGCTCATGTCTTGGGGTATATTGGCGAAGCCACCCAGGAAGATTTGATGGCGAACCCGGACTATCCGATGGGAATTATTATCGGCAAGATGGGAATTGAAAAGACGATTAACCCCCAATTGACGGGAGTTTGGGGGAATCGTCTGGTGGAGGTGAACGCCAACGGGGAGGAAATTCGCGAACTGGGGGTGCGATCGGCCATTAGTGGAGAACCCCTCAAGTTAACCCTAGATGCGGAAGTCCAGAAAGCAGCGGAACGCGCACTGGGGTCCAGACGGGGTGCGGTGGTCGTGCTCGATGTCAAGACTGGGGGGGTCTTAGCAATGGCCAGTGGACCCAGTTTTGACCCGAATATCTTCACCCGCAACGTTAAAGCAGCGGAATGGCAGCGTCTCCAGGAGTTAGAAAATCCCTTTCTAAATCGGGCCTTGCAAGGGTATCCCCCGGGGAGTACCTTCAAAATGGTCACCGCAGCAGCAGGAATTGGGACCGGGAAATATCATCCCGATTCCTATTTAGGAACCTCCTCCTATATTGTGGTCGGTGGCATTGCCTTTCACGAACATAGTGGGGGATATGGAGTGATTGGGTTCCGGGATGCACTCGCCTACAGTAGCAACACCTTTTTCTATCAAGTCGGGATGGAAGTCGGACCCGAGGCGATCGCTGAATGGGGAGGCAAACTGGGAATTGGCGAGTCTACCAGCTTAGATATCTTGGGACTCGATGGCGGAACTCATGGGATGATTCCCACCCCAGAGGAGAAACTCCGGATGTTCAACGAACCCTGGTATGCCGGGGATAGCGTGACGATGGGGATTGGTCAAGGGATGGTGTTATGTACCCCCTTGGAACTTGCCGTCATGTCAGCAGCATTCGCCAATGGCGGCAACCGAGTCAAACCTCATTTCCTCGCCTCTCAAAGTAACACCCCCCTGACGAAACCCGAACCTGTCGGACTCTCTCCCGAGGCGATTTCGGTGATTAAAGAGGGAATGGTTGCCGTAGTGCAAAAAGGGACCGCCCGAGTCTTAAATGATGGGACCATTCCCTTAAGTGGGGGCAAAACCGGGACCTCAGAAGTCTTAGGACAGCCTTCTCATGCCTTGTTTGTCGGATTTGCACCGGCAGTTAATCCCGAAATTTCTATTGCCGTCGTGGTCGAAAATGGCGGGTATGGCGGGGTTGCTGCCGCACCTGTCGCCTTAGAAGTCTACCGAACCTACTTTAAAAAGTAAATCCTCATGGATAGAAAAAACCGGGTTGGGGTGCGATCGCCCCAACCCGGTTTTTTATGGGTTTCTGCTTTCCTTCCCTACCGATTCAGCTTTGATTAAGAAACTCAACAAATTCTCGACGCTCTCGAAATTTTGAGTTTTAATAGCAGAAAGACTCTAGGGGCGACAGGACCCACCCTATCAATTGATTCAGCAAACAAAGGTCCCCTCTGTGCCCCCTATCCGGGGACAGAACCCCAGAATATCTGCTCATAATCCTTAATTTTCTTTGGTGATAAAAATGCGTCTAATCCGTAGAACTTGGACGTGGTTTATTGTAGGTCTGCTACTCTCATTCACCATAGCAGCCTGCAATTTCTTTCAAACCGCTTCAACCTTTAAACAACTCCCGGCAGTAGCGCCCCTGGCAACCCCGCAACTCCCCAACTGGATCGAGGAGATTTCCCCCACGGGAGAAGCGGACCCGTTGGCCCAAATTCGCATCCGGTTTACAGACCCCGTAATTCCCCTGGAAAGTCTGGATTCACCGGAACAAATAGCCAAATTAAATCAATTTCAAATCACCCCGGAACTCCCGGGGCAATTTAGGTTTTTAACCCCGCGCATGGTCGGATTTCAACCCGATGAAGCCCTGCCTAAAGCGACTCGAATTCAAATTACCCTCAAAGCGGGTTTAGCCGACTTAAACAATCATCAACTCAGCCAGGATTTAGCCTGGACCTTCAATACCGAACCGATTAAACTCACCAATTTACCCACCAGTGAACCACCGGATGAATATACCGAACCCCAATGGATTGACCTGAAACAACCTCTGGAATTTACCTCTAACGTGCCCCTGAATTTGAATTCCCTGAAACAGCAGGTTAAATTAGTTCCCGTCGGCAGAAATGAAGGAGTTTCTCTGCAAGTCGATTCCTTGGACTCTGAGGAGGCTTTGACAGCGAGTTCTGCCTTAGCTTTTGACCCGTCTTTACGGACTTGGAACTATCAAATTACCCCGCAACGGGAATTAGAAAAAGGGACAGCTTATCGGGTCGAATTTTCCCCAGGATTAGAACCCGCCCGGGGAAATTTAGTGAGTCAGAACCCCTTTAGCAGTCAGGTCAAAACTTATGAAGCCCTGGAATTCCAAGGGATGGAATTGCAGGGAAAACCAGAGATGGGATTTGCTTATGGACGCTTTCTCAACGGCGCACCCCAGTTAACGTTTAATAACGTAATAGACCCAGAATCGGTGGAAAGTCAAATTACTATCAATCCACCGCCTAAATCCGAACCCAAGCTAATTCAGGTTTATCCCGATTCCAACGTGGTTAATCTCAATCCCTGGGCTTTAGAACCGGCCACTCAATATACCATTAACATCGGGTCAGAAGTTCAAGATAAATATGGACAAAAATTAGGGCAACCCATTACCCTAAATTACCAAACCGGAGATTTAGCCGCAGAAATTTGGGCACCTTCAGACTTGAATGTATTTCCCAGCGGCAAAGATTTAGAATTGACCTTTTCGGCGGTTAATCTACCCAATTCTGCCTATAAAGCCGCCTATCGCATTGTCGAACCCACAGATTTAGTCTTTACGGATTCTGCTTATCCCCGAGGAAATGGCACGGACTTGTTACCAGACCCCAGGAATTGGCAAAGTTTCCCCATTTCATCTCCCCCTAAAAATCAAACCGCTACGGTAGCAATTCCCTTGCGAGAACGCCTAGGCGGAACCACGGGAATGTTAGCCTATGGGATTCAAGCCCGCACCAATTCTTATCAAGAAAAAGGCCAACAGAAATGGAGTGAACCAAACTATTATGGCCTGGTTCAAATCACCAATTTAGGCGTTTTTGCCCAGTGGTTTCCTGATACTGGACTGGTGAAAGTTAATCATCTGTCTGATGGGTCAGCGGTTGGCAGTGCAAGGGTGGAAATTTATCAATCTCAAACCAATGCTACTACGCGATCGCCTGTCACTCCCTGTGCCACTGGAACCACCAATGCCACCGGACTTTTAGTCTTGAATTCCCAACAGGTACAACGCTGCCGCCAGAGTGCAGAAGAAGCCCCAGAATTACTCGTAGTCGCCCGAGAAAACCAAGATTGGGCCTATACCCAAATTTGGTCCTATAGCGGCGCTTATGGATATGGCATCGATGGCGGATGGAATGCCGGAGAACCCCTCTCTCGCGGGACAATTTTCAGCGACAGACAACTCTATAAACCCGGAGAAACTGCCGAGTTCACCGCCATCGCTTACTATCTGGAAAATGGCGACTTAATCCAACACAAAAATGCCGCTTATACCGTCACCTTGCGCGACCCCGAAGGCAACGAAACCGCCCTTGGAACTCAAACCACCAATGAATTTGGCACCTTCGCCTTAGAACTTCCCCTGGGAGGCGATTTGCCTTTGGGATACTATTCCATTGTCGCCAAATCCAACAACGATGTAGAACTGAACGGCGAATTCCGGATTGCTGACTTTAAACCGCCTAACTTCCAAGTCCAACTCGCTTTGGATAAACCCTACGCCTTTAGTAACGAAAAAATCCAAGCCAAAGCTGAGAGTAATTATCTATTTGGTTCCCCGGTTGCAGGCGGCAATGCCAAATATTACATCACGCGATCGCCCGCCGAATTTACCCCTCCCGGTTGGACAGAATTCAGCTTTGGTCGCCAATGGTTTTGGCCAGAAGAACGACCGGAAATTACCAGCGAAGTTCTCCAAAAAACCGCCACGTTAGATAACAGCGGTTCCAATACCTTAAACTTTACCATTGACCGGGATTTACCCTATTCCATGACCTATCGGATTGATGCAGAAGTCACGGATATTTCTAATCTCTCCGTTGCCAATTCTCAAACCTTAACCGCCTTACCCAGCGACCAATTAATCGGAGTCAAAACCAACTTTGTCGCCGATGCCGGTCAACCTTTTCCCATCGAGGCGATCGTCACCGACCCCAGCGGAACTGCTATCAATGGACAAACCCTGCGGGTGGAACTGCAAAAAATGGATTACAGCAGCGTCACCCGGGTTGTGGAAGGCAGTCGGACCCCCCGCTATCAGGTGGAATATCAAACCGTCGCCACGGAAACCCTCAAAACCGGCAATACCCCGAAAACCGTCTCTATCACCCCTCCCGAAGCGGGTTCCTATCGGATTCGGGTCAACCTTGCCAACGCCAAAACCGACGCCACCGCCACCGATGTGCAAATTTGGGCCACTGGAACCCAAGGCGTGGGTTGGGGACGACGTAGCGATCGCGAGAACTTCCTAGAAGTCAAACTCGACAAAGACAGCTACCAACCCGGTGAGATTGCCACCGCCTTAATCCAGTCTCCCTACCCCGAAGCAGAACTCTACTTCGCCGTTGTGCGAGACCAACCTTTGTATCAAACCACCACCAAAGTGAGTGGCGGTGCACCGCAAATCCAATTTAAAGTCACCCCCGAAATGCTCCCTAATGCGGCAGTCGAAGCGGTTCTAGTCCGCCAAGGACCGCCGTTAGACCAAGTGGAACCGGCCAATGTGGAAGATTTGGTCAAAATTGGTTTTGCACCGTTTAAAACCGATTTAGGGGAGAAATATCTCACGGTCCAAGTTACCCCCACCCAAGCAACGGTGCAACCCGGTACTCAGGAAACCGTCCAACTGCAAGTTACCGACAGCCAAAACCGGCCCGTCCAAGGGCAATTAACGGTGATGGTAGTCAATGAGGCGGTCTTACAACTCACAGGATATCGTCCGCCTAACTTAGTGGATACGGTGTATGCAGAACAACCGATTTCCACAACCTGGAGTGATAACCGCTTCGATGTTGTGCTATCTCCCTTGAGTTCTCCCTTGCAAAAAGGCTGGGGATATGGCGGAGGATTCTCTGCGGGTTCCGGCAGTACCCGAATTCGCACCGAGTTTAAACCCTTGGCCTATTATGGGTCTGTAATCAGCGATCGCAACGGACGGGCGACCGTCAGCTTCCCACTTCCAGATGATTTAACCACCTGGCGAGTCATGGCCGTTGCCACCACCACCGATATGCGCTTTGGGAATGGAGAAAATACCTTTATTTCCAGTAAACCCCTGATGGCAACTCCCCTGTTACCGCAATTTGTGCGACCGGGCGATCGCTTCTCAGGCGGCCTTGCTATTACCAATACCACCGGAGAAAAAGGCCGATTGCAAATCCAAGGTGCAGTGAGTGAGAACCTGAATTTTGCCGACGAAACTGCCAATACCCAAACCTTGCAAACCCAGGCCGCATCGGGAACCCGCGCCTATCGCTTCCCCATGCAAGCTGCCACCACCGGCGAAGGAACGGTGCGCTTTGTCAGTCAACTAAACCGGGAGGGAGATGCCTTCGAGGTTCCCTTATCGGTCCGACAACTCACGGTCAGTGAGACGGTTGTTGATACCGGAACCACCGAAAATCAGGTGAATATTCCCCTGAATCTTGACAACAACGTGCTACCGAATGTGGGAGGATTACAAATTGACCTAGCCTCAACGTTAATCCCCGAAATTACAGCATCAGCGCGAGATATCTTGGACGAGGATAGCTTACCCTTTTTAGAACCAGCCGCCTCACAATTGGCGGTTGCGGCTAACCTGCAAATTCTCGGACAAAAGTACCGACAAGCATTAGGAGAATTTAATCCACCAGAACAAGCAAAAATAGCCCTCGATCGCCTGCAAAAACTCCAGCAACCTGATGGCGGATTTGCCAGCTATCCTGGACAAACTCAGTCTGACCCGTTCCTCACCGCTTACGCTGCCGAAAGTTTATCCCAAGGGAAAACCGCTGGATTTGCAGTGGATGAAGCAATGGTCTCACGTCTGCGCGGATACTTACAAAAAACCCTCGCTGACCCGGGACAATATTCCTATTGCACCAGTCAATCCTGTAAAAACCGCGTCCGTCTCGGCGCATTAATGGCTCTCTCAGAATTGGGAGAACGACGCAATGACTTCCTGGCAGATATATACGCCCAACGGAATGACTTAGATACCGTCGCCCAAACCAAACTGGCGCGCTATTTAGGACAATTCCCGGAATGGCAAACCGAGGCGCAGTCCCTGTCTAACCAGCTATTTGAAACCGTTGCTGAAACGGGGCGATCGGCCACCGTCAACCTGCCTCAAGGATGGGGATGGTTAAGTTCCCCCACCACCGCACAAGCACAAACCCTGCGCTTGGCGATCGCCCGTGAAACAAACCCAACGGTCCGCAGTCGCCTCCTGCAAGGGTTACTCAACCAACGCCGGGAGGGAACCTGGGAAAATCGCTATGCCAACGCTGAAGCACTTGCTGCCTTAGTCGCCTACAGCAATACCCAACCGACTCCCCCCAACTTCACCGCCACCGCCAACCTAGACGGCAATACCCTAGACACCATGCAGTTCCAAGGGTATGACAATTCCCGCCAATTTATCCAAGTGGCAATGGATAGCCTACCCAAAGGGCAGACTAACCTCACTCTGAATAAAACCGGAAATGGCACATTGCACTATCTGGTGGAATATGGATATCGGTTACCGGGAAATCAACCGGGACGGTATAACGGATTGCGAGTGGACCGGAAAATCAGCCCGGTAGGAGGCGACAAGGCGATCGCCCAATTTGGGTTAGCCAAACCGGATAAAAACCTAGTCGTTGATGCCGGACAAGTGTTTGATATTGGGTTAGAAATCATCAGCGATCGGCCCGTGGATCATGTGGTGATTACGGACCCGCTACCGGCAGGATTTGAAGCCGTTGATAGCAGTTTCCAGACGGCGACTTCGGCAGTCCAATCCGCACAAAGTAGCTGGCAAATTGGCTATCAAAACCTCTATAGCGATCGCATCGTCGCCTATGCCGATCGCCTGCAACCGGGAGTTTATAACCTGCATTATTTAGTGCGATCGGTCACCCCCGGTATTTACGAATGGCCCGGTGCCAATGTTCATCTCCAATATGCCCCCGAAGAGTTCGGGCGATCGGCCTCCTCTAGCTTAGAGGTGAAAGAGTAAACCCTCTAAACCGGCGTTTCTGTAGGGGCGATTCGCTTTTTCGCCCCTATAGCCGCCGGTTCAAACTCCCGCCTGTTTTTGCTATGATAATTTAAACCCTATATAGCGACCCTAAATCATTTTGGCAATGGACGATGGCGGCCCCCAACCGTCGGCGGCCCAGAACGGGATAGGGGAGCCGAACTTTATGTCAAATTCATTTAGACTCGCTATAGCCGCTTATTGTTCTACTCATCTCTATCCCTAAACTAACCATGATTGCTGTCAAATCGGATCATCCTATCAGTCCCGAAGAATACCTAGAACGCGAACGTCATAGCCCCATCAAACATGAGTATCTTGATGGTGACGTTTACGCAATGGCAGGCACCAGCAAAGCCCATAATCTTATCAGTCTCAACCTGGCGTTACTTTTGCGAACAGGTTTAAAAAGTTCACCCTGTCAAACCTTTATAGCCGACATCAAGGTTAATATTGCCAATCAAAAATACTACTTCTATCCCGATTTAGTCGTCACCTGTGATGAGCAGGATGACTTGAACGCTTATGCGGTGACCTCTCCAAAAGTCCTCATCGAAGTGTTATCCGAATCCACTGAATCTTTTGACCGGGGTAAAAAATTCCAATATTATCGTACCATTCCGAGTTTACAAGATTATATCCTCGTCAGTTCTCAGGAGTATGTCGTAGAAATATTTCACAGAATGGAAGGCGATCGCTGGATGTTAGAAACCTTTCAAGGATTAGGGGCGATCGCCCGAATTGCCAGCCTTGACCTCAACGTTCCCCTCGCCGAAATCTACGCCACCCTAGACTTGACCACCGTAGAAAATCCTGCCTCCTGAGCAGAGGAAAAACACCCAGTTTCCAGAACAAAAAGGCACTCCCTTGTTCTCTCGATTCATCGCCTCAAAAACCCAGTTTATGGCGACTTTAGAGAACTTTAATCGATCGCACTCCTCACTTCCCGTGGGGCCGGGTTTTCACGGTTCTGACCGGGATTTCAATGATGAATTCTGTCCCTTGTCCGGGCTGTGAACAACAATACAACCGCCCCCCGTGTTTTTCCACCACAATTTGATAACAAATCGACAATCCTAAACCCGTTCCTTCTCCAACCCCTTTGGTCGTAAAAAATGGGTCATACAGGCGGTTGCAGATGCTTTCTGGGATTCCCGTCCCATTATCAGCGATCGCAATTCTCACCCAGTGCGAATCCAAAGCAGCAGTGCGAATGGTAATCTTCGGCACCGGCATCTCTTCCCCATCAGGGGTCAGAATAGCCGCTTTAACCCGCTCATGGAGCGCATCGATCGCATTACTGATAATATTCATAAACACCTGGTTGA
Organism: Oscillatoria sp. HE19RPO; assembly: GCF_024220515.1. Lineage (GTDB taxonomy): Bacteria > Cyanobacteriota > Cyanobacteriia > Cyanobacteriales > Laspinemataceae > Laspinema. Next base: position 11,151 of record NZ_JAMXOT010000240.1, read on the forward strand.
GCTGACTGGCGAAACATTCAACTGCCGGTAAATCACTATACTCCTCAATGATTTCAATGCGCGGATATTGAGCTGTGGGCTTGAGCCGGTTTTGCAAAATTAATAAGGTACTGTCAATCCCCTCATGAATGTTAACAGGTTTCATGTCTGATTCATCAATCCGAGAGAAATTTCTCAAAGTTAAAACAATCTGCCGAATCCGTTCCGCCCCCAGTTTCATCGAAGCAATCAGCTTGGGCAAATCTTCCGTCAAAAAGGTGAGTTCAATCTGTTCAATAAACGCCTCAATCTCTGGATTTGGCTCAGGATAAGAGGCTTGATAAAGACGAATTAAGGCCAACAGATCCGTGGCATATTCATTGGTATGGGTTAAATTGCCATAGATAAAGTTAACCGGATTATTAATTTCATGGGCTACCCCAGCCACCAGTTGTCCCAGGCTAGACATTTTTTCAGTTTGAATCAGTTGGGATTGGGTTTGTTTGAGTTCCGATAAAGCCGTTTCGAGTTCCTGTGCTTGTCGAGTAGCAATGGCGGTGAGTTGTTCTTGGCGGGCAAATGCAGCTTTTAATTCCGCTTCAGCCTGTTTGCGCCGGCTGATATCTCGTAAAATCACCACATACTCGATTTGATCCCAATGGGTCCGAGAAGAAACGGAGACTTCTACGGTTTTTTGGGCGAAGGGTTCTGCTGCGGATTCCTCCTCGGGGAAGGCGACTGCCCTGGGGTTAAAAAGCTGCTCACAACGTTGCGGCCAAAACTGGGGAGCATCCCTAAGTTCGGGTAAGAGTTGGGCCATCTGCACCCCGGCTAAGGCTTGAGCCGAGACTCCAAATAGCTCACAAGCGGCGGGATTCGCCCGGGCGATCGCCCCCTGCTCATCAATCACCATAATCGGATCGAGGGCAACCTTAAATAAGTGTTCCGTGGCTTCTTGGGCTTCGACAATTGAGGCAATTTGCGGCAAACTGGTCATACAGGCGATCGCCACCCCGACCAAAGCAATACTGAGCAACAATAGCACATACAGCTCACTACCAACATTTAAACTGCTGTTATCAATCGCAGTTCGGACCACCCAGCCCACGGTTAACGCCCCACAGATTAAAAACAGCAAAACACAGACTTGTAAAACATCAAAATTTTGGACCTGTCCTGAATGGCGACGGCGATAGAGTGCCAACCACCACTCCACCCGAAATAAGGGAACAGAACGGCGTCGGATCAGCGCATCAACCACAAGTATCGTGGGGGCAAGCAACAATCCCATTAGCCAATGGTTCCACCCCCAGGCGAGCCCCCCGACTACCATCACGAAACTTTCAACGATTAGGAACAGCAAAGACCACCGGGGCCATTTGACCTCTGGGCGATCGCGGTTGAGCCATAAACTCAAATGCACCGCCATCATCGATGAGAGATATCCCGTACCCGTCACCATCACCACATGAGAGACATCCCCCCACAGCAGGCAAATCAAACTTAAGATAAAAGTGAACAATAACCCCGGTCCAAACACTCCCCGAGATGACACCACCCCAAATACCGGGGCCATATACCCGTCCAGGGCTAACTGATACAAAACCCGTGGGGAGTTAGAAATGGCCGTGGTGGAACTGAGTAAACATCCTGCCGAGAGGAGGAACGTCACCAATGTCGAAGCTGCTGATCCCCAAAAGGGTTGGGTTCCTGCCACCAAATGCAAAAATGTATTATTCCCTAAACTCGGGTCACTGGCTAAACGCATCAAAATCCATGAGCCACCCACATAGACAATCGGTAATAAAACAGCCGCAAAGGATAAGGTTTTCAGGGTGCTTCTCGGATTGCGACTATCTGCCACGAAAGAAGAGGCGGTTTCACACCCATAGGCGGCATAAACGGCGACAAAAAACCACTTCGCCCATTCGATTAGGTTAAACTGACCCCAATCCCTCGGTAAAATGCCGGGACTGGCTGGCGCAAACGTAAGCCAACCCAAGCCTTGCAAGCCAAAGGTGAGCAAAAACCCGACTGCCGGGATGATGAAACACAGGTGCAAGATGCCTACGGTTCGAGTCCCACTAAATGCGACAATATAGGGGATGACTGTAAATCCCAGCCGGAGCAGATTTTCTGGCAAGGAAAGACCCACCGGGGTTACATTGGCAATCACTAAGTCCGAGAGGATGATGGCATTCATGGGCGGTACGGAAACCCATCCCAGCCAATATCCGACTGCTCCATAACGGGCGGCGATCGGATATTTTGCCAGCAGTCTGGCTGCATAATTGGGGGTTCCACCGGACATATCGGGCCACCGCATCCCCAAATGTTGAACTTGGACGTTGAGTAAGAGGCCAATAATTGCGGCAGGAATCCAGACAAAAATGGCTTGCACTCCCAACGCTGCATTCATTGCGGGTGCTGGGCCAAGCCATAATAAGAGTCCGCTTAAGCCAAAACCCCAAGTCTCTAGAAAGCTTAAACTGCGTTTGAGTCGAACCAATGGCAATGTTTGGGTTTCCATGTGAAAAGTGCAAATTTTGATAAGTTGGGATCACGATAGGCGATCGGTCTGTGTCTTTTCACAGTATCAAATCTCATATTTAAGTGCTTGAGACTGTAAATCAGCACCCCTGCGTACTCCGGCCTTAGGAGGTGGGCCTTTTGGTCCTTGGTTGTTGGTCCTTGGTTGTTGGTCCAGTAACAAATGACAAATGACAAACGACAAACGACATTTTGTATTTTTGTTGCCAATATTTAGTAAAAAACGCGGTTTGCGGGAGTTTTATAGCAGCATCTCTGTTGGTTAACAAATATTCAAGAAAAAAACCCTGTTTCTGAATGGTGAATTTGCTAAAATTAACCAATCAACACATAGAAAGGATGTGTTAGCGACAGCGTAACACATCCTACACATTTGAGGTAAAGCAATGAAAGCAGTTGAAGTCATGGGAAAAGTAGACGATAAAGGCCAACTTTTGTTAGATGAACCTTTAAACATTAAATCCGAGAGCCGAATTAAAGTTATTCTATTGATATCCGATGAAGATGAATTGGATCCTGATGATACTCCCGTCGAGGAAATTAAAGCCAGTTTAATCCGAGCTTTGCAAGAAGTCAAAGCAGGGAAAACCAGACCCATTTCTGAACTATGGGATAGAATTGAGCATGAATAATATACAAATGTCTGTGAGATTTGCCGATGAATTTAAAAGGAAATTATATCAGCTATCAAAAAAATATCGGAGTATTAGGCAGGATGTTGAGCCGATTCTTGAACAACTCCAGCAAAAAATTTGATTAGGCGATCGCATTTCTGGTTTTGGCGAGAACCTTTATGTTTACAAGGTTAGAGCGAAAAATAGTAATATCCAAAAAGGAAAAAGTGGCGGCGATCGCATTATTTTTTACGGGGACAAGAAACCGGGTTTCTAGCAACATCTGGTGGTTCTCCACCAAAATTTAGGCAAGAAACCCGGTTTCTAACCTGTTGAAGGGGGACAAGAAACCGGGTTTTTACAAATGACCCATGACCCCTGACCCCTGACCCATGAACCGTTTAAGGGTTGGCAAGTGAATTTATTGCTGAAAACCAGATTGAATTGTTTTTAGGGGAATAAAAAGTGAAGATTGATTATCTGATAAAGGAATAAATCCATATCGGATATAAAATGCTTTTGCTGACTCATTCAAGGCATCAACCGTCACTCCAAATACCCCTATATCCTTAGAAAACCTCATGACTTTAACAAACGCATCAATCACTAAAGTTTCTCCTAAGCCTTTCCCTTGCATGGCTTGCGTCACGGCTAATTTACCGATCCGCATAACGGGAATCGGATAGCGAGGTAAACCTTTAGTTGATTGACTCGGGAGGGATTCTCGTTTCAATTCAGCCATACTAATTGCATAGTAACCCAAAACCTCAACTTCCCCAGACTGCGGAATGGCTACCCAAGTTTTAGCTATGCCTTTTTTGTGATTTTGTTTGGCGTATTTTTGCAGATATTCGTTTAATTCGGGAATGCCACAATCAAAATTATCTCTGATGGCTCCTGTAGCCTAAATCGAGCAGATAATATACTCCATTTATTTATCTAACCGATGTTTTTGATAGCGGTTAATCGCCGTTTTGAGCGCGGTAGTGATTTCCGGTGGATTTGCCAATGCCTCTGTCACCCGGTCCCAATCCTGTTCTGAGAGAGTAATCGATTCAGATTTGAGCAGCGATTGTTCTGCCCTTTCTGTAGCAATTTGGAGAATATATTCGCTTAAACTCAAACCTTCAATCTGGGCAGCTTTTTCCAGGATTATTTTCTGGTCTGGAGGCAGGATGATTTCAATCGGAGTTGATGGCGTCGGGGATGACAGGGACATAAACCACTCCTACTTAGTTGTTGAGATTAATTAACCAACAGATGAGCTATCTGCCATCATAGCAGATCGCAAACCCGGGCAAGAAACCTTCTCGCAGTGTCTCTCGGTTTCTGGTGCAAAGATTCAGGAAAGAAATCCGGTTGTTGAGTTGAGGGTGGGGGACAAGAAACCGGGTTTCTAGCAACATCGGTGGTTCCGTTGCAAAGATTTAGGCAAGAAACCCGGTTTCTGAGACTGGGGATTGGGTACAATCAAGTTGGGTTTGTGTGGCTGTTGAGTTTCGCGGGGCTTCACGGGGTCTACTCCTACGAACAGGCGAGGAACTCTCAAAGGACTGTTGAGCAAGGCTACAAGTTCAAGGACAATATAGTTAGTTGTCACCATTAAGTAGTTTTGTTCTCTGGCTTGAGTAAACCATTGTACTGCCTGCTGATGATGGGGTTCAGTTTTGATAAATAAGTTTGCCCAGCCAGAAGTATCAATAAATGTACTATTTTTCACCGGGCAACTCCTGGGAATTAATGGCTTGTCCAATATAGTCGTCGTGGCGAGATGCAATATCGGTATGTTCAGCGCTTAATGTGCCAATAAGTGCAGCCAGTGGATCGTCGGGTTGTGTAGCTAACTCTTCTAATGAGTTGAGAATCATTGCTTCTAAAGAAATGTTGATGACTTGAGCTTTGGCTTCTAAACGTTGGCTCAAATCGTCAGGAAGTTCGAGGCTGATTTTTCGAGTCATTTTAATAGGGGTGGGTATGAGTAATGAATGGATTGATTTTAACTTAATCTGCCCAGAAGGCGACGCCTTTGACAGTTGAGGGGGACAAGAAACCGGGTTTCTAGCAACATCTGGGGTTCCGTTGCCAAAATTTAGGCAAGAAACCCGGTTTCTAACCTGTTGAAAGGGGGGGACAAGAAACCGGGTTTCTAGCAACATCTCTGGTTCCGTTGCCAAAATTTAGGCAAGAAACCCGGTTTCTAACCTGTTGAAAGGGGGGGACCAGAAACCGGGTTTCTAGCAACATCTCTGGTTCCGTTGCCAAAATTTAGGCAAGAAACCCGGTTTCTAACCTGTTGAAGGGGGGGACCAGAAACCGGGTTTCTAGCAACATCTCTGGTTCCGTTGCCAAAATTTATGTAAGAAACCCGGTTTCTAACCTGTTGAAGGGGGGGACAAGAAACCGGGTTTCTAGCAACATCTGTGGTTCCGTTGCCAAAATTTAGTCAAGAAACCCGGTCTCTGACTCTGGGGGTGGGGAGTGAAGGTATTAGTTTGGAAGGCGATCGCATCGTCGTAGAGCAACGGTGCTCAAAATCCCAGCATCTGAGCGCCATACTCGAATTTAGGAATGCCTACTCGGTCGTCGTTTAATACTTTCGACGAAATGATAATGCTGGCTCGATCCCACATCGCTGCTGTTAACTTTTAAACATTCAGATTACCCCAGGGATGAATCTTAATTCGCTCGTCAATCTTCGCCTGCTCTAATAGCAGGGCTATTTCATTCTGAACAACTCCTTAAGTAATTTAAGGCCAAATCCCGTGCGACGTTGGGCTTGAGCCATATTATTAAATCCATAATCGCGGTATATATTAAGTGCAAAATTTCGAGCAACTGTCCAAATTTGAA
>NZ_JAMXOT010000241.1 GCF_024220515.1 Oscillatoria sp. HE19RPO
AAAAAATAAAACCTTCAAAAAACCCGCAGGCTCAAGCCTGGAGGCTCACAGGACAAAGCGGTGCCTGCGCGGGCTAAAAGAGCCTTGTTAGGTGCGATCGCATCAAAGCAAGGATGATTTATTTGTTGGAATCCCCTAATTACCCAATGGCATTCCTCATCATGATACGTTTCGTCGATTTTTTGAAAAACTCGATCCGCAAATTGTAGAACAGAAGTTAACTCAATGGGTTCAAAAATTTGTCGTTACTACGAACATTGACAACCGAATTTGGGAGTAGTCTTTAAAATTTTGCTTTGATTTTTCTGAGTCGATCGCGCAGGGCATTCATAATGCTTTTTTTTGCCGGTTTTTGCACTGGACGTTCTGGTTTCGGTTCATTTAGATAGCGGTAATGTTCCCAAATCTCCCAATAGGGACATCCCGTTTCAATCCGAAATCCGGCCCAATGGAGGTAGTCTAACGGTTGTCCGAGCTTGGGGTCAATTAGGCGATCGCCTGACCGCTGAAAATGTCGGCTACCGGCCCAACTTCCTGGGGCTTTCCCCTCACGACGAACAATATTAAATCGTCGCTGAATCCGTTTCAAGACTAAATAATTAAAGATGGGTTGATCCGTAGTCTTTTGAGAAAAATCAAAGTAGTCGGGATGGGCGGCACATTCTGCAAAGGTTTCGTACAGTTCGCTCTGGGTAAATAAGCCCTTTTTGGAACCCCATAACCCACTGTTAAACACATCTTTCAGGTCTTCTGGGGTGAATATTCCCTCTTCTAGGACCTTTTGATTGAAAACATTCTCAATGCCGGTTGTATGTTGATAATCGTAACAGAAAAAATCGCAATCCTTGAGATAATCTAGGAGATTGGCAATTTTATCAAATACCACGATATCGGTATCAATATAGAGAAATTCATCAAAGGGACCAAACCAACAGGCTTGCTTACGCTGTTTGTTGGGATTGTTGAAAAATCCGGCTCCAAAAATTTGATAGAGTTTCTGACAAAGTTGGTCCGCAAATTCTAAATTTTCATAGATTTGCACGCCATATTTGCTGGTGACAATTTCGGCAATTTCGTGATAATTTTCATCAAAGGGAATCATCACGATCGCCGTTTCTGAATCATACAACCGAATGCTATTCAGTAGGGCGATCGTCTGCTCCTTTACCCGGTCATTGGCAACAATATAAATTCCGCGACTCATACTTTTTTCCTCAACGGGTTAATCCTAATTTTCTCATCACACGATTGACTAGCGAAGGAGGCGGATTGTAGGGTTTGGGTGGGGTGGTAAATTGGGGTCGCTGGGACGGTTCGTGCAAGTACCGATAATGTAAAAAGATATCGCGATAAGGAACATCAATATTTTCTCCGGCACAGAGGCGATCGAAGAGTTTGGAGGACAGACCAATATAATGGAGATAGGTCAACCGTTGTCCCTTATCATAAACTGACGTTTCTCTCATCTCGAAGTGGGGAGAGGTCACAGAATTGCCGGTAACTTGTTCTTTAGGCAAATTAAATACTAAATTATAAAGGGGAATTCCTAATTTCATCCTCATATAATTGAGAAGCGTTTGATCCGGGGCATTGGGATATAAAACCTCTCCCTCTCCCTCGGATAATTGGGACAACAACTCCTGACGCTGCTGCGCGTCAAACAAGCCGCGCTGACTGCCGTAAAACCCGGAACAAAAAATATCTCGTTCAATTTCTTCCGGCTTGAAGAGTTGTCTTAATTTTTCGGACTCGCCGTTAAAAACATGAGATAAATCTTTATATTGGAAGTCATAAACAACAAAATTGTGGTGGTTTAAAGCGTTGAAGATCGGGTCTAGGGAATTGAGTACGACAATATCGGCATCACAGTAGATAAATTTTTCAAACGGACTTTCTGGATCGAAGGCACAATAGCGGCGATGGGTGCCGCTGCGATGCACCCCTTTTATGCCTTGTTCTGCCCAGGATTTCTTGGCAGTTGGATGAGTATTCCATGCCCGCTCCGCAAACTCGTCCCAGCGAGAAATCCGCTCGGTATCCGTGAGGAGGGTGACGTTAGTTCGGGTGTCTATTTCAGCTCGAATTTTCTCAATGCGATCGTCGTAAGGAACCACACAAACGGGAAAGTTCGGCCCTACATTGACTTCAATGCTGTTTAAAAGGGCGACAAGCTGGTTATAAACGACATCATTGGCTAAGGTATAAATCCCTTTAGTCATGTCTGCAACTCTCCGTTTTTTCTACCATGATTCTATCCCATTCATCACCGGAGTTGGGCCAGGACCGATGCGATCGCCTTTGGTCCAGGTCAGACCCCCGATCGCACCCCCCTGTTGCTGAGGCAGTCGCCACCCTAGATGTACCGTTAAATATTGAGACCTACCCTACCATGAATTGACCAAAATTTCAATGCCCGATACTTCTGCGGGGAGTCAGGGGTGGGGTTAAGTTTTTCGGGGACCTCCCACCACCCTCGGAGTCTGATTTTGACTTATTTCTTCACATAATAATCTCTCGTTCCCTTGGCGCTGAGGGCTTCTCCGAGACGGTTCAACCCATGCACATAGGCGGCAGTTCGCATGGAAATGGAGAATTCATCGGCAATTTGCCAAATTTTCTCGGTTTCTTTTCGCATTCTCTTCTGCAAGCGTTCCTCAACTTCCTCCAATTCCCAATACAAACCGCTGCGATTTTGGAGCCATTCAAAATAACTGACCGTGACCCCTCCGGCATTGACTAAAATATCCGGAACGACATAAATGCCTCGGTCTTCTAGAATGCGATCGGCCCCGGAACTAATCGGTCCATTGGCCACTTCAAAGATATATTTCGCCTTAATATCTTGCACATTGGCTTCGGTGATTTGATTTTCCAAGGCAGCAGGAATCAGGATATCCACCTCTAAGGCCAACAGTTGCTCATTGGTGATAATTTCATGTTCAACAATGTTACAAACTGTGTCTTGACAATAGACCGCTTGAATCCCAGAATTAGATTTTTTGTACTGGAGAATGCTGGGAATATCGAGCCCTTTTTTGGCATAAATTCCCCCTTGAGAGTCGCTGACGGCAACTACTTTGTATCCGGCTTTGGCTAGAAGTTCAGCCACCACGGAACCGGCATTCCCAAATCCTTGAACGGCGACGGTGGTTTGATGAGGAAGTCGGTCAAATTTCCCCATAATGGCTTCAATGACATAATAAGCACCGCTGCCGGTAGCAGTATCGCGCCCTAAACTGCCGCCTAGGGTGACAGGTTTGCCGGTAACCACGCCGGGGTTGAGAGAACGACTGATAATATTATATTGATCCATCATCCAACCCATGATGGTGGGGTTGGTATAAACATCTGGGGCAGGAATATCAATGTTGGGTCCAATAAAGTCGGCGATCGCATCAATATATCCCCGAGTTAATCGTTCTAATTCGAGTTTAGAAAGTTCTTTGGGATTGACGGTAACGCCGCCTTTTGCACCGCCAAAGGGTAAGTCGAGAACCGCACATTTAAAGGTCATCCAAAAGGCGAGGGATTTAACTTCATCCATAGAAACATTGGGATGATAGCGGACGCCTCCTTTTCCCGGACCTCTGGTATCGTCGTAGCGGACTCGATAGCCTTGGAAAATGCGTAAGGAACCGTTGTCCATGCGCACGGGAATGGAGACGTTTAAACTGGCTTTAGGATATTTGAGATATTCGAGGGCGTCTTCGGAAATCGAGACGTATTTCATCGCCCGTTCTAAGCGTTTGCTGGCATCGGCAAAGAGTGAATCGGACATTTTAGTATGCTCCATATTGGCGATCGCGCTGGGGGTGCAAACCCTGAATTACCCCGGTTTTCTATAAGGCGAGGGCATTTCAAGTCCGGTGAATCTGACGATGAGCCTCTGGCATGAGTCCCAAAAGACCCCCTTGAGGCGTTTTCGAGTATTGATAAGCTTAAAATATAGAATTATCCAAAAAAATATTTTAGGCTTATCCTGTAAAAATCCAGGGGAGTTTGGTTTGTTCGCAACGCACTACTGTAGTTTATTATACAGTTTTTAGGAAGATTTCAGGATATTTAAACGCGGCGACTCCGGCCTATTTCAGGGATAATTCGTTGAGACCTGTATCGAAATCCTCGATCCCCGTGATGATTTAGAATAGAACTGCATTGAACTGAGGGGAAAAGCACATCCTCTAAAAGGCGGGTGAGCGCCGGAGTCACCATGCAGAGGCAGAGAAAACTGGAAAGGGCCGAACCGGATTCCAGGCAGATCCCCCTCTAAGCATTTAAACTATGAACAGGGGATGGAGCAAAACCCGAAATGAGGCGGGGTGCGATCGCCAGCCACTTCGAGAGTTGCGGCCAAAACCGATGGGCGATCGCCGAGGGTTCAAACTCCGATCGCTGAACTGGGGGAGCGGAAACCAGAAGATTCCACGAGACTAAATTGCCAATATGATGATTCCACTCCTAGCGGCGCTATCGGCCTCAGCAGCAGGGGGTCTGCGGATTGCCCTCCCGCTGCTGTTAATCGGTTTGTTAAATGCTGACCAATTATGGTCCCGCGTCCCCCTCCTCTCGCGGATTTCCCCCCAGGTGGCGATCGGGGTTTTGGTGAGTTGGTCTTTATTTGAACTATTTGCATCCAAACAACCTTGGGGACAGCGCCTCCTCCAAAACGTGCAACTGGTGTTTAGTCCGTTTGTGGGGGCCATTATGGGGATGGCGATCGCCGCCGCGAGTTTTGGAGACGAGAGTAATGCCCCCACCTTAATCGTGGCCTTAATTGGCCTCGTCGGCGGATTATTGGCCTTGGTGCTCCAACTGGTGCAAGTTGGGTGGTTCTATCGCCTCGGGAAATTACCCCTCTGGGCCATTCTCGCTCAAGATGCCTTATGTATTTGCCTCGTGCTCTTCGCCTTCGACTCACCGACAGAGGGCGGTATTATTGCCCTACTCCTGTTATGGTTAGCGATTCGTTCCTCCCAGGAGTGGTATCGCTGGTATATCCAGCAAGGTGCGCGGAAAAATCCGCGCCGAAATAAAACCGAACCCGATTAAACTTCGGCAACCCGGGCACTCTCCCGGTTCTCTATAACTAGGCCCTGCCGGTTACTGAGAAATCCCTCAGTCTCCGGCAGCAACTACAGCAATCCGATAAAATGTAACGGTCCATGACCGCTAATTAATTCAATCAACAGTCCCATAAAACCCAGCATTGCCAGTCGTCCATTCCAGACTTCCGCAGCAGTGGTCATGCCCCATTCCCAACGTTCTTGGGGATACATTTTGAAGTTTTTCTGGGGACGCATCACCTGATCTAGGGTCAAGGGTGGGGCATCGATCGCCTCAACCACTAAATCCGCTAAATCCTCGATGAACACCGGATGAGTATTCAACGCCGGGACGCGATGGAAATGTTCAATTCCCGCCTCTTCTGCCACTTCCCGATATTCCATATCGATTTCTTGCAGGGTTTCGATATGTTCCGACACAAAGCTGACTGGGACTACCAGTAAATGGTTAACGCCTTCTGCTGCTAACTCAGCGATCGCATCTTCCGTATAGGGTTTGAGCCATTCCACTGGACCCACTCGACTTTGATAGGCCAGGGTATGACGATTGGGACGATTCAGGGTTTGCACAATCAGTCGCGTACATTCCTCAATCTCATGCTGATAGGGGTCGCCTGCTTCTTCCACATAGCTGACGGGGACCCCATGAGCGCTAAAGAAAATATGCACTTGGTCGGGATTTTCAAACCCATCCAATTCTCGGGCGATCAGTTGCGCCATTGCTTGCAGATAACCGGGACGCTGATACCAGGAGGGGATAACCGTGTGTTCTTGGGGGGCCAGAGCGGGGTTGTCTGTCCAAATTTTTTCCAATAATCGGAAACTGGACCCGCTGGTGCTAATGGAAAATTGGGGATACAGGGGGAGGATGACTAATTGTTCGACGCCATCGCGCTTGATGCGGGCGATCGCCTCTTCCGTGAACGGATGCCAGTAGCGCATTCCGATGTAAACTTGAACATCCTGCCCCTTGTCCTGTAAACTTTTGTGCAAGGCGATCGCTTGCTCCTCGGTAATCCCTCGCAAAGGCGAACCCCCACCAATTTCCATATAATTGGCTTGGGATTTTTTATGCCGCAGGCTCGAAATCAGCCATGCCAGGGGTTTTTGCATCCACGGAAATGGCAACCGAATGATTTCCGGGTCAGAAAACAGGTTGTACAGAAAGGGTCGAACATCTTCAATTTGTTCCGGCCCACCTAAATTCAGTAACAGTACCCCTACACGGCCCATAGCAGTCACAGTTTCCTTAGAGTTTTCATTATTGTTTACTTATTTTAACAATAATACCGTTGATTAAGTCACAGTTTGAGTTAAATCCGCATTTTTATTCCAGGGGGTATCCGTGGCAACAATTTTGAGAGACTGGAGTTATCGCTATCAGTGGCTTTACGATGGCATCTCCCGCATTGCCGCCCTCAGCGTCGGAGGGGAATCTCGGTTCCGTCAGTTAGCCCTCGAAGGACTCACTCTCCATCCCGACAGCAAAATTCTCGATCTCTGCTGTGGGAGTGGTCAAGCCACCGCCTACCTCGTCCAATCTTCCCACAACGTCACCGGCTTAGATGCCTCTCCCCTCTCCCTAAATCGGGCGCGCAACAATGTCCCCCAAGCCTCCTACATTGAAGCCTTCGCCGAAAATATCCCCATTGGCGACAATGAATTTGACCTCGTACATACCAGCGCCGCCCTGCATGAAATGGATCCCGAGCAATTGCGGCAAATACTTCAGGAAGTTTATCGCGTCCTCAAACCCGGAGGAACATTTGCGATCGTTGACTTTCATCCGCCCACTAATCCCTTATTCTGGCCCGGATTAGCAGTCTTTTTCTGGCTTTTTGAAACCGAAACCGCTTGGCAATTACTCCAAACAAATTTATCCGAACTGTTGCAAAAAATTGGCTTTAAAGTTGATTCTCCCCGACTCTATGCCGGAGGGAGTTTGCAAGTGATTCACGCTCAGAAATAATCAAAATAGGTGGATAGCCCTGTCTAAGAGACCAGAAACCGGGTTTTTGCCTTAACTTTTGGCTCATCCCCTAAATTGATGAAAGAAACCCGGTTTCTAACCTCCTGCAAAGGACTCAGAAACCGGGTTTCTGCCTTAACTTTTGGCTCATCCCCTAAATTGATGAAAGAAACCCGGTTTCTAACCT
>NZ_JAMXOT010000242.1 GCF_024220515.1 Oscillatoria sp. HE19RPO
TTCAGTCGTTATCTGGTCAAAGTTCGTAGTAACGACTTCAGTCGTTATCTGGTCAAAGTTCGTAGTAACGACTTCAGTCGTTATCTGGTCAAAGTTCGTAGTAACGACTTCAGTCGTTATCTGGTCAAAGTTCGTAGTAAAAACTTCAGTCGTTATCTTGTCAAAGTTCGTAGTAACGACTTCAGTCGTTATCTGGTCAAAGTTCGTAGTAACGACTTCAGTCGTTATCCTTCATAAGTTCCCTGCCCTAAATTCCGTCGTCATGTTCTTAGCCCCTAGTCCTATATCTAATTGGTTTTGGGATAATAATTGCAGTTATTTTTTATCCCCGATTAAAGCTAAAATTATTTCATTACATCAACAATAATTACAACCCAAGAATCAACTTTAAAACTTGATTAACCCAAAGCCTAAAGAGCCATTATTTTTGATATGAAAATCTTGTTGATTGAAGATGATATTCGCATTTCGGAGGCCATTGCCGAAGCTTTAAGAGATCGCCGCTATGTAGTAGAAATCGCCAGGGATGGTGAATTGGGGTTGAATTTTGCCGAAACGGATACCTTTGACTTAATCATTCTCGATCTAATGCTGCCCAAACTCGATGGAATTTCCGTATGTCGGCAGCTAAGAAACGCAGGAAATAAAACCCCAATTTTGATGCTGACCGCCCGAGATACCAGTAGTGATAAAGTGTTGGGATTGGATGTCGGGGCCGATGACTATGTGGTAAAGCCCTTTGATTTACCCGAATTGTTAGCCCGAATTCGCGCGCTGTTGCGACGACAAACTGTAACATTTTCGCCAATTTTGGAGTGGGAAAAACTAAGGCTAAATCCCAATGAATGTCAGGTGATGTATGAAGACAAGCCCCTAAATATCACCCCGAAAGAATATGCTTTGTTAGAGTTATTTTTACGCAATGGCAGTCGCGTTCTCAGCCGCAGTGTTATTTTAGAAAGAGTCTGGGCTTTTGAAGATATGCCCGGAGAAGAAACCGTCAAAGTGCATTTACGCAGCCTCCGCCAAAAGCTGAAGGCGGCAGGGGCTCCCGCAAATTTCATTGAAAACGTTTATGGTTTGGGATATCGACTCAATGCCAATCTCTAAGCCAATCTCTAAGCCAATCTCTAAGCCAATCTCTCAGGGTCAGTTTAGCCGGTTACAAACTCGGCTGTTGCTGTCATATTTATTGGTAATTGCCACGACTTTAGGGGCATTTTGTACGGCGGTTTATGCTATCGTTGCCCGAGACCTCAATCAACAATTAAATGCCTCTTTGCATCAGATTGCGGGGACATCTGCCAGTACCTTAGAAATTATTCAACATGAATATGAAGAGGTAACTACAGAAGACGAATATCAAGGATATATTCCTAAGAATGCTGATGGCACTTTTGGACCCATTAGCTTATCTCAACTGATGGATAAATATCGCGTTTACTCCATTCCCGCTTTTGTGCCTAATCCCCTAATATCTGACGACCAAGGGGTTGAATGGTTTGATAGCAAACAACAGTTAATGGTGCGAGAAGGAAACTTTTTCACGACCCAATCTTTGCCTAAAATTGTAGCACCCAAAGGACAAATTCTTGAAGAGGGAAATATTCGGAGTTTCATTTTGCCGGTTTATGCGGGGGCAAAATCAGAGCAATTATTAGGCTATGTGCGAGCTACCAAATCAATGGATTTGTTAAACGCTGAGTTGCGCCGGTTCCAGCAAGGGTTAATGGCTGGAGTGGCGATTGTTTCTGGACTGGTGACAATGGGCGGCTTTTGGCTCACTCGCGAGTCACTCAAGCCAATTTTGCGGAGTGTTGAGCAACTGAAACAGTTTACCTCGGATGCTTCCCATGAATTGCGAAGCCCATTGACAGCAATTCGGGCATCGATCGCAGTGATGCAAAGTCACCCAGAACGAGTTCATCCGGCTGATGTGGAAAAGCTGAAGGCGATCGCCAGTGCGTCAGCCCAAATGAGCCAACTGGTGGATGATTTGCTCCTATTGGCTCGCCTGGATCGCCAAGCCCCCGATCGCGCGGTATGGCGACAAATTGCCCTTGATGAAATATTGGAAGACTTGGTAGATTTGTACAGCGATCGGGCTGAGTCGGCGAACCTAAATTTGCAATCTCAACTTATCCCTAACCTAGAAGTTTATGCCGACCCCTCTGAGTTATCTCGCCTCTTTACCAATCTATTAGCTAATGCCCTGCAATATACCCCATCTGGGGGCACCGTCATCGTTTCATTGCAGCGCAACCGCACCCATGCTTTAGTCAGGATTGAAGACACCGGCATTGGCATCAACTCCGACCAATTACCGCATATTTTCGATCGCTTTTGGCGCGCTGACCAAGCCAGAAGCCAACATCACGGGGGATCGGGTTTAGGACTGGCGATCGCCAAAACCATCGCCCAGACTCATGGCGGTGACATCACCGTACAGAGTCAACTCAGTCAAGGAAGCTGCTTTCAGGTGAAAATCCCCCTCCCGGGACCACCGCGATCGCCCAAAACCCGGGGCGGGGCCTAGAAACCGGGTTTCTTCATTCAATCTCGCTGTTCAGCCAAAATTATCGCAGAAACCCAGTTTCTTTTCTTTCCCAGATTTTTACTATTTGTTTCCTATAATTACCTTATGATCACTTCTGATCCACAATAATCACGCTTACAAATTGGCTATGAAATCTAAAGCTGTTGCACTATTTCTCAGTCTTGGCCTCGCGACAACCGTGGCCGCCTGTGCCGGTCAGCCCGGTGATGAGACAGAAGGAGAACAAACTCCCCCAGCTCCTACCATTCAAGATGATGGAGAAGAGGGCGGCGCTCCTCCAGGCGCAACTGAAGATGGCGAAGATGGCGAAGATGGCGAAGATGGCGAAGATGACGAAGATGGCGAAGATGGCGAAGATGGCGAAGATGGCGAATCTTAGTGTATTGCCACTGTGGTCTCGTTGGTAACAACAATTGAACCATCTTAAGCATTTTTTGCTCATCACGATTTGATTGGATCAGGGATTTTCCTAGTCTTGAATCAGAGTTCAGGGCTAGGGTATCCCTCCCTATATTTTCAAATCATTAGTTCCGATGAAATCATCAATCTTTTTTAGCTAAATTTGGCCTTAATTCCATGATTTTATGTATTGAGCAAGTTCTCACCCCAGAACAGTTAGACGAGATTCAGGGCATTTGGAAAGATGCTGAATTTGTCGAGGGTAAACTCACCGCTGGGAGGTATGCGAAACCCGTTAAAGATAACTATCAATTGAAAGGAGATACAGAGGTCGCCAAAAAACTCAGGGGAATTGTGCATACTGCAATCTTGCAAAACCCCCTATTTAAAGCCTCCGTTCGTCCCAAAACAATTCGGCCAATTTTATTTAGTTCTTATGAACCGGGAATGTCTTATGGTTGGCATACTGATAATGCCATTATGGGCGATGGAAAATTGGTGCGATCGGATGTATCCATAACCCTATTTCTCAGCGATCCAGATACCTATCAAGGCGGTGAATTAGTCATCGATACCAGTCTGGGTGAACAATCGTTTAAACTCGCGGCAGGGTCCATGATTGTTTATCCTTCGACCTTTCTCCATCAAGTTACCGAAGTAACCCAGGGAATTCGTTTTGCTGCGGTGACTTGGGTTCAGAGTCTGGTTCGCGATGTTCAGCAACGGGAAATTCTCTTTGAACTCGATACGGTTAGAAAGTCAATATTTGAGCAATATGGCAAAACCGTAGAATTCGATTTACTGTGCAAAACCCACGCCAACTTACTGCGGCAATGGGTGGATATTTAACCCAAATTATCCAACTATCACTATTTTTTAGGACGATGCATCTAAACATATTCATGGTTTTCGGTTCTGGGATATTTCATGGGGTTCAGGGGATTTATCAATGCATAAAATTGCCAACTTTATCCAAATCATCAAAAAAATTCATCTTCCGGCCAAGTACAGCGATCGCTTATCAGCTTTTGTCGGAGAATTTTTAGGCAACAGCGGACATTTTTTAGTCCTGAAAAACTTATCAGATATTGCTATTTACGGTTGGCAGGATTACCTCCATGATCCAACGGATTATCTGCTGATTGTAGCAATGCTGATCCAAACGGCCTACTTATCGAGGCGGAATGCTTTCCCACTATTTGGTAATTTAATCGGAGTCACACTTTACACATTAGTTGATTTGCAAGTCGATGGCAGTGAGTTTTTTGCAGAGCCATCTCATCTAGTATTTTGGGCATTTTCTTTAACCATTGCGGGACTTCAGTTTGCGCGATATCGCTGGAAAAATGCCCTAGAACGCTGGATTATCCCCTTAGAAAGTGTAGTGCGGATGCTGATGGTTTTAGCATTTTATTTAGTAGTCAGCTCAGGAGAAAATTCCAGGGACTGGATTACCAGAGAAATGCTTGCTCAATTTACGGATAGGAATACCCATGTATTTTTGACTAGCAGTCTAGTATTAATTGGGCTGTTACTAGGATTTCAGCGACTGCAAATTGTGGTGCAGCAGCAAGAGCTAAAAAAAACATCGGAATTACTGCGAAATTTAGCCCAGTGGGGCATGGGAACTCATGTCGTAGAAACATTGGTCAAAAATCCTCAAGGATTAAAGTTTCAAAGGTGCGATCGCTCAATATTATTCATGGACATTCGTGGCTTCACCACCTGGTGTGAACAAAGCCCCCCCGATATTGTTGCCAATATCCTCAACAATTATTATCAGCACACTGAATTAGCAGCTTATCTTTTCCTCCCATTGCGCGTCACTTTTACGGCTGATGAAGTCATGGCAATTTATTCAACTCCAGAGCAAGCAGTTTCCGCCGCAAAAGCTATGCAAAAAGCCGCCAAAGAAGCTCTTTCATCCTATCAACTTGGGGTCGGTTGTGCCGTTCACTCTGGAGAAGTCGTTGAGGGATTATTTGGCGGAGAAGATGTCCGTACTTATACAGTAATTGGTGATGTAGTCAATACAGCCAAGCGTTTAGAAGGTACCACCTTAGCCGGAGAAATTACCGTGTCAGATATTGTTTATCAAAGATTAAAACAGCAGATTCAAGTTAAGGATTGCCGAACCCATCAACTTAAAGGAAAAAACACCGAAATGAAAAGCTGGGTATTAGTTGAATAAAATCATAACTTTACCCAAAAGAATTGAATCAAGATTTTCTTGATCGCCTAGTCATATTAGACCTCTTGCAAAAAAAAGGATTGATCCCCCCAACCCCCCTTAAGAAGGGGGGCTTTAAAGAATTTTGCAAGAAGTCTATTGTTAAACATTTTTGAGAATTCCCCAGGAAAATAACGATGATTAACTTCCGAAAACTTCACCGAAAATCTGCTCCCATTGTCTTTATTCCCTTAATCCTTTCTGCATTAACCGGCATCGGTTATCGACTAGGCAGAACTTGGTTCGGCATTCCCTCAGAAATCGCTGAGATTTTTCTGAACATTCACGAAGGAAGATTTTTGGGTAAACCCCTAGTTCCGGTTTATGTGTTATTAGTTGGGCTGGGGTTATTGGGCATGATTGTCACAGGTTTTACCCTGATAAAATGGCAGGGTAAAACCTCAAAATATCAGCCAAAAAAAGACTGGAGGTGGTTTCATCGCTTCCTAGCACCGATCGCATTTTTGCCCCTCTTGGTTAGTGCCATCACCGGGATTGCTTATCGTCTAGGGAGGGCTTGGTTTGGTCTATCGGGGAAACAAGCTTCTATCCTCTTACAAATTCATCAAGGCTCATATTTCGGTCCTACTTTCAAGGCTTTTTATGTGTTATTAGTCGGAGGAAGTTTAATAGCTTTATTAATCACGGGCATTCAAATGACAAGAATTTTCCGCAAACGTCCGGTTTAAAAACTAGAAACCGGGACCCAGAAACCGGAGTTTTTAACCAAGCTGTAATGTTTAGGAATAGCTATCCCCAAAACCCGGTTTCTTTTTCTGAGGCAGAAACCAGGTTTCTGGGGTCAACCTGCAAGCGCTAGGGGTGAAAATCATAAATATGTTATGGCAGCTAACGAAACCGAATAAATGAAGGTTACATTTCACTCAGATGACAAAACTGAAAAGGATGTGATTGATAGATTTATTAACTAGACAGTGAAAAGTTCTGTGAAACAATTAATTAGGGTCCCTCAACTGTCCAGTTCCTCTGTGTATCGCCGTATGCATGAATAACTCTTGGGCGTGAAAGAATTTTTCAAAAGTAAGCTGGGTGGACTTTCTGCTAAAATAGATGGGGCAGATTGGATCCGAATCAGACTGCTGGTTCACCCTTGATGATCACTGCTATATACGGTTCTAAACCACCCGGAAAAACTCTTCCCAATGCAAGCGTACATTTCTAATTTGATGATTTGTAAAGTCCCTAAAATTCAGGGCTATTTCATTCTAGTGTAAGACCTGATAGAATAACAGATTAATCTCACTGAGGGTTCATGTCAAAATGTCCCAGATAACAATTGTTGAAGCATTTGCGGATCTTGAGGATTGCCGTCGTAGAGCAGGAATGCGTCATCAACAAAGCCTCTGTCTAGCCTTATTTCCCCTGGCCGTTGCGGCAGGAAATCGGGGTTTTATAGCGATTGGAGATTGGTTAAAAGCCTACCATGATGAACTGTTGGAATTGTTCAAACCTGAAAAAACCCGCTTACCCTCTTACAGTACGATAAGACGAACGTTATTACGAATTGATCAGCAACGCTACTCAGCTTGTTTATCCCGGTTTTTTGGGATTGACCCAATACAGAGCGAAACTATTGCAGTGGACGGTAAAGTTTTACGAGGGTCCTATGAAGCTATTAATGACGACGCTGATGTAGATTCTCATCCAGCCATTATGTTAGTAAGTGCCTACATCGTAGAACGAGGGCTGATTCTCAATCCATACGAAGTTGATTCAAAAACTAATGAAATCACGGCCTTACCCGCATTTATCAAAGATATGGCCCTCAAGGGTGTAGTGTTCGCTTTTGATGCAATCAGTACCCAAAAAAAAACGGCTCAAGTCATCGTAGACAGTGGGAATGACTATATTGGGGCGCTCAAAGGCAACCAATCGGGTCTACTTGAAGCAGTCCAAGCCAATTTTAAATCTATTCAGACTCATGAATCGAATAATGTGGGTCATGGTCCAGTTGAAAAACGCACAGTCAGTATTAGTAATCAGTTAGATAATATTCCTGAAGTTCCTGGAATAAAAACCGTAATTCGTGTTATTTCACCCCGCGAAGTCCATCGAGCAAATATTATTGAACCCAGTGTTGAAATTCGGTTTTATGTTTCCTCTTTGATTGAAACGGCTGAAGAATTTGCAAAGCGGATTCGAGGTTATTGGGGAGTCGAAAACAAGGTTCATTATGTCCGGGATGTAACTCAAGGTGAAGATGCTTCTCGTGTAAGAACAAAACCCTTGGTTCAAATTTGGGCGATCGCTCGAAATTTTGCACGCTCACATATACCGCGATTATGGATTTCATAATAGGGCTCAAGCCCAACGTCTGGCAGGATTTGGCCTTAAACTAATTAAGGAGTTGTTTAGAATGAAATAGCCCTGATTTAAATGCTTTAGTTTTGGGAATTTTACAAGTCTTGAGCCTAGAAATGCCCGAGACGATTTGGATCAGTTTTTCCGGGTGGTTCAGAACCGTCTCAAACAGTGGTGATCAAGCGTGAACAAGTTGTTCGCCTGACTCTGCTCCAATCGGGTCCTTCTATTTTAGCGGAAAGTCTATCCAGCTTACTTTTGACAAAATTCCTTCACGCCAAAGAGTCATTCATGCTTATGGCCATACAGAGACGAACTGGATAGTTGAAGGCCCCTAATTAGTGATCTCACAGAACTTTTCACTGTCCAGCTTTGTTTACATCAAAGAGGAAAGGTAGGGGCCATGACGAAAGGGTTTGATAACAGTACAGTAATCTATATTCGAGTCAGCACCGATGAGCAAGCTAAAGAGGGCGTCAGTATCCCGGCACAGGTAGAAAAACTTACGGCCTACTGTAAACAAGCGGGTCTCAGGGTAGTCGAAAC
Organism: Oscillatoria sp. HE19RPO; assembly: GCF_024220515.1. Taxonomy (GTDB): domain Bacteria; phylum Cyanobacteriota; class Cyanobacteriia; order Cyanobacteriales; family Laspinemataceae; genus Laspinema. The sequence continues at coordinate 8,055 of NZ_JAMXOT010000242.1, forward strand.
GATTATTGATAATGGCGTTAGCGCGGGGAAATTCCTCTCAACCCGTCCCGGTGGTAGCCACTTGGTAGAGTTGGTCCGATCGCGCCAGGTCAAAAATATTGTGGCGGTCAAACTTGACCGGCTGTTCCGGAGTGCCGCCGATGCCCTCACCAGCGTTGACAATTGGGATAAGCTGGGGGCATCACTCCACCTCTTAGACTTCAATGGGATGAGCTTGGATACGTCCAGCCCGATGGGCCGGATGATGTTGACGATGATCGCCGGTTTTGCGGAACTGGAGAGAAATCTCTGTAAACAACGGACTAAAGACGCTATCCAACATAAGAAATCTTGTAAACAAGTTTACTCCCGCCCTGTCTACGGTTACGTCACTGATGAGTCTGGACAAATGGTAGAGGACCCTTCTGAGCAGGAAGCGATCGGCATCATGAAGGCTATGAAGGCAGCAGGGAAGTCGTTAAGGGCGATCTGTTCTAAGCTCACCGAACTCGGTTACAAAACCAAGCGTGGCGGGGTTCAATGGTATGCCGCTACTATTAAGGGAATCCTAGAAAATGATATCCACCAAGTAGCTTAAAACATGAGCAATTTAGGAAAGGACATCATAGAAGCCTTAAGGGGTAAGGACGGCATCTTCCCTACTAGAATACGCGATTACATACGCACTAAGCATTTTTTTAACTTCGGAGATGGGCCAAACGTCGCACTCTTAATGTCAAAAAAGCTCAGGGTCTATATTGGCGAGCAATCGGCAAGAGAAACTGGGTATTTGTGACCAGAGGGGATGAGGCAAAAAAGCTAATTTTACACACAGAGTTTGCGACCCGTAGTAACAAACATCTGTTGGTGAAAGGTGATAAAAGCCCCTATGATGGCGACTTAGTTTATTGGAGTAGAAGGTTAGGCAGACATCCTGAATTACCTAACAGACAAGCGATACTTTTAAAATAACAACAAGGTAAGTGCGCTTGGTGTGGACTACACTTTCTTTCAGGAAATGTAATGGAGGTTGACCATAAAATCCCACTTTCTCAAGGAGGAAAAGACGAGTGGGTTAATCTTCAGCTATTACATCGACATTGCCACCATGAAAAGACTGCTACTGACGGCAGTCAACCAGCTGTTATTGACAAAGGGATTGCACATTGAGTAGCCGTGTGCGGTGAAAATCGCTCTTCCCGGTTTCGGAAGAGAGGGGTGGAATGGTAACATTCCCCTCGACTCTATCTCTCGGCTTTACCCCGGGAGGGACGGCAGCAGCGGGAGTGGCGGTGGATTCAGCCGGTGTTGGTGAATGGGTGACGGTGGGATGAGTTGCACTTGGGAAGGGCGATCGCAACTCAACCATCTCCCCCAACTTCCCCAGGGTGATTGTTGTCATTACTGCGCCCCCCACTATGTCGATATCTGTGCGCTGCATCGAGGGTGGCGTTGAAGCAGGGATTGCAGTAGCGCGTTGCGAACCCACGGAACCTGTGCGGCTACTGTGCTTATGAATGGATGTCAGCCCAAACGTTTCTAAGCGAAAACCCACAGCAACGATGGCGGCTCCTGAACGGGAAGTCAAAAGTATTGTCGAAAGGGTTCGGACGTTTATTACTCGCGGGTGCTGGCAGTTTGTAAAAGTGGGCAAGATTGGCGGGGTTTTGGTCGGGCAGGTTGAGAAGGTTTGAGGTTTAATGCGGTGGGCCTTATGTTGAAGGTTTATTAATGACCCTCGGTCAAATACCCTCAATTATTATTGTCGGACCTTTGTAAATTAAATTTATTTAATGTGGTTTAACTGTTGACATATTTACTCTTGAAAAACTTTGGATTATTCAAAATTCGCCGGAATGTTCGAGATTTCGATTAAAGTGGTTATTTACTACCTAAAACTCCATACTATACCCCTGCCCAAGTGAATCATTCCGTCTATGTGCAACGCCAGTTCTATGGGGCATGAATGTTATCTAATACTCCTCCCGGAAGCTAAGTTTTTATCCCTTTTGTCCCAATGAGAACTTCGGGTTCTTTCTGTTTGACTTCATTGAGCTATCCCCTTAGAAAACGCCAATTTTTCCTCTCTGCTGACCCGGTTCAATCAGTCTCACAGGGGACGCAATTTGTTGACATAAATCCTTGCCTTCATATTATAATTACACGGTTATTTGGATGGAGCAATTGTCTCCGATAATGCCCTTAAAATGCTAGCCAAACGCTCCAAGTCTAAGTAAGTAATTTGGTTGTTTTTTAGAGCAGCTTGCAAAGAAGTCCAATCATCTAATAGAGATCCTACCGCAGGTGAGGGTGATGTAGAATCAAAATCCTCCCATTCATCCGTCGTCACAATCCAGTAGTAGTCAGTGTCAATTTCTAAAGATTCAATTCGATCTAATTGAAATTTTTGAATCAATTGTTCAAAAATTAAATGAATTTCATTTACACTAATTTTTATGGTCATCAAATAACTCCTCGGTTTTTTAACTCTTCTTCTATTTTATTCAGTTCTCCCATTTGTTTATCTATTTGTTTTTGGAGAGATTTTTTACGTCCTTCTATAATTTTGTTACGTAATTCTGGGTCTGCATTTTTCAAAATACTTTTATTATCATAAGCATCCGGATTATCTATATAATTTTGAAGTTTTTTCTGGTGTTCATCAATCAAGTTTTGATAAGATGTTCGAGATTTCGTAAGTTCGTTGGTATTCTTACTTACATACGGGTTGCAAGCATTATGAACAAGAATCTCAAGCTCAGAAACAAAATAAGTATGAAAATCCTCAACCTCAAAGTTGTAGACCTGAAACTCACCTTCTCTTCGCTCAACTCCATCCAAATCAATAATAACACCATCTTCCGTCTGGAACAAGTCCCCAACTTGTAAATCCCCAGCCTCAACCCAACCCTTGTCCGGCACCCAGAACGGATGCTCCTCAGTCGTCGAAATTACCTCCCCATCCACATACAAATCCACCAAAACATCAGTCTCGCGGACAAACGTCTGCAAAACTTGCCGCTTCTCAATCTCCCCAGGTGTAGTTGGGTCATCCGCAATTACCCAATCTCCAACCTCAATGTCCTCAATATCCTTCTCGCCCTCCGGCGTCAGAATCTCAGTACCTGCCACGAAGCAAGCACTAGGATTAGGTATATCGGTAGCCATTTGTGTCTTCTGAGAAGACCGCAGCATATCATCAACACTACCAGCGGCACGACCTACATCATCCGCTACCCCACCAGCAGCACGATTAGCTGCCCGCATCGTCCCCAGAGAATTCGCAACACCCGTAACTGCTGGAACTGCATAAGGAACCAAACTCAGCAAATTAAAGACATCGGTATAATCCCATTGACCGTCTGCCAAACCCATTCCAGCTTCATAAATCCCATATCCTTCTCCCGCCGCTGCAATACCCGTGGCAAAAGTCGTCCCCCACTTCGTCGCCCCCATCTGACCCGCAAGGGCAGCAGGTAGCTGGAAACCCAGAATGAACGAGGTACTAATTCCCGCCAGATTCCCCATATTCCATAGGAACGCATGGTCGCCCTCTTGGATTTCCCCGTAATCCTCCCGGCGAATTGCCGTCGTAATTCCACCAGAAACCCCATGCGCGTAACCCGCTACCCACTGGTCGAACATCACCAGCGCTTCATCCCCTGAGATGCTACCCCCATTTGCGTACTGACCTCCCACATACCCAAGGGAGGAACCCACACTCACCAGAATCGCACCAAAACTAATGCCAGTCACCACCTCGGGCAATGTAAAATACCCAGTTGGGTCAGTATTATTAACCGGATTGGCATGAGCGTACTGATAATCATGTTGACTCATTGGGTCATTTAAGAAACCCGCAAACGCATCCTTAGAAATAAACCGTCCCAATTCCGGGTCATAATACCGGGCACGCAAATAATCCAACCCAGTTTCCGCATCCCGACGCTCCCCAGCAAATTGATAGCTTCCATCAGAATTAGACAGGGACATTCCATAAGCATCGTAGCTATTGCGATCGCTTACCAAACCTGTCGTATCGGTCAACATCCGTACCGAACCCAAACCATCGGTGTGGTAGAACGAGTCAGAACCCCCTTCAACCGAACGTACTAACCCCAAACCATAGGTATAGTCCGTTGTAACCCGTCCATTAGAGTCATACTCTGCCAACACTTGCGACAACCCACCCGGAGTCACCAAGTAATTTGTCCGCACCCCATCACCGATACTTGCAACCCGATTCCCCTGAGCATCATAAACGTAATTAACGCGCTGGTTCCCCCCCGCATCAGTTGAATTGACTCCAACTAAGCGATTTTCCCCATCGTTAATCCAGTCATAAGTCACGGTTTCGAGTCCGTTAGAACGACTCAACATCGAACCATTGTTATCGTAGGTAAACTGGGTCGTTACCCCAGCGGACAACATCTGAGTCAATCGGTCATTCGCATCATAATCATAAGTGGTCAACCCGAGAACCGAATCATTACGGGACAGCCGATTGCCCACTAAATCGTAGGTATAATCGATAGTCTGGTTTTCTGGAGAAATCTTTTCCTGAAGCAGACGGTTCACTGAATCGTAAGCGTAATTTACCGTGCGACCGCCATGTTCCACTACTTGGGTTCGGTTGCCAACTCCATCTAGGGTATAAGAGAAACTAGAAATTTCCTGACCCACCGAATTTAAAGTTTCGATATCGGTGAGGCGAGAGCGATTGTCATAGCTGCGAGTTTCTACCGTCCCATCGGCACGAGTTGTTTGGACTAAGTTTCCGATAGCATCATAATCGTAATCTGCTAAAACTTCGCTGCCATCTTTCACCCAGTCCAACCGATTTAAAGCATCATAAGTGTAGGAGGTCGTTCCCGACTCTGTTGTTAGGGACGTGACGTTATTTAAAACATCGTAACCGTACCCAATTGCCTTGCCATCTGGGTTGGTAATTTGAGAGAGTCGGTCGCGATTGTCATATTCGTAACTCGTCACTCCTCGACCGTCACTCACGGTCCGCATTTGAGAAGTTACAGGGTCGTAAGTGTAGCCAACCGCAGCGATATCGGGATTGCTAAATGTCTTCTGTTGCAACCGACCGAAATTATCGTAATCATAATGAATAGTATCCCCATTGAAATCGGTGTAGCTTCCGAGGAAACCTAAGTTATCGAAAACGGTGTCAGAGCGCTGTCCCATTGGTAAGATAGTTGTCACCATCCGACCGAAATCATCGTACTCGAACTGAGTGCTGCGATTGAGCGCATCCTCAATTTTAATGAGCTGACCCAAATTATCGTAATTGTAACGGGTGCGAGCATCCTCAGCTAATTCAATCGCCGTAGTTCGGTTGAAGTTGTCGTACTCGTACTGGGTAATGTTGCCATTTTCATCTTTAGCAGTTATCTGCCGGTTGAAATTATCGTACCCCATTTCCACGCGGTCGCCGTTGGCGAATACAGTGGCAGTTTGCCGACCGTATTCGTCATATTCATAGCGCGTAATTTGACCCAGGGCATTGTGTACCTTCGTCAAGTTGCCTCGGTTATCGTACTCCACTTCGGTGCGTTGGTTGAGGGGGTCGATAACGACATTGACTCGACCGAAGTCATCGTATTCGTAGCGAGTTGTTTGTCCTAATGGGTTGGTTTCTGAGGCGACTCTTCCCAGGGAGTCATAGGTGAGGGAAAACTTAGTTTGGTCGAATAAAACAGCTTCTTTCAGACGAGATTTTTCGTCATAAACTAAGTTGGTGGTGCGGTTACGAACATCGGTAATCGAAGCGATTTGACCGCCTAAGTTGTAGGTGGTTGTGGTGTGATTTCCGAAGACATCGGTTTCTTTGATTAACCGACCGAGGTGGTCGTAATCAAAACTTGTCCAGTTGCCCAAAATATCGCGCTGACGAGCGATTCTTCCCGCTGGGGTATATTCCGTTTGAATGCGGGGGTTGTCGGAGGGGTTGTCGGGGGTTAAATCGGGTAAGATGGTTTCGCTAGTTCGACCCAGTTCATCGTAAACGTACTCAATAACTAAACCGAGGGGTGATGTTTCTTTTACCAAACGACCTGCTGCATCGTATTCTTTGAGGATTTGAGGATTGTCGTTGGGATTGTCTGGGGTGTAGTCTGGCAGAGTTACCCGAGTCAATAGACCTTTATCGTTGTAGTCGTAGAGAGTAACGTTACCTAGGATATCGGTGGTGGAGGCCACTTTCCCGAGTTCGTTGTAGGTTTGGGACTGGGTATTTCCTTGAGAGTTGGTACCCGAGAGGGTACGACCTTCTTTGTCGTAGGTAAAATTGCGACTGAGGGTGTGAGTTTCACCGTCAACGAAAAAGTCCATGCTGGCATTTTGCATTCGACCGTTGCGATCGTATGTGGCATTGACTTCGTTACCTTGAGTGTCTACCATGCGAGTGGGGTTGCCAAAGGTGTCGTAACCCCATTCCATTGTTTGTCCGTCGGGTGCAACTTGACGGATAAGTTTTCCGGTGTTGTCGTAAACGTAAGTTGTGGTTAATCCATCGGTGTCGGTGCTTTCGATGAGGTTCCCGCGACTGTCGTATTTATAGGATACGGTTAATCCTGTGGGGGAGACGATGGAGAGGACTTGCCCGTATTGATTGTAACTCATGCGGGTGATCTTGCCATCTCCGTCAGAGGTACTGGTGATGTTGCCGTTACTATCGTAAGTATATTGGGTAACGATTCCGTCGCGATCGGTTTCGCTGAGGAGATTGTTGTCCTCATCGTATGTGTATTGATTGATTCCACCTTTGGAGTCAACTTCGGTCAGAACATTACCCCGCGAGTCATACACATAAGTCGTCGGATTGCCAAACACATCTAACACCGTTTGAGTTGAATTATCCGGGTCATAAATCAACTCAACCGCTTCGCCATTGACATCCAGCATCCGCTTCAAGCGACCCGACTCATCATACTCCGTCCGTACCCCAGTTCGTCCCAACGGGTCAATGATTTCTTCTAAGTAATGTTCTCGTTCCTCGTGATACTCAAACCGAGTCGTATTCTCCTCCCTATCCGTAACCCCGACTAAATCCCCATTCTCATCATATTCATACTCGATTCTTTCTCCCTCCGGGTCGATCGCCGCCACAATCCGACCCGACGCATTCCTCTCAAACGTCACCGACTTTCCAGTATAACTGAAAATCTTCTCATCGCTGAAAGGGAGCTTTTTCTCAGTGTCATTGTTCTTTTCTTTTGAGGTTGAATGATTACATATTTCTACGCATTAGCCTGAACCTTAACAAAGCTGCTTGAGCCTCTTCCCTGAAAAATGGAGAATTGTCTGGCAAATTAGTTAGAAGTTGTAACGCTCTATCATCACAGGTTTCACCTAAAGCTCTTATCACACAAGAACAAACTATGTTCTTAGAAATGTATCGGCCTTTAGCTTGACTCCACGTCTGTAAAGCCTCCAATAACAAATTAACCCCTTCTGGATCTTTGAATCTACCAATAACACTTGCAAAATCATTAATATTGTTGCTTAATTTTCTAAAATTACTACTTTCATAATCTAAAGTCGAAAAATCGAGGGGGTTTGACAAAATAGATTTAAAGCCTGAAATTGCTTTTTCATTAAGTTCATTATTGTATTTGCGTAAAACCTCAGCCGTTTTGCATTCATCTTCTTCAATGTATCCATCTTCGCCTAAGTAATAGGCATTGGTTTCATAACACTCTGCTAATGTCAACATCATGTCAGTCAAGTTGGTATACAGAATAGAAGGCAGTTCCCCTTCACCCAAAACCACTACTGGTATTTTTTCTCTGTGAAAGTCAATAATAGGAACAGCACAAAAATCGCAATTGGATTGAATAAATACAAACAAAGGGCTGGTTTCATACCATTTACTTTCCTCTAAAACATTTTTATCTTCTAAAATATGTTCAGTACACCCTTTACTATACTCAATAGCTGTAGAAAGAGGCAAAATTTGCAGGGGAGGAGGAAAGCATACTGCTTTAACATCTTTTTCGGTTCCATTTCGCCACTGGTAAAGGGCATAAATTTCTTCAGGTAATTTATATCCAAATTCAGCTTCTGCTGCTTCAATTTCGCTAGATGTAAGTCCGGGCAAAAAGGAAGCCGCATACTCTGGCTGATGTTTTTTTAGCCAATTCATTATTTTTTCTAAAGCTTCAATTAAAATTTCCATCACAACAACCTTTTGGATTGCACAACTAACTTTGCTCACCAACTTATTTGTTGGTTGTTAAACTATTTGTTAAATCAGAAAATCCCTATTTAAACAAATATTCTTTCTATTATAGTAGATCACCTTTAAAAATATCTGGGTTTTCCTCCTCTGTCTACCCAAAAAGTTTTAACCCAGGGGAAAGCAAAGTTAACATACCAACTTGTAGAATCCCCTTTCCCTTCATGTCCCACCTTAGCTAGTCTGTAAAATTCGTTTAATCTAAGTCCTTGAGTATTTCGTATCCCGGCTATCCCAACACTTTGCTCTGTTTCAAGTACAGGATGTATCGAAACTTGACCTAGTCTGTAGTTAGCTGCCCCTCCTTGTGCAGTTGACGCATAAGGATATTCATCACATACTTTAGTAGGAGTTCCTCCATCTCGACCTGTTTTTCCTTTACATTGAACTTCATTTGGATACCAAGACCTAGAATGTGGGGGCTTGATTCTACTTAATAAAGGAGGGATGAGTTGAGAACCGAGTAAATTGCCACTAGGATTGTCCACCGTGTAACCCGAACCAGTCAAAGCCTTAAATACATGGTTTGTAGTTTGAGGTAAATCTCCACCCCCCCATATGATAATTGGAACACCCCATCTCTTAACATCAGTAGGAAAAGTTTGACCCAGAACGTGCGCCCGAGCCAGAACAGCAACAACTGCAATAGGAAGAACTGTTAACCCTCCGGCAGTCATGCCTACACCAGTAACCAAAGGTAGTGACTGAGTTATCAAAGCATTCAGCATTGTTTGGAACGCTGAAAATTCCATTACTGAAGAAGAGAGGCCACTCGGGTCGATCGCATTCACCGGATTCCCATGCACGTAAGGATACTTCGCTCTAGACAGGGGTTCACTCAAGAAACCCTCAAACGGATCTGTAGTTGTAAACCGTCCGCTATCAGAGTTATAATACCTCATCCTCAGATAGTAATCACCCAGATAAGGGTCAAACTGCTCACCCGCAAAGCGATAGTTATTGACAGTATTACTCACCGAACTTAATAAATTTCCATACGCCTCATAATCATAAGTATCCGTAACCACCCCACTGGCATTAGTCAAAGCCCTCGTACTACCCAAACCATCCACATGGTAGAACGATCGCACCCCATCCCGATTCTGCGAAATCAGATCGGTTCCATAAACATAATTCGCTTGCACCGTACCATCAGGAGCATACTCCGACAACACTTGTGCATGAGGCTGATTCGCATCAATCAGATAGCGAGTTTCCTCTCCGTTGACTGTTGTTGCTACCCGAATCCCATCAGCATTATACTCATATTCAATACCAACAGTACCAGTTGGTTTAGTAACCTGTGCCCCAACTAAGCGGTTCTCATAATCCCAACTGTAAACCACTCCATCTGTGGCATCTGCAATCCGAGATAAAGTATTCCCGTTGTTATCGTAAGTGTAGCGACTACTGCCATCACTCAACAATCGATCGTTCGGATCGTAGGTATAGGTTTTTAGTTCGCCTATAGAATCATGATAGCTGAGTCGATTTCCCACAGCATCGTAGGCATAATCAATCATGCGATCGCTCAAACCGGGAGCGGTAATTTTCTCCTGAGTCAAACGATAGAGAGCATCATAATTGTACTCAACCACCCGACCATCATTTTCTTCCACCCTCTGACGATTTCCCGCCGGATCTAGAGTGTAACGATAACTGGAAATCACTCCAGAATGCCCACTATTTTCTAAGAACACCAACCGATTCAAATCATCATACTCGCGAGTTTCAACTGTATGATTAGGTAGGTTAGTACGGATAAGATTTCCTGCCTTGTCATAAGTGTAACGAGTCACTTCCAAATTAGGATCTGTAACTGTCTCCAACTGATTGTATTTGTCATAAGTGTACTTCGTCGTACCAGTAGGAGCAATCACCTCAGTGCGATTACCAGCTACATCGTAGCCGTAGCGGATGAATTGGTTGTCAGGGTCAATTCGAGAAATCAGTCGTTCGCGGACATCGTAATCATAAGCAGTTACCCCACGCTGGTCTTCGATGGTTTCGATCTGACCCGTTGGCGTATAAGTCCATTCAACGGCGGTAGTGTCCGGGAAATATTTAGCAATTATCCGGTTAAGTGAGTCATACTCGTAGGTAATAGTATTGCGATTGAAATCAATGATACTGGCAATGTTACCAACCGGGTCGTAGGTAGTCTCAGAACGTTGTCCTAACGGCAAAATGGTAGCAGTTCGACGATTCAATGGATCATATTCGTACTGGGTAATGTTTTGATTAGCATCTTTTGCTTGAATTAAGTTGCCAGAATCGTCATAGTTGTACTCCGTTCGCTGTTGTAGTGCATCAACAACTGCACTCAAACGACCCAAAGCATCATACTCAAAATCAGTGGTTTTTCCACCAGGGTCAGTCTGAGTTTTGAGGCGTCCCAATTCATCGTAGGTAGTCGTCATGTAAGAGCCATCAGGGAAATGTGTTTCTACAAGACGGTTGAGCTTGTCATAAACAAAAAAAGTGGTATTTCCTAACGGATCTGTTTCACTCAGACGATTTCCAAACGCATCGTAAGTGTAAGTTTGGCGACGGCAAGCACAACTGCTTCGAGACTCAATCAGACGACCCAATTCATCATACTCGTATTCTTGGCGATTCCCTAATTCATCAATCTCGGCAGTAACCCAACCGAGTTCGTTATATTCAGTTTTAGTTCTGGGGTTGTTTGAGAGGTCGTTAGGTGTGTCATCTGGATGAATTACCTCAATCGGTCGATTCAGCGCATCATAAACAAAATAGGTCGTGTGACCAGATTGGTCTGTAAAAGAACTGCGCCGTCCAATAGTATCGTAGGTAGTGATAGTACGAGTGCCATCTGGGAAATGAGTTTCTGTTGGACGACCGAGATCGTCATAGACAAACTGGGTTATGTAATTTCGAGCATCGGTTTCACTCAGGCGATTTCCGGCTGCATTATAGGTATATTTAATTTCGTTATTGAGAGCATCGCGTTTAAGAATGCGACGACCTGCAATATCGTATTCATATTCGGTGCGAAAACCCCGTTCGTCAACAAAGGCTCTGGTGCGACCCATTTTATCATATTCAGTTTGGGTTCTGGGGTTGTCCGAAAGGTCATTCGGGGTGTTATCGGGATAGGTCGTTTCGATGAGACGACCCTTAGCATCATAAATGAAGTGGGTGGTTTGTCCTTTTTGGTCGATCCTAGCAATTTCTCGACCCGCTGCATCATAAACAGAACGTACGGATGTTCCATCTGGATACAAGGTAGTTTCAAGTTGACCTTTGGCGTCATAACGATATTCGGTACGGCGATCGTTCATACCCTTTTCAATGAGGGCAGTCATATTCCCTAGTTTATCATACTCGTATTCGGTGACGTTACCTAGCGGATCGGTCTCAGACGTAACGCGACCTTCGGCATCATATGTCCAGCTTTTGACTTGTGCGCGTGAGCCGTTGGGGGTAGCGAGTGTGGTTGTTTCAGTCAGTGTTTGTCCATTAGCATTATAGGTGTAAGTGGTGGAGTTGCCTAGTGCATCGATTTGGCGAGTTACTCTACCGAGGAAATCATATTCAAATTGAGTCTTTTGTCCTTCGGCATCAATTATTGCCGTAATGTTTCCAAAGCGATCGTAGGTTTGCTTGATAGCTCCGGTTGAAGTATTGGTAGATAAAAGATTGCCTTGGCTATCATATTCGTAGGTCGTCGTTTGACCCAGGGGTTTGGTTTCCGTCAACACTTGACCCAAGGGATTGTAACTCCACCGCGTCACATTCCCCAACGGGTCGATTTCAGATAATTTATTCCCTTCTGCATCATAAGTATAAGTTGTCGTCCACCCTTCGGATCCACTTTCCTCGGTAACAACCGTCTCGGTTAAGACATTATTATCTTCATCATAAGTCCGCCGAGTTACCAACCCAACCGCATCCACCTCAGTAACAACATTCCCGCGCTCGTCATACACATAAGTCGTCGGATTGCCAAACACATCCAACACCGTTTGAGTTGAATTATCCGGGTCATAAACCAACTCAACCGCTTCACCATTCACATCCAGCATCCGCTTCAAGCGACCCGACTCATCATACTCGGTCCGTACCCCAGTTCGTCCCAACGGGTCGATAATTTCTTCTAAATAATGTTCGCGTTCCTCATGATACTCAAACCTTGTTGTATTCTCCTCCCTATCCGTAACCCCAACCAAATCCCCATTCTCATCATACTCATACTCAATTTTATTCCCTTCCGGGTCAACTGCCGCCACAATCCGACCCTCCGCATTCCTCTCAAACGTCACCGACTTCCCAGTAGAACTGAAAATTCCCTCATCCGAATAAGTCAGCGTATTTCCATTCGTATCCGTCACCGTCAATAAATCGCCAGTTGTCCCATCAATCTCATACTCAATCCCCTCCTTCGTCGTCAGCGTATATGTCCCACCAAAGAACGAATTTGCTGGATTGTAAGGCGACCCACTCGGATGATAGTATTGACCCGTTTCCTGATTGTAAAGCAACTGAGTTTTCTGAGCACTCAACGTCACCTGTGACCCATCATCTGTTTCAAACGCCGGATTGTAGAAAATCATGCTTTGGGGTAAAGGTGCTCCCATTCGCAACGCCTTGACAATCTCCGGATCCATCACAGGTTTGAACGTAAACCCAGTCCGTTTCCCACCCGGTAACGTCACGTAAACCCGCGTACCTTCCTCAAATCCAACCGAAGGAATCCCCATCTGTTCGTACAGTTCATCCCGTCCCACAGAAGTCCGCAAGTCGGTATCCCGGAACTCCAAGCGCCATCCATATCCAAAGTCATCGGATTGGTTTGTAGTTAGGGTATCATAAGTCCGTGTCAAGTTAATCGGAATTCCTGCTACTGGAACTTCCAAATCCGTAAACGATAAGCGGAAATTGCCTAATTTTAACTCCCCAGCAACATCCACCATTTGTTCCGCAGAAGCAGTATTCCCACTTTCATCCGTCGCCGTCAACCGCAAAATGTAAGTATCGTTTTGCAGCAGAGTTGGGTCAAATCCTGCCAATTTCCCATTACTTATTTGAGAATTTCCTGATGCAATTTCGACAAACTCTCCGCCGGATGCGGGTGCAATAGATAGGACGTAATTGGTCAAGTTGTCATCCATTACCGTGCCAATAATGTCGGTAAAATCGGTCAGCGGTTCCTCTCCTAAAGTGGGAGAGAGTTCTACAATGGGAGGATTTAGGTCGTTGGGGTCATAAACCCGAATTTCGATGCTACTTTCACCTAAATTTCCCGCCGCATCTACGGCGACTGCTTTGGCAGTTAAGGTTCCCAATTTTGAAGGGGTGTAGGTTGCTACTCCATTGGCAGTTAAGGTAACGGGAACTTCATCCACAAACAATTGGACACCTTCTACGCCAATATTATCGGTGGCATTAGTAAAGAAGGT
>NZ_JAMXOT010000243.1 GCF_024220515.1 Oscillatoria sp. HE19RPO
GCCAGGTAGGGAGTCACTGTATCTCTTACAGGGCAAGACTTTCACTTGCATCCAAGAGTCAGTTAGGATTTAACTTTTCCGGTTAGTTCCGGTTAGTTTTCCCCGCTGGTTATGTATTAGCCAGCGAACGAATCGCACCCGTGTTTCCATTAATTCCACTTCCAAAGAAGTGCAAAGATTGAATTCGAAGCAATGGCAACTGGGGCAACAGGCAGTTTCCATTAATTCCACTTCCAAAGAAGTGCAAAGCCTCTTCCCAAGAGGCTGCTGGATTCGTTATGAATCAACGTTTCCATTAATTCCACTTCCAAAGAAGTGCAAAGGTGGGGAGAGCCAGTCCAACCGGGCTGGCCTGCCCGAGTTTCCATTAATTCCACTTCCAAAGAAGTGCAAAGCGTCAAGGGGATATCCTCTACGGTGGAAATGGAGGTTTCCATTAATTCCACTTCCAAAGAAGTGCAAAGGGTCTCACAAAGGATGTCCGACCTCACCGGCACCCCTGTTTCCATTAATTCCACTTCCAAAGAAGTGCAAAGTTTTCATAGAAGACATCGGACTGAATAGTCCCTGGGAGGGTTTCCATTAATTCCACTTCCAAAGAAGTGCAAAGACTGCCGCACAGAGACAATCTGTGTGGAAGAAGAATAACGTTTCCATTAATTCCACTTCCAAAGAAGTGCAAAGAAAAAATTAGTGTGTAACGAAGGAACACACAAATACAATCCGTTTCCATTAATTCCACTTCCAAAGAAGTGCAAAGAAGCGAAGCAGGTGTAAACATTGCCCCCGCTCAAATGGTTTCCATTAATTCCACTTCCAAAGAAGTGCAAAGTTCCAATACGAAACGGGCGAAACTTTTCGTTTCACGGTTTCCATTAATTCCACTTCCAAAGAAGTGCAAAGAATGGACCCGTTGACAAAAACACGGGTATGAATCCTGGTTTCCATTAATTCCACTTCCAAAGAAGTGCAAAGTAGGTCGTCCTGCCAGTGATATCACCGGCACAGTCAAGTTTCCATTAATTCCACTTCCAAAGAAGTGCAAAGCTATTGACTTTGCCACAGTGTGTCGAACATACTGGGCAGTTTCCATTAATTCCACTTCCAAAGAAGTGCAAAGGGTACTCCTACTGTGACCCCGTTGGCTAATCCTTCTACCGAGTTTCCATTAATTCCACTTCCAAAGAAGTGCAAAGTTTCTTGCTGCCCTCCTTGGGGCAGTGGTGTACGAGTTTCCATTAATTCCACTTCCAAAGAAGTGCAAAGCTGCAAAGGCATCTTGTACTACCTGTGGGAAGGCAGTCAAGTTTCCATTAATTCCACTTCCAAAGAAGTGCAAAGCGATGCCGGCAACGACACCCTGGTTTCTGGTCAGGGTTTTCCATTAATTCCACTTCCAAAGAAGTGCAAAGCGAGTGCGGAGGCTCTGGAAAAAGAGACGAAAACCGCAGTTTTCCATTAATTCCACTTCCAAAGAAGTGCAAAGAAATAGTCCAAGAGTTGCAAAACGCAACAACAACTGAGCAGTTTTCCATTAATTCCACTTCCAAAGAAGTGCAAAGCAGAAATCGTCACGGATCCTAGTCTCTGTCGCTGGGAGTTTTCCATTAATTCCACTTCCAAAGAAGTGCAAAGCAATTGAGGAGGGTCAATATTCTCTTTCCTTCTGTGTTTTCCATTAATTCCACTTCCAAAGAAGTGCAAAGGGAGGTTCAGTACTACAATACTGAAGAAGAAGCTAGTTTTCCATTAATTCCACTTCCAAAGAAGTGCAAAGCCGTTATGGACACATCAGAACTAGTCAAGTCTGGCTTTTTCCATTAATTCCACTTCCAAAGAAGTGCAAAGCAGTGGAGGCATTTTAGCTTGCGCCCCCGCAGTATTTGTTTTCCATTAATTCCACTTCCAAAGAAGTGCAAAGGATTTAGGCAACGATGTCCTTTATGGGACATTCGGGTTTTCCATTAATTCCACTTCCAAAGAAGTGCAAAGGGTGCGGGTTTCTTTCAACTAATTACGGACTACAATCCCTTTTTCCATTAATTCCACTTCCAAAGAAGTGCAAAGGCTTGCCTGCTGAGAGGCTTACCCTGAGCTGATTATACACCTGTGGATCTGAGGGGGTCAAGGTTTTGTAGCGACAGTTGCATGATTTGGGCTGGAATTTGGGAAAACTGGTCACTGGAAACCCTGTCCTACAGGGTAATCTGAGGGGGGTAACGAGAGAATGAGGGTTTCAGGAGTTGCCTACCCCCCTCAGATGCTTATCATTTATTGTTTTATAATAAGTAAACTTAATTTTTACGGGTTTAGAGGGACCGATCGCCGGGGATGAAAGTTTTGGGGTCTTCAGCAACCAACGGATCCCCGGTTGTCCTCAATCTATCAGATACAAGCATTACCCCAGGGACGGATTGGTGACTCCTGCTCTTAAAGCAGTATTAAACAACAACAAACAACAAATGACGAACGACAAATGACAAATGACAAAATTACATTAAACAATAGGTTTTTTACCCATCAATAGATAGGTTAACATTTCTCCTTTGCCTTTGACGGGAATCAGACCCCGGTTTTCAAATAAAAAATCATTAGCTAGACATTCATAAGTAGAACTTGTGACTTGAATCCGTCCGGGAATGCCGTGAGATTCCATTCTTGAAGCGGTATTAACCGTATCCCCCCATAAGTCATAACTAAACTTTTTAGTGCCAATGACGCCAGCTTCCACCGGGCCGGTACTGATGCCAATCCGCATGGCAATAGTTTCGCCATGATTCGTTCTTAACTGGGTTGTAGCGTCGAGCATATCGAGGGCCATTTGCGCGATCGCCTGAGCATGGTCCGGCCTAGGCATGGGCAATCCCCCGACCACCATATAGGCATCGCCAATGGTTTTAATTTTTTCCAACCCATATTTATCCGCCAACTCATCAAACAGCGAGAAAATATGGTTAAGAAACTCCACCAATTCCGGGGGAGATAAATGAGAAGAAAGCTGGGAAAAGCCGACAATATCAGCAAACAGAACCGTCACATCCGAAAAATTATCGGCGATCGTTCGTTCCCCGGCCTTGAGCCGTTCCGCAATCGGTTTGGGTAAAATATTCAGCAACAGTAGTTCCGATTTAGCCTGTTCATCTTGTAACTTTTGTAAAACCGCTTGTTCTTGGTCGCGTAGGCGTTTTTTCTCCAAAGAGGCACTAATCCGAGCTTTTAATAAAACCGGATTAAACGGTTTAGAGAGATAGTCTTCTGCGCCCAATTCAATGCATTTGACTACACTATCAATATCATCCACAGCGGAAATCATAATGACCGGGATATGGCGCAGACTCGGATCGGCCTTAATTTCCTCTAAGACTTGATAGCCATTAAGATGGGGCATCATAATATCGAGCAGCACGAGGTCGAATGGCTCGGCTCGGATTAATTCGAGTGCCTTCAGTCCATCTTCTGCAATTTTGACGTGGTAGCCTTGCCGCTTCAAGCGGCGACAGAGGAGATCGCGGTTGGCTTCAACATCATCAACTACCAGCACCGAGGCTTGGTCAAGGTTCATGGCATCGACTCTTTAAAATCTAGCAGGCTCGAAATAGCAATCGGGCAGGGGTTTAATGGGGTTAACCCATGAGGAACTGGCGATCGCCTCTAAGAGACGATGGGGGTTCCGTTAGCCCTGGGATCCTGGAGATCCGGCAGGAGATAGAACGTATTGATACCAAATCCGGGGGTCAAAGTTCGGGTTTGAGGGTAGCCTTTGTCATAGGCTTTGTCTGTGTCGCCGCACCCGAGCGGGTGTAGGGGGGTTCAGACAGAGGAGAACCGAAGGGAGTATCAGAGGAGTTTTGGGCGATCGCATCATGGCATTAGTGTCCGCATAGCTGGGTTTACTGAGAAATTAAAGGAGCAAATCAACCCCTGATGGCGTTTGCTCTCTCGCCGTGGTGCAAGTGATTCGGCGAAATACCGTTTCTCGATGGAAACTTCCTAGGATTCTACCTATTTCTTGAAGGTTCTATCCGACAGCCAGAGAATTTCCCAGGGGAAATGCCTGGGTTGAGCATTAGGGCTCAGGCTGAACTGGGACAGTCCGCAGACGGACCGTAAAAGTGGAGCCCACTCCCACTTGACTGCTAACGGAGATTTCACCTCCCATCATCTCGCAGAATCGCTGAGAAATGGCTAATCCTAAACCTGTGCCGCCATACTTGCGCGTCGTAGAAGGGTCCGCTTGGGTAAAGGCGTTAAAAATTTGATTCATTTGTTCGGGACTCATGCCAATCCCGGTATCCGTCACCCGAAAGATAATACAGGGAGACAGAGGCCCCAAAGGGTCATCGTTGACCGGGGAAGCCGGAGTTGCCGGGGTAGAATCTGTCCCGCTCGGGTCCCCAGACTCCCCTAGGGAAGAATTTGGGGGGGTCTGGGGAATCCAGCAGAGGTCCCGAGAAACTTCAAAGGTAATGGTGCCGTGGGTGGTGAATTTAGCGGCATTACTCAAGAGGTTTAATAACACTTGGCGGATTTTTGTCAAGTCTGCATATAAGGTTCCGATATCAGGTGGACAGATTGATTCTAATGTATTGTTATTTTTTTGAATCAAGGGTTTAGCGGTGGCGATGACATTATCAAGGAGAGTCTGGATCTCGAAGGTTTCTAAATAGAGTTCCATCTTACCCGCTTCGATTTTGGAAATGTCTAAAATATCGTTAATCAGAGCGAGTAAGTGTCTCCCGGCAACTTGGATTTTTTGCAAATCTGGGATAAATTCTTCAGACCCTAAATCTTCGGATTCTTCGAGGAGAATTTCGCTGTAGCCGATAATGGCATTGAGGGGGGTTCGCAGTTCGTGGCTCATGTTGGCCAGAAAGGCACTTTTAGCGCGGTTGGCAGCTTCTGCGGAGGCTTTGGCTTCTTGTAATTGCTGGGAGACTTTCTTGCGATCGGTGATATCATTGAGGGTCCCGGAAAGGCCAATAATTGTGCCATCGGGAGAGAGTCTTAGCCTCGCATAAACATCCATCCAGCGGCGATCGCCGCTCTTGGTCAGATAACAGACCTCATGGCGGCAAAAGTCAGTCTGCCGCTGAACTAATTTTTGGAATTTTTGTTGAGTCTCCGGGTGATTGTCGGGATGAATATAGTTTAAAAACGGCGTCCCGAGACTTTCTTCGATACTGTATCCGGAGATTTCGGTCCAAGCCGGGTTGAGGAAGGTCCAGCATCCATTGGGGTCGGTTTGAAAAATGACTTCTTGAACCGTATTCACCACGGACCGATATTTTTCTTCACTTTCTTGGAGAGAGGCGATTAATTGCAGTTTTTCCGTTTCGGACCGCTTGCGGGCAGTAATATCTCGGACGATCGCCAAGGCTTCCTGTTCTCCACTGGCCACCACCCGGCTTTCATAACTAAAGACCTCTTCGTTAATTATTAAGTCATATTCAAAAATTTCAATTTCATGACTTGATAAAGTTTTTTCCAACGCATCCATACAATGCGCCACAACTTCTTGGGATAATAATTCACTTAATTTTTTACCTAAAAATTGGCCGGTTAAGTTTCCAAAATCAATGCCTTTTACAGGTTTGAAGTCCAGAATCGTTTGTTTGCGATCGAAGCGAAACATTAAATCCGGCATGGCATTAAGCAAGGCGCGATTTTTGGCTTCGCTTTTGCTCAATAAGGACATAGCGTGTAACATTTGGAATTCTGAGCGCTTGTGAGCGCTAATGTCCTGCACCGAACCCAGCACTTTCTTCTTCAGTTCTTCTCCGGGGTTTTCAACGGTTCGGGCGGAATC
Organism: Oscillatoria sp. HE19RPO; assembly: GCF_024220515.1. Classification (GTDB taxonomy): domain Bacteria; phylum Cyanobacteriota; class Cyanobacteriia; order Cyanobacteriales; family Laspinemataceae; genus Laspinema. The sequence continues at coordinate 5,807 of NZ_JAMXOT010000243.1, forward strand.
GCGCAACCAACAAATCTCACCGGATTTGGTAAAAATTCGGTATTCTAAGACCGCCCCATTTTCCACGAGCATTTCTCGCTCGAATTGCCGAAATTTAGGCAAATCCTCGGGATGAATTACCTGATGCCAGCCGCCTTTTTGATTGATTTCCTCGCGGGTATAGCCGGTGATTCGTTTAAAGGATTCAGTGACCCATTCGGCGATCGGTTCACCGTTATCATTGAGGGTCATGGAATAGACAAAATCCGAAGCCAGTTCAGAAATAGTCCGATAGCGGGCTTCACTTTGGCGCAAGGCTTCTAAGGATTTGGTGCGTTCGGTAATATCGGTTAGGTAACCTTCTAAGGCAAATAATTCTCCAGTGACGGAGAAAATCCCCCGTCCTTGTTCCGAAATCCATTTGGTTTCTCCGGTGCGAGTGATGATGCGGTAAGCGCATTCAAAGGGCTGTTGGTTTTGTAAACTGGATTGGACCTTTGCCCAGAGTTTGTCTCGATCGTCAGGATGGATGATTTGGGAAAAAGAAATCTGGCGATTATCGATGAGTTCTTCGGGAGTATATCCCGTTAAATCCATACATCCATAACTGACAAATTCCATTGTCCAGTTGCGGTCATTTTTAGAGCGATAAACCATGCCTGGGAGGTTGCTCATCAGGGTAGCTAGGGTTCGTTGGTTTTCAGTCACGGTGGCAATCAGCAATTTTTCCAGCTCTTGGGACCGCTTGCGATCGCTAATGTCTCGCACCGCTGCCACTCGGACTCCTCCCACATCATTTAAAATTTCTTTTCCCTGAATTTCTACGGCAAAAATCGTCCCATTTTTTTTCAAAAGCTCTACTTCACAAGGAGTTTCATCTCTTAAAATCAGCATTTTTAAAGCAACTTTTTGAGAGTTCGGAGTTAAAAAATCAAAGGCATTTTTGCCAATCAACTCTTCTTCGGAATAGCCACTCATTTTCACGAGGGCTTGATTGACATCGATGATTTTGCCTTGGATATGAATGATGATGCCTTCAAAGGTGGCTTCGGAGAGTCGGCGCAATCGGGCTTCGCTGTCGCGTAAAGCGGTTTCGATTTGCACCTGCTGAGTAATTTCGCAAACCAAGGCAGCGACTCCGATGAGTTCACTGGACGGATTGAGTAGGGGAAGGATATTCCATTCACAAGTTAGGATTTGGCCGTCTTGGGTGCGATTTTCTAACCGCCAACGCTGTTTACAGGGGTGGGTTAAGAATTGATTCCACTGGTTTTGGAAATCAGGACGGGCATTTTCGGGGATGATTGCCGTGAGTAAAGGGGTGGCGATCGCTTCGGTGGCATGATAGCCAAATAGGGTTTCCGCTGTGGAATTCCAGGTTTGAATTTCACCGTTGAGGTTCAATTCAATCACGGCGACTGGGAGATGATTCAGGTAAAATGCCAGTTGGTCTGTGCTGGGAGTTCCCGGGGAGGGGACGCCAAAGCTGTCCCTGGGGACGGGACTATGGCGCAAAGACGCGGGATCGGTGGTTTTCTGGGCGATTTTTAATTGTCCCCAAGTCCACCCCATCCAGCCGAAGAAGAGGGGGTTGAGGTCTAGGATCCAGTGGAGTGGATTGGTGGTATGGACTTGGGCGATCGCCCCAAAAGACCAGTCCACCTCTCGAAGCCCAATATCCAGAATCCATGCAGTGACTGCGATCGTGCCACCCAAGAGGATTCCCCCCAGGGTATAAGCTTGAATCAGCCCCCCCCGGTGATGTTGGGGGGTGGAGTTCACATCTGGATTGGGCTTCAAATTTGGGGCTGATAAATTAATAGGCATCTTGATGAGATCTCTTTGGCGAAGAGGGTGGGTTTGACTTGAACTGTCCTGTTTAGAGTTCCTCTCTTGTCATCAACGGGATATGATCCACTGCTTTCCTAACCGCTATTTTTGAGTCCCGATACTAGACGATCTCAAGGAAGTGAAGCGCTGACCTCAATTTCAGACAATCGGCGGCAGTGAAATTGCCATTTATGATCGCAAAAATTTCTGCCCAAACCGGCAGGTACTTTGCATCATTGATTCACCTTTTTTCTCTCCTTTGTTCTCGCCTTATTTCACGAATCACGGATATTTACTAAGATTCAGGTTGAGAGCAACCCAAAAATCAGGAAATAACCCAGACTGGCAAAGGGGGATGAATGAATCATCGGGAAAAATCGAGGTTGTACGGATGAAGGCGGCTGCCCTTTTATTCAAATCTCCTGATTTTAAGATTCACCCAGAATCCCCCTCCATTAAAAATCCCCAGTTTGCGTCTGGAGAACTCAGAATCTTTAAAAATATCACTCAAAATTTCTGTGGACTGATAGAAATCCCATTCATTACTGAAAAAGCGTGAAGAAATTGACCCCGTGGCGATCGCACCCCTAAAATTTTTCTCATCCATTCTCCTCATTCAACATCGGAGTGCCAACAGCATCCTAAACCGTCGGTTGCTTGGAAATATGTAACTGAATTTTTTCCAATAACCGAGGAAACTCCACGGGTTTGGTGTCATAATCATCGCATCCTGCCGCCAAACATTTCTCGCGATCGCCAGACATGGCATGAGCAGTTAATGCAATAATCGGGATCCACTGAGTATCCGGTGCCGCTTTAATTCGCCTGGTTGCTTCCCACCCATCCAATACCGGCAAACTCATATCCATCAAAATCAAGTCAGGTGTTTCGGCATGAGCCATTGTGACGCCTTGTCCGCCATCGACGGCTACGATGACCTCATAGCCACGACGCTTCAGACGACGCAATAGCATATCCCGATTCATCTCATTATCTTCTACCAACAGGATCTTATGCATTGCTTTCGGGTTCCCTTTGCTCCCCTTACTGTATGCCTTCCTTAAGGCTTTGTAGCATAACGCTCATTTCCGCGCATCGATATGATTGCCCAGTTTCAACGCCAAGGTTGCTTTTTGGCGCGAATGGCTTAAAATCTGAGCGGGGTCAATCTGAATGCCCGGTTTGGCATGGAGCGTGTTGTTCTGTTCTCCCCCCGGCGATCGTCCCCCTAATTGGGGCATAGATCTCCCGTCTAGGAGCCATTTTCTATAAACTTACAAACCTATATCCCTCTGCAACAATATTGCCCAAGCTTGTTTTGCAGTCACAACGATCCGCTCCTCCTCCAATGCCTCTCTTAATTTACTTTACTCGATCGCCACTCTTCCACAAGCCATAGAATTGAACTAACTCAACCGTTCGATCCGAGGCACACCTCCAGAACCCGCGAAGTTGTCCGGATCCCCATTCTCCCCCACCCCACCCCTGGATCCCAAGATCTATCGATCTATGTCCTTACCCACCCCCCCTGTTAGCGATTCAGTTGTAGAATTTTGGGATGTCACCTTTCGGGTGAATCACCGCAATTTAGTCTCCAATTTGAATTTTAAAGTCAACCGTGGTGAAGCCTTAGTCCTGATCGGACGCAGTGGCAGCGGCAAAAGCACCACGATCGCCCTGATGGATGCGCTCAAAATTCCCACCCAGGGCGAGGTCCTCGTCGAGGGCAAACCTACCACTCAATGGGACCCGATTCAGTTGCGGCGACGCATGGGTTATGTCATCCAGGACATTGGTTTATTTCCTCATTTCACCGTGGCTAAAAATGTAGGGCTCGTCCCGGCACTTCAGGGATGGGACCGCGATCGCATCCAGAACCGCGTCACCGAACTCCTCGAACTCGTCGGTTTAGAACCCCAACATTTCCTCAACCGCTATCCTCACCAACTCTCCGGGGGTCAACGTCAGCGCATCGGCGTCGCCCGTGCATTAGCAGCCGATCCCCCCGTCTTGCTCATGGATGAACCCTTTGGGGCCTTGGACCCCATTACCCGTCTGGAACTCCAACGGGAATTTAAACACCTGCAACAGCAACTCGGCAAAACCGTAATATTTGTAACCCATGACATCCATGAAGCCCTGCGCTTGGCAACCCGCATCGGCTTGATGCAGGATGGCAAAATGGTCATGTTAGGCAGTCCCACAGAATTTTTGCAATCGGAACATCCCGAAGCTCAAGCCTTTATCCGCTGCCTCCCCACTCCTTCCTTCGATGGAACTGCTGAGTTTTAGGCGTTCCCGGGGACAAGAAACCGGGTTTCTTGACAAAATCTCTGGGATGGCATCACAAATCTGGGGCAGAAACCCGGTTTCTCACCCATTGCGCTATTTTAGAGGACCAGAAACCGGGTTTCTTGACAAAATCTTGGTGAGGGAGTCATAAATCTGGGGCAGAAACCCGGTTTCTCACCCATTGCGCTGTCAATCCACCCTTGTCAACTCTATCAGCCTGAATAATGGATGAGTTTTTTCTGATTCGATATAGTGAAGAAATTTGGCGCCGGAGTGGCGAACATTTATTTTTAGTAGCGATCGCCATTACCATTGCCACCACCGTCGGGATTCCCCTCGGCATTCTGATCACCCGAAAACCCCAACTATCCTCGCCCATTCTCGGAATTGCCAATATCCTGCAAACGGTCCCCAGTTTAGCCCTTTTTGGCTTTTTAATTTCCGTACCCATCATTGGCGGAATTGGGGCAACTCCCGCCATCTTTGCCCTGACTTTATATGCCTTATTACCGATTATTCGCAATACCTACACCGGCATTGTTGGGGTAGACTCGGCTATTCGTGAGGCGGGAAGGGGCATGGGGATGACCGATTGGCAATTGCTATCCCAAGTGGAGATTCCCTTAGCAATGGGGGTGATTTTGGCGGGGGTGCGAGTCTCGACGGCTATTTCTGTGGGAATGGCGACGATTGCTGCTGCGATCGGGGCCGGTGGATTGGGGGCGTTGATTTTTCAAGGCATTTCGATGGTGAACAATCAACTGATTTTAGCCGGGGCAGTTCCGGCAGCGGCGATCGCCTTAATTGCCGATGGGGCGATCGGCTGGCTTGAACATCAATTAACGGTCAAAAAATGAACGTCAAACACTTTTTATTTTTAGCAGTTTGCACAGTTACTTTAGGAGGAGTTACCAGTTGCCAAACTGACAACTCCCGCCCTAGGGGAAGGGCCGATATTGTAATTTGCTCCAAAAATTACACAGAGCAAAATATCCTCGGAGAACTCCTCGCCCAACAGATAGAATCCCAAACCAATTTAACCGTCGATCGCCAGTTAAATTTAGGCGGCACATTCCTCTGCCATGATGGTCTCCGAACCGGCCAAATTGATGCTTATGTTGAATATACCGGCACAGCATTTACAGCAATTTTAAAAAATCCCCCCATCTCCGACGCGGAAGCGGTTTACCAACAGGTCAAACAAGCCTATCAAGACCAATTTAACTTAACCGTCATGCCTCCCCTAGGCTTTAATAATACCTTTGCCATCATGGTTCGAGGAGAAGATGCACGGAATTTAAACTTAAAAACCATCTCCGATGCGGCGGAACATACCCCCCAATGGCGGGCAGGATTTGGCTATGAATTCATGAGTCGAAAAGATGGCTTTCCCGGCTTGGCTGCCACCTATCAGTTAACCTTTGCTCGTCCTCCCGAAATCATGGATTTAGGATTAATGTATCGGGCATTAGTTTATAAAAAAGTCGATTTAATTGCCGGAGATTCTACCAATGGATTGATTGACAGATTGGAATTAGTTGTGCTAGAAGATGATAAAAATTATTTTCCCCCTTATCAAGCGGTTCCCATTGTTCGGACTGAAACCTTGGAAAAACATCCCGAGTTAGAAGTGGCAATTCTCCAACTAGCGGGATTAATTTCTGAAGCCGAAATGCAACAAATGAACTATCAAGTTGATGGGGAATTTCGCCGCTATGATGAAGTAGTGCGGGAGTTTTTGGCTTCTAAACAGTCACCGGAATCCGGGAATGAATCAGAATAGACTGGGGGAATACTTAGGGTATTGCAAGAAATAAATCATCCAAATGCGATGCTTAAGGAACTAAAAAGACTTTCTTAGCCCGCGCAGGCACCGCTTCGTCCTGTGAGCCTCCACCCTTGAGGGTGTGGGTTTTTGGGTATTTTATTTTTTGGAGTTCCCTTAGTTAATCCGGTTTCCCTATTTCTGGAAAATCATATTCGGCATTTTCCCGATCCAAAATAAGCGAGTTGCAGTTACACCCATCAAGATTGCACCTGTAAGAAAACAAGCACTATATCCATAAGAAACAGCCATCATTCCGCCTACCAAACTGCCGACAATTGTGGCAATGCCTATCAAGGAATTATAGGAACCCATTGCGATCGCCTCCTGACCTTTGGGGGCAAGCTTGGCAACGATGGTGGTGCTAGAAATACTAATGGCGGCCCAAGTTAAGCCAGTTAAGAGGTGCGCGATGCCAACAATGGGTAAACTCAGGGGATGGACAGGCATCACCGCCACGAGGGAGAAAATCAGGAAAACCGCAACTCGGATGGCAGTTGCCCAAGCTTGTAGCTGAACCCCTTTGCGTTTTTGGATAAAACGGGCCATTGGCAGATAAAAGAACGCCTCGATCGCCGCTTTACCCATGCTGATTAGTAAAACTTGGGTATTGGTTGCCCCTAAATGGGTGGTGAGAAAAATCGGAAAGGGGACAAAGACGACATTTACTGCAAAGAAAAAGACTGCTGCACAAGCATAGTAAAGCAGCAGGGGACGGGAGAGGTTATGAATTAGCTTAACCGGCCAGGACGGATGCAGGATAAAATACAGCATTCGCGAGGAATAAAACATCGCCCGTCTTTCAATCACTGCTACAGAAAGCAAGTCCTGTAAATCGGGCTGATACTGGCGCTGTTCTGAACTTTTGCGCGGTTCTTTTACCCATTTCCAGCAGAGAATCAAGCTGACTGTTGCGGCACAACTGGCTAAGAGTAACAGCGATCGCAGTCCCAGACTCGTCCAATGGAGGGGAATGAAGGCTAACCAACTGGCCCCCAACAGGACGCCCCCGACAAAACTCCAGCCGGAAATCTGATAAAATCGTCCAAAAGCACTGGCCCAGCGTTCTTCGGGGTTGCCATCAATGACTAGGGCGGAGGCAACTGGGGTAATGGCGGCCATCAGAAATGCCCCTAGGGTAGAGAATATCATGACTTGCTCGATTCCCTGGGCGATCGCCGTGAGGGCGGTACAGAGGGCAAACCCACAAAATCCCAGGATGAGGAAGGGACGGCGCAGTTTGAGGCGATCGGACAGGTTGCCCCAGACAATAAAGGCAATGACACCGGCAAGGGAAGTCAGGGAATGGACTCGTCCCACATCGGTTACAGTGCCATTGACGGTTTGAACGATAAATAACGGCAGTAGAGTGATGAATAACGCTTCGCCTAATTTATAGGGGACAAAGCCAAAAAACCAAAGCGGTACCGTGAGGTGCGATAACCGGAAGGGGTTGATCAAGGAAAGATTCATCGGGTCAGTATGGGTTGTAGGGTCACAAAAAAAAGAGCCAACAGCACTTCTGAAGACTTGCAAAATAAAAGTAAAATTGATATGAGTTGACGCTGCTTACCCACTCTCATCTGACGCAGCTATTTGGCTCAAAGTGCCATTGTGTAAAGTCTACGCAAAAATACGGAGCATGGGGAGCCGCCTGTTTAATCTTTTGTTTATTATTAATACCTGCAATCTTATTTGGGTTCCATCCGGGCCGATCGCCTCCTTCATTTTTCCGGCAATTGCGATCGAGATGACTGCCACAAAAAAACCCGCCGTAGCGGGTTGGATGAGTCTATAAAAACTAGCCCTGTCAAGGTGGTATTAATGACGAAAAATCGTTATTTCTTGTAGGGGCGCAATGCTTGCGCCCTCCGGAGGGCGCAAGCATTGCG
>NZ_JAMXOT010000244.1 GCF_024220515.1 Oscillatoria sp. HE19RPO
CCCCTCCTGTGGAGGGGTGTCCCGAAGGGACGGGGTGGTGTCTTGATTTGGAACAGACAGATAGACAGATACTTTTGAGTAAAGAAGCATAGATCAATACCTGCTCTCTCGCTAGAAGAAACCACCCCGCCCCTGCGGGGCACCCCTCCAAGGGAGGGGAATTTTGGGGCATATTCCCCTAAAGTCGGGAGCATCAGACGTGATGTGTAGCTTTATTTTAGGGAATTGGTATTACAGAACAGAAGATGTAGATAATAGGGGCTGGAGATGAAAGGCATTGATCCAAGCCGATGACATCCCAACTCTGGCGCTTCAGTCCCGGTTAGCGGGTTAGCTGGCTGTGGCAACAGATGCCCTTGGCCCTAAATTGGACCCTAAATTAGCGGCTTTTTGTTTTCTCCGGTCAATGAAAGCTGACCCGTTGAAAAAACTGATAGGCTATATCTCTAAATGCAAACTACTACCGCTTTTATAGAGTTGACAAACAATCAATTGCTAAACCCAAGCATGGTACATCCGATGGATGATATCGCCAATCAAGCTCGTCAGGGCAGCGTATCGGCGATTATTCAAGTCCTGAATGAAAAACTGGCTCCTTCCGGCGTCAGAACCCGCGCCGTGTTTGCTGATGGCGTGTTGCAACTGCTATGCGAGGCGGGGAGTCTCGAACTCCTGGACCAATCTACTGTGGTCGATCGCATTCGACATATTTTAGAGTCTTTGGCACCGCGCAATATTCGGCGAGTCCATATCAACAGCCGTCTGGTGCGAGAACAGCAGTTGTTGTGGCTGGAGGAAATTAACCGGGACCCGGAAAATCAACTACTCTGGTCCGAATTGATTACCCTCAAAAAACCCAATATCTTCAAACAAATGGGCCAAGATTTCTCCCGTCCCAAACCCCGCACTGACCCCGCTTTCCCTAAATCCCCCTATTCCCGTCAAGTCCGAGAAGAACGTCAATTTCGCCGGGGGATCCTCAATGGCCTCGGGGTGAGCCTGGTACTGGTGACTCTGGGTTTACTGATTTATAACTGGCCCCAAATTCAGGCCGGATTGCAGTCAGGTCAATTTTCCCTGACTTCCCGCAATTCTGAAGAGTCATCCGAGGCAGTTACCGATCGCGATGCCTTTGCCGAAGCGGTGCGATTAGCTGAACAAGCCTCCGCTGATGGGAAAGTGGCTCAAACTGCATCGGAATGGTTGGTGATTGCCGCCAAGTGGGAACAGGCTTCGGTGTTGATGGCTTCAGTCCCGGCGGATCATCCCCGATACAAAATCGCTCAAAACCGCACGGAACTCTATCGCAGTTACAGCGAGGATGCCCAAGCTCAAGGCGATCGCCTGCGTCAAGAACAGCTCTAATTCATAGCTTGGACTGGGGAATTCAAGTCCGGTGATCTGAACCAACCTAGCCACGCTGACTTAAACAGCGGGACGGTGTTACCTGGAAAATTCCCCTTGTCTCTAGGCTCTGATGTTGATAAAAATTGGGTCTCGATTTCTGACGGTTTAAATTCCACTTAAATTCCAAATAGGGTATTTAACCGCTTGCGAATCCAAATCAACGGCTTTTCTTCCCCTTCAATTTCTTCATCCACCAGCAATCCTAAAGTTTTCAGGGATTGTTGTCTTTCGGATAACTTTTCAGCAATGCGATCGGCTAAATTGCGATGGGTGACTAACAACCGTTGTAAATCATTGCGGTCGATTACAAATAAAATCGTATCTTCCAAGGTTCTGACACTCGCCGAACGGGGAATCCCCATCAGTAAAGAAATTTCTCCAAAAAACTCACCGGCGTGCAGGCTGGCAATATATTTTTGCAGTCTTTGGGAAAACACTTCGACGGAACCGGATAAAATAATATAAAAAGAATCCCCCGGGTCATTTTCCCGACAAATTAAGCGATCGCCTGGAAACAATTGCCGATATCCATACTCAATTAAGTGCAGCAATTCCATATCGCTACAGGTCTCAAAATACGGCATTCGGCGCAACAAATCCCGCAATGTCCAGTTATTCGGGGATTTGGGAATGGCTTTTTCAAGCTGGGGAGGCGGATTATCCGATGGGGGAAGCGTTTCGTGACTGGGGACCGGAGGAATCTGATGTTTAAACAGCTCTTTGAAAGCGTCCAGATTGCGAATATGTAAATCTCGCTGAGGAAAGGGTATTTCAATGCCTCGCTGACGCAATTCACACTCAATCCGAAAATTTAAGGCACTTTTAATCGGTTCACTATTTTGCGGTTCATCAATCCAGACTAACAGTTCAAAGTTTAAGGAACTGTCTCCAAAGGCTTGAAACCAAACTTTAGGTGGCGGGTCAGATAATACGTCAGGTTCTTTACGCGCTGCGGTGAGAAGTGCTTCGGTGACTACGGCTGGGTCGGTTCCGTAGGCAATCCCGACGGGAATATGCAGGCGACATTTCGGGTCTTGATAACTCCAGTTAATAATATTAGTTTCAACAAATCGGATATTAGGAACAATCACAAATACGCCATCGCGACTCCGAACAATGGTGGAACGAATGGAGATTTTTTCGACAGTTCCAAAGAGATCATCGACTTGGATATAGTCACCGACTTTAATGGGTTGTTCAAATAGTAAGGTAATGCCACTGATGAAGTTACTAGCGAGATTTTGCAACCCAAACCCGATACCAATTCCTAAAACCCCTGCAACAACGGTGAGGGAACTCAGGTCGATTCCTGCGCTTTCGAGGACGATCAGAAAGGAGAGGGCGCTCAGAAGATATCCCATGACCGAGGCGATCGCTTCTCGGGTGCCGATGTGAAATTTTAAACGCCCTAATAACCGGCGCTTAATCCATTCATTGACGCTGCGGGAGATAAAATAGGCGATCGCACTCAGTAATATCAGTTGAGCAAGGCGATTCAGGGAAAACTCATTCCCTCCCACTCTAAACAAATCTTTGGTAAAAATATCACCGAAGACGGTTAAGAGGTGTTGTGTCTGCTTGATGATCCAATTTACCATTGATACGAAATCCGGTTATCTCAAGTCTGTTTTATCTGGTAGCCGGCGTCGGCAGGCTATAGCCCAAGGGGCATGGCTTCGCTAGTGTCTGTATAGCCCCACCCTTGAGGGTGTGGGTTTTTCTATCACAACCGGATCCCGTATAAGCTAAACCGCCTAGCAGGAATTTCATGTTTGATTTAAGCTCACTTTTCGGAGAGAATCTCTCCTGTGTTAAGGGTTGAATATCTGGGGTGAAAATCACAAAATTTGAGCATGAATTAAATGAATAAGAGGAGATTAAAAGGGGTTTTCCATCATTCTTTGAATTAAAAACCATACCCCCGCTCCTAATGTTGCCAGATTTAACACCAGGGATAAAAATAAGGCAAAATACCCAAACAGCGTGAGAGTAATTTCATGGCGATCGTCAGGAATAAATCGAGTTTTTTCAACAGAAATAAACTCGGACAGTTTTCCTTCTATAAAAATTTTACCCAGTCTTTTATTATAGAAATAAAAATGTTTTTTGAGACCTTTTCTTTGATAAATACTCAGCCCTCGTTTTCCCGCGCTGAGGTGACTAATTTTATTAAAATTAACCCCGAAAGTTTTAATGGCTTTTCGGGAAAAATCCGGACAGGAAAAACAAGCTAAACCCCGCTCAGTCAGGACAAGACAGGCTAATTGGCCTTGATATCTCACCCCAACGACGTCCAGGATTTCATGGGTTGAGGGCATCAATTCGGCCAGAGCCTGAGCGATTTTAGGAATGGCGTAGTAGTAATCCACGCTGAATTTTCCGGTTTTGGGAAACCGACCGATGTCTCGGAGTAAGTCCTCATAGTCCAGGGCAGTAAAAGGGGATGACCTTTTACTTTCAGCCGGTTGTTCTGTACTCGGAGGAACTGAGACAGAATGCTCGGCGAATTGGGGCGGTGTTTTTAAGCGATCGCCCTTCCGGGATTGGGGGGAGATGCCCGATTTTTTTCCCCCATTGACCGAGGGGGGTGGGTTGGATATTGGGGACTTGCGGGAACCTCCAGTCCGCGAAACTGGAGCCTCTACAGGTGCGATCGCCGAGAGTTCCTCAGAGAATTCAGCCTGGGGAGAGAGCTTAAACTCCTGGGACCAGGCCGGGGCCTTCTGACCGTTTTGAAGACCTAAGACTTTCAGGGAGGCGATCGCCTCGGGAGCCAATTTCATCACCCCTTGATAAATAAACCCAGCTAAAACTTTTTGATTGGGAACCTTGGGGGCTGCAAGGGTAATCTGCAAGCACCGACCCTTGAGGGCAGCTTTCGCGGTGATCCCTTTAGGTTCTAGGGACCGATTGATCAGGGCGGCGATCGCAGTGGGGCGGCCCTGTTTAGCAAGTTCCAAAAGCTCAGTCTGTGTCATAGCTGGCCAAAAGGGATGATTAGGAAAAAGCGCGAATACCGATAAGCATCAAGATAAAGGATCGGGTCAGTTTTGCCGAGAAAAGCATTCGCACCCATCCCGATCGGTCCAACAGCAATCCCTTGGGGCAATGCTCTCAACGCCTCGGTTTGTATGGGGTGTTTGCGCTGCTCAATCACCCCAATTCCTTCCGTGAGCTAAAACCCACTTCCCTTTACTCAAAAGCATTGGCAGCCCGTTGTCGAGCCAAATCAGCGTTTTGCTGATACTGCCCCACTCTGGGTTGAGCATCGGGGTAATTGGGGCTGGTTTCTGGGACTTGGCCCATCAAATCGCTGGCCTCCTGCCACAGAACTGCAATCTGATTCCATTCCGCCTGGGTTTGAGCCGTTTGGGATTGCTCTGCCGCCTGGGTTGCTCGTCTCACCGCTTCCGCAAAGGGATTTGCTGCTGGGGCCGGGGTGGGGGCCGGAGCTTCTGCTGCCGGGGCCGGGGTGGGGGCCGGAGCTTCTGCTGCTGGGTCCGGGGCGGGGACCGGAGCTTCTGCTGCTGGGTCCGCAGAGTCAGCGGCGGGAGTTGTAGTCTCTTGACCTCTCATCAAAAACCAGTAGGCAGCACCCCCGCCTAGAAATAGAATTAAAACAACCAGCGGAACGATCAGCAGGACTTTATTCTGATACCATTTTTGGCCCTCTGGTTTGCCCGAGGCTATTTCTTCTTCCTCGTCCGGGTCCTCGTCCGGGTCCTCGTCGTCGAGGTATTCCGGTTCCTCATCTTCATAAGGCCCCTCTAAATCATCGTTGACTATCAGATTTTCGTCGTCCGGGGGCAGGTTTTCATCGTCGGCGAGTATATTCTCATCGTCGGCGAACATATCCTCATCTTCGTCGAATGATTCGACGAACATATCCTCATCGGTGGCAAATGCTTCTTCTGGGGGTTCGATGTCTATTTCTTCTTGCCATGCAGGAAGGCGATCGCCGATTTTGCGTCCGTAAATCTTCAAGGTGGGAACTGACTCAATCCCCAACTCGGTTAGACCATTCTTGATGAAAGGAACTAGGGCCGTGGGATCCGGGACTGTTGCTGATTCAAGCAACAGGAGCAAAGAACCGTCTTTGAGAACGGCTTTTGCCGTTATCCCTTGAGATTGAATCGCGTGATTGACTACAGCAGCGATCGCCTCGGGTTGACCCTTTCTGGCGAGTTCTTTTTGGTCTGTCGGTGCATTAAATAAGGGCATGGGAGGAGGTAGGTAGATTCTGAAATCATCTTACTGTCGAGAATACCCACGGGAAACTTTAGCTTAGTCGGTAGATCGGATTTTACCTTAAAGTTTGACTTTCTCTAGTACATCAGTTCAGCGAGCCGATCAAACGGGCAAGAACCCGGATTTCTGGCCCTAATTTGAGGTTCATGAGTAGAAATTTTCTCAAGAAACCGGGTTTTTTATCCCTCTACTGTACCGAGCCCCCAGTCTTGTCAGGGTTCCTTGATGTTCGGATACCCACGGGAAAAGGGCTGGGGGCGGGTCAAGATTTTGCCCGGGGTCTAATCGACAACCCTTAACAATCCCTGGCGTAGGGCCTCAAATACTCGGTCGATCAACATTTGCTCTTTTGAACTCAGGGAATCCTTCGATAACAGGGTCATCATAAAGATTCTTTGATCCGCCCGCGTGATGCGGTGGGTGAGGAAGATCCGTTCGACAATTTTTTCAATATTAGATTCCGGTTGCACTCTATTACGGTCATCATTCGGGATGTGATGGCTAAAGTTGTTTTAAAATCTACCATTGCTGGGGGAATCGCGGCAATTTTCAGTCCCTCGCGCCCGGTTGGATCATGTTTCAGCCCGGGTCCGGGTTAGCCGTAACTCATTCTAGAATCTCGGCAGAGGATTTGGAGAGACAGGACAAGAAACCGGGTTTCATCAATGGAATTTTTGGCGAATTTCTCGCCGTTTTCTGAAAAAACCCGGTTATCTTCGCCCTCCGGTGCCGATGCTTTCGGCAACCGGAAACCTTGACCTGTCTTCCGGTTGACCCGACTGATTGCTCCGGGATTCCTCTGGCGATCGCCCCAGGACCTCACTGAGTCATTTAACTGGAAATCGCCCGATCTGACTTACTGTAATCTTGTCTGTATTCAAGCTAACAATTGCCCACAGAGATCGCCACTAATTCCGCCGGGTTCGGACTTCTTGAACCCGGCGATCGAGTTGGCGTCCGACTTCAGCGATCGGATATAAAGGTCTTTGACCCTCGCGATATAACACGAAAACAAATGCCCCCATCTGGTTCTTCCGCAACACCAAAATTTCCAACCGGGCTAACAAATTATCCAAATCCACCTGTAAGCTCACCCCCGCTGCCACATCGCCGATATTACTGACATTATTTAACGGTTGCGGAGGTACGTTTGTGTCTTCGAGGTTTTCTGCTAACAACGCCTTCAACTTTTCGGGATCCCGCAGTAATTCATCAAATTGCTGCTGTTGCTGAACCGTTTCCAGTCGGGTCGTTATCCCCATAATCAGTTGAAACTGTTCCTGTGCCACAAACGCAAAAACATTTTCAACATTAATCTCATCTTGACTGAGGTCCTCTTTGAGCTTTGCTAACTCAGCCGGTGGCATTGCCGTAAAGCCCCGTGGCAGATCCTCCAATCTCAAGGTGACATCAGCCCATGTTCCTGCCTGTGCCAAAATCACACTCTCTTGTGTCACCCTCTCCTCAACTCCAGCTTCAGCCAGGGCTGGATTCGGCAGCCACACCATCGTAGGCACCACACCGATGGCTAAACCTAAGAGTCCCAAAGCTATTTTTTCGATCATTTGTCCAACTTCCTTGTCCCTTCCGGGGAAAATTAATGGGATTGAATTCTACCGGGAACCCCAGTGATTCCGTTCTTCTTGATGCAAGAGACGAGAGGAGAACGGGTCATGGTGCCTCCGATGAGGAACAATCTTCCCCCTGTTGGACCTAACTGGGGTTGTCTGACCCAGACTTAAATCACAACTTTCTCTCATCTGCCTCAATCAATTGGTTGATAGCTTCCTCTTTCATTCTAAAATCTTACACATACAGAAAACTTGCCTGAAGCTGCCGTCAGTTTTATCTCTTACACTAGAAACAATACACTATGGCTATTGGTTACGTTGCTCTCGTCCTCCACGCCCATCTTCCTTTCGTCCGACATCCCGAAAGTGATTATGTTTTAGAAGAAGAATGGCTCTATGAAGCCATTACAGAAACCTACATCCCTTTACTGCGAGTATTTGAAGGTCTAAAGCGGGATGGGATCGATTTCAAAATTACCATGAGTATGACGCCCCCTTTGGTGTCGATGCTCCGGGACCCCCTCCTGCAAGACCGCTACGAGGAACACCTCGCTAAACTCGAAGAACTCGCTGAACTGGAAATCGAGCATAACAAGCATAATGGGCACATTCGCTATCTAGCGGAACATTATGCCCATGAGTTTAACGACACACGCCAAATCTGGGAACGCTACGATCGCGATTTGGTCTCTGCCTTTAAACAATTCCAAGACTCCAACAATCTGGAAATCATCACCTGTGGGGCCACTCACGGCTACCTGCCCTTGATGAAAATGTACCCGCAAGCTGTCTGGGCGCAAATCCAGGTCGCCTGCGAACATTACGAACAAAATTTTGGTCGTCCCCCAAAAGGCATCTGGCTGCCGGAATGTGCCTACTATGAAGGCTTGGAGCGAATGTTGGCCGATGCCGGTCTGCGCTATTTCCTCACGGACGGTCATGGCATTCTCTACGCTCGTCCCCGTCCCCGCTTTGGCACTTATGCCCCCATTTTTACCGAGTCTGGGGTGGCGGTCTTCGGTCGCGATCACGAATCCTCTCAACAGGTTTGGTCTTCGGAGGTCGGCTATCCCGGTGACCCCGAATATCGCGAATTTTACAAGGATTTGGGTTGGGAAGCTGAATACGATTATATCAAGCCGTATATCATGCCCAACGGGCAACGCAAGAATGTCGGGATTAAATATCACAAAATCACGGGTCGCGGTCTGGGTTTAGGGGATAAGGCACTTTATGACCCCTATTGGGCACGAGAAAAGTCTGCGGAAAATGCAGGCAATTTCATGTTTAACCGGGCGCGTCAAGTGGAACACCTCCACGGCATCATGCAACGCCCCCCGATTATTGTCTCCCCCTATGATGCGGAACTGTTCGGTCACTGGTGGTATGAAGGCCCTTGGTTCATTGATTACCTGTTCCGCAAGTCTTGGTATGACCAAGGCACTTATGAGATGACCCACCTGGCGGATTACTTACGCAACAATCCCACTCAGCAGGTTTGTCGTCCGTCTCAGTCTAGCTGGGGTTATAAAGGGTTCCACGAGTATTGGCTGAATGAAACCAATACCTGGGTTTACCCCCATTTACATAAGGCGGCAGAACGGATGATTGAGTTGAGCCATCGGGACCCGGCTGATGAACTGGAGTGGCGTGCCCTCAACCAAGCGGCCCGAGAGTTGCTCCTGGCACAGTCTTCGGATTGGGCGTTTATCATGCGGACGGGAACGATGGTCCCCTATGCGGTCCGGCGGACCCGATCGCATTTGATGCGTCTCCACAAACTTTATGAGGATATCAATATCGGCAAGATTGATTCCGGTTGGTTATCCAAGGTTGAGGCGATCGATAATATTTTCCCGGAGATTAATTATCGGGTTTATCGTCCCTTGTAATCTATCTTGAGTGCAATGGATTGTACATTGATTTTCTTTCTCATAGAAACCGGGTTTCTGGGTATTAAGGGTAGATTAAATGCTCTCTTTTCTCCTCAGACACCCGGTTTTTTTCGACGGTTTGACCGGGGTTGGCTCTGCTAAGGGAACTCCAAAAAATAAAATCCCCAAAAAACCCGCAGGCTGTTCGCGTAGCGTTCCGCTTAGAAAGCCTGGGGCTACACGGACAAAGCCCGCCTGCGCGGCGTCATACAGTCTTGTTAGGTGCTTAACCATCGGGATT
>NZ_JAMXOT010000245.1 GCF_024220515.1 Oscillatoria sp. HE19RPO
CAAAAAATAAAACCTTCAAAAAACCCGCAGGCTCAAGCCTGGAGCTACACGGACAAAGCGGTGCCTGCGCGGGCTAAAAGAGCCTTGTTAGGTGCGATCGCATCAAAGCAAGGATGATTTATTTGTTGGAATCCCCTTAGTATCTCATGAGTCTGGGAAGCGATATCGACGAGAGTATCTCAATTTTGAAAAGAGACCTAACCCCCGGTGTCCCCTTCCCACCTCTCTGGTGGCCCTCTCCTAAGACCTTATCAATCCGATTTTTTTTTAGAATAACCAATGGAGAAACGATTGAGAACAACAGCGAACCCTTGGCAACGGCAGGTAATCAGAATTGCATTGATCTGTTTAGTCTGTGTATTCACTTGGATCGGAACCCTCACCTCAGCTTATGCCCAATCTGAGGAAGTCGAAACCCGAGGACTGGGGACCGAAGCGATTTTACAACTGGAAGAACTAGGAACTCAAGCCTTTGCGGCGATGAATGCCGGGGATTTAGTGGGGGCCGAAAAATACTGGACTCAGTTTTTAGAACAGGTGCCGGATAATGCGGCTGCCTGGAGTAATCGCGGGAATATCAAGGTGAGTTTGAATAAACTCGAAGAGGCGATCGCAGACTATAATCGGGCGATCGAACTCGCACCGGATGCTCCCGACCCCTATCTTAATCGCGGCACTGCCTATGAAGGGTTAAAACGCTGGGACGATGCGATCGCCGATTACAATCACGTCCTCGAACTCGACCCCGAAGACCCTGCCGCCTACAATAATCGCGGCAATGCCGAAGCGGGACGCGGAAATTGGACCGAGGCAGTCGCCAACTATCAAAAAGCCAGCGAACTCGCCCCAGACTACGCCTTCGCCCGCGCCAATTACACCCTCGCCCTCTATCAAACCGGGGAAGAAGCAGCCGCCATCCAGTCCATGAAAAATATCCTCCGCAAATATCCCAAATTTGCCGATATGCGCGCCGCCCTCACCGCCGCCCTCTGGACCCAAGGAAATCGCGGCGAAGCCGAAAGCAACTGGGTTGCCGCCGTCGGTTTAGACACCCGCTACAAAGACTTAGACTGGGTTGCCAACACCCGCCGCTGGCCCCCAGCAATGGTCAGCGCCCTGGAGAAGTTTCTGAAGATTGAGTGAAGGGATGGGGGAGATGGGGAGGATGGGGGAGATGGGGGAGATGGGGGAGATGGGGGAGATGGGGAGGACTTACAAGAGTAGGGTTTTTAGGCTTCCGGTCCCCTCCCCTTGGCAAGGGGAGGGTTAGGGTGGGGTTCTTCTTAGGGTGGGGTTCTTCTTAGGGTGATTCCCTACGGGATAGCTCCGCTTACCGCCACTTCACGCAATCAAAGGAGGCGATTCCCTACGGGATAGCTCCGCTTACCGCGCCTGTATGGAGCCGGGTGCCCACCTCTTCTTGGTGACGAAAGCGATCGCCACCCGTCGGACTCTTCACCCACCCTTTCCTCGTGACGCGCGGTAAGCGGAGCTATCCCGTAGGGAATCGCCCAAGAAGAACCCCACCCTAACCCTCCCCTTGCCAAGGGGAGGGGACCGGACTTCAGTCGTTCCCCCCCGTTCAACGTCACGACTTCAGTCGTTCTCCCCTCCCAGTCTTCACAATCACCCTAACTCCTTCATCCTTCACCCCTCACCAACTCCCCAATCAACGCCGGTGTCAACTCCTTAACATTCCCTAAAACGATCGCCGCACCTGCTTTTTCCAAACTGGCACTGTAGGCGTTCTTTCTCTCGTCACTCTCTTGCACATGAGGCGGCAAAACCCCCACCCCAATCCAGATACGGTTCGGCTGCTGTTCTTTAGCTTGACTAACCGTGTACAAATCCGCCACCGTATCTCCCACATACACCACCGGGGCATTCTCAGCACTGGAATATCGAGTTTCTAATTGCTTCAAAGTGGCAAAAAGCCCCGTCGGGTCCGGCTTCCCCGGTGCATCTTCCATCGCAATCACCACCGGATCTGTTAATCCTAATGCACCTTCTAAGACATAAGCCGCTTCTGCTCTCATGGCTCCACTAAAGAACCCCCAGGGAATTCCCGCTTGGGTCAAACTGTCCAAATAAGCCGGATTAACCAACAAAGGCTCTTGACAAATATAGCCAGTCATGGTATTAGGGTCTGGACCACGATAGCGGGATTGAAAAAACGCCACCAGAGTCTCGTAACCAAAGCAGAGGCGATCGCGACTTTGACCCTGACTCTCGAAGTACCTACACACTAACTCAAACGAGGCATCCCAGTCATTATTCCAGACCCCTTCTGACTTGAGTCTGTCAATGTCTGCCGACGAGGGACGATAAGCCGTTTGGGTAAAGTGTTCCACCGTATCAGCGATCGCCCTGCGGTAAGAACCACTGACATCCCGAATTACTCCATCAATATCAAAAACAGCGATCGCCACTGTTGTCATGTTCCTATCCATCATAAATAGCTCCCCTCCATAACAGCTTTAAAGTGCTGTTATTCAGAATATAGGCCCTAGAGCATCGATAGTCCCAAGAAAAAAAAGATTGCGATCGCCTTTCGTCCAACATCAGGTATAATTAAAAACTGGCCTATTCCCAAAGAATGGGACCCGGAAAAATTGAGATTTTATTTGAGCCTTTATTTTTCCAATCCTCGCCTAAGTAGCCCAAAGATGCGCTATAATAAAGCGTTGTACCATTACCAGAAGATTACACAAACCTCAAGGAGGTGTGATTGTCAAAGTTCATTTTAAAAGTTCTCTGGTTAGAGGACAACGTCGCGATCGCAGTTGATCAAGTTGTGGGTAAGGGAACAAGCCCGTTAACCCGTTACTTCTTCTGGCCTCGGAATGATGCCTGGGAAGAACTAAAAAATGAGTTAGAAGCGAAGCACTGGATCTCCGAAACTGACCGCGTAGAGTTGCTCAACAAAGCCACTGAAGTCATTAACTACTGGCAAGAAGAAGGCAGAAGGCAGCCAATGATGGAAGCTCAGTCCAAATTTCCGGAAGTGGCCTTTACAGGTAGCAGCTGAAGCCCTGAGTTATCAAACCTTCACAGCAGCGGATATCTCCAAAAAGATATTCGCTGATTGTTTTTGCCCAACCCTGGTGATCAAGATCACCCGAGATGGGCCAAACAATCAACCCTATCCCAAAAAGAACAGTTACCATAGAATTGAGCACTTACACTCAACAGGTTGACAGTTTATGACTGGTGTTGTTCAATCTCCTCTAAATGCCGAGCAAGTTTATGTCTGGCTGAGGGGACTATTAACGATTGCCTGGGCAGATGGTCACTTCGATCAAGAAGAAAAAGACTTAATTGCGGAACTGACTCAGGAAGAATTAGAACCCTCAATTAACTTGGGTGAACTCCAACCCATCAAACCCCAAGATTTAGCGGCGGTTTTAGGCAACGAACCCATCATTGCCGAAAACTTCTTAAGAACAGCGGTTATGGTTGCCATAGCTGATGGAGTTTATTCCGCCAGTGAAGAGGAAAAATTATATGAGTTTTGCCACGCACTCGGACAAAACTCTAAAGTTTTAGAAGCCCTGCGCCATACCCTTTGGGATGGAAGAAGTTCTCAATTCAACCCTTCCGAGGCGACTACCTCCGCCGAGGGGGAAGGGGCAGTGGGTCTGCACCCGGGTCCCACACAGCAAGGGGATGTCCTCTCCCCAGTGCGCCATTGGCTGGATGATTGGGAAATCCATGACCCCCGACTGGCGAGATTTCTCTGCAAAATGATCCCACCGCAATGCCCATTTGAACGAGATATCCATTTATTCGGCAATAAGGTGGTCCATATTCCCCCCCTGTGCCATATCAATCCGCTTTATGAGCAAATGGTGGGTTTACGCTTCCGCGCTTTATCCTACTTAGCGGATGAATGCGGGGAAGATGTCACCCCCTATTGCCAATAATCCCGACCACTCGCCAATGGCTCCAGAGTCCTTTGTTGAGGGGTTCAGGGTTTAGAACGAACTTACTTTTGACAAAGGACCCAGGACAATCATGCAATTTATCGATCGCGTAGAAATAGAAGTAGCTGGTGGCAAGGGTGGCGATGGCATCGTCGCTTTCCGCCGGGAAAAATATGTCCCGGCGGGTGGCCCCGCTGGCGGCAATGGCGGCAAGGGTGGTTCCGTGATTCTTAAGGCTGTAGAACATCTGCAAACCCTATTAGATTTTAGATATAACCGCCGAATTGAGGGAGAAAACGGACAACGAGGCGGTCCCAATAATCGGACGGGGGCTTCTGGAGGCGATCGCATCGTTCAGGTCCCCGTCGGCACAATGGTTTATGACGCCACCACCGAAGAAGTCATCGGGGACTTAATCGAACCCGAGCAAACCTTAATTGTCGCAGCAGGCGGAAAAGGCGGACTCGGAAACAAACATTTCCTCAGCAATAGTAACCGTGCCCCCGAATATGCCTTACCGGGATTAGAAGGGGAAGAGCGGTTCCTCCGCCTAGAACTGAAACTCTTAGCCGAAGTTGGCATTGTCGGGAAACCCAATGCAGGCAAATCTACCTTAATTTCCGCCCTCTCTGCCTCCCGTCCCAAAATTGCCGATTATCCCTTTACGACTTTAGTGCCGAACTTAGGAGTGGTCAGAAAACCCAGTGGAGACGGCACCGTATTTGCGGATATTCCCGGATTAATTGAAGGGGCGCATCTGGGGGCCGGTTTGGGCCATGAGTTCTTGCGCCATATTGAACGCACCCGGGTGTTGTTGCATCTGGTGGATATTACTGCACCGGATCCGATTGAAGACTATGAGATGATTCAGCAGGAGTTGGCCGCTTATGGGCGGGATTTGCTAAATCGGCCCCAAATTGTGGCGTTAAATAAGATGGATGCTTGCGATCGCACAGATGAAGAAATCGAGGCGATCGCCACTCGCCTAAATGAACTCTCCCAATCCACCACCCCCATCTTTCAAATCTCCGCCGTCTCCCACCAAGGACTAGACCCCCTCCTCCAAGACATCTGGACCACCATCGATCGCCTCAAAGAAGAACGCGACCTCATCCAAAATCTAAGTAGTCTGTAAAAACCCACACCCTGAAGGGTGGGGCTACACGGACAAAGCCTGCCTTCGCAGGCTGAAGAGTAAAGTACATTTTTCACAACCGGATTTGGTATCAGTCGTTCTCTTCGTTCGTAGTAACGACTTCAGTCGTTCTCTTCGTTCGTAGTAACGACTTCAGTCGTTCTCCGGTGTTCGTAGTAACGACTTCAGTCGTTCTCCGGTGTTCGTAGTAACGACTTCAGTCGTTCTCTTCGTTCGTAGTAACGACTTCAGTCGTTCTCTTCGTTCGTAGTAACGACTTCAGTCGTTCTCCCCCTAAATGTAGAGGCGATTCGCGAATCGCCTCTACATTTAGCATTAAATATTAAAAATAGCCTAAGTCCTAAATCATTTCCCCCTCTTTAACCCCCCCACTTCCTAACCCACACCCCATTCCACCCTAATCCAACAGACCCCACCCCACCCCCCAAAACCCAGGCCCGTACTCCAAACCCCCCCACTCGTAAAATTACGAATCAATAATCGAGAATCTACCCCTGCGCCCCGTCCAGCAACACGCTACTATTGATAGAGAAACCGCCATGAATTCGAGCTAAAACTTGACATGAACTCACCCATACAGGCAGTTCAATCTCCCTACTACGGAGATGGATATCAACGGACACCCCCCCCAGATTTACCCTCCTTGTTGCTCAAGGAGCGGATTGTCTATCTGGGAATGCCCCTAGTGCCGCAGGTTACTGAACTCATCATCTCCGAACTGCTGTATTTGCAGTATGATGACCCAGAAAAACCAATCAACATCTATATCAACTCCACCGGCACCTCAAACGAAAGCGGCCAACCCGTAGCCTTTGAAACCGAAGCCTTTGCCATCTGCGACACCATCAAATACATCAAGCCGCCAGTCAACACCATCTGTATCGGCATGGCAGTGGGAATGTCAGCAATGCTGCTCTCGGCGGGGACCAAAGGATGCCGCACCAGTTTACCCAATGCGACAATTGTGCTGCATCAACCCAAGAGTTATACTCGGGGTCAAGCCTCAGATATTCAAATTCGCGCCAAGGAAGTTCTGGCCAATCGCCAGACCATGATCGATATCCTCGCCGAAAACACAGGTCAGCCCGCCGATAAGATCATCAAAGATATGGATCGGATCTTCTATCTCAGCCCGCACGACGCGGTAGAATACGGACTCATCGATCGCGTATTGGAAGCCAAAGACTTAGCGCATCCCATCCCTGCCATTGTCTAATTCCTTGAGAATTTAGATTTTGAGAACTCTAAACTCTCACCGCTCAACTCTCATTTCTAACATCGGAGTCTCACATCATGCCTATCGGTTACCCAAAAGTTCCCTATCGTCTGCCGGGAGATTCTTATACACAGTGGATTGATTTAGAAACCCGGTTGTATCAAGAACGCATTATTTTCCTGGGTAGCGAAGTTGACGATCAACTGGCGAATAAAATCATTGCTATCATGCTTTATCTCGACTCTGAGGAAGCAGGCAAAGATATCATTCTCTATATCAACTCTCCCGGAGGTTCCGTCACCGCTGGCATGGCAATTTATGATACCATGCAGCACATTAAATCCGATGTGGTCACCATTTGCGTGGGTCTAGCGGCGTCAATGGGTTCCTTCCTCTTAGCGGCTGGAGCACCGGGCAAACGTCTGGCCCTCCCCCACTCCCGGATCATGATCCACCAACCCTCTGGCGGAGTCAGGGGTCAAGCCTCGGATATTGAAATCGAGGCCAGGGAAATCGTGCGAATTCGGCGTCAGCTTAACCAAATCTACGCCAATCGCACGAATCAAAACCTGGAAAAAATTGAGAAAGACATGGACCGCGACTTCTTCATGGGAGCACAAGAAGCCAAAGACTATGGCCTCATCGATCGCGTGATTGAAGAACGTCCTTAACTGCGAGGGTAAGGATTTCCTGGGGGGACAAGGGTAAAATTTTACCCTTGTCCCCTCATCCTTACTCCAAATTGGGTAATATCCTGACTATCCTAAACTTGTGGAAAAATGGCAGAATTTCTATCCGACTCTGCCATTTTTAATCAGAATGACTATCGAAGACTGCTATAAAGTATTAGGTTTGAAAGTGGGTGCGACCCTAGAAGAGGTCAAGACGTCGTACCGTGTATTGGCGCGGCAATATCATCCCGACGTCAATCCCGGGGACGGGCGATCGCACGACAGATTTATCCAGCTTAATCAAGCCTATCACCGCCTGCTAGAAGTTGCCAAACCTGCCGCCCAAGTTAGACAACCCAGCACCCCTTCACCATCACCGACCCCTGTCACTGCACCCGAAACCAAGGTCAAAACCCGAGTGACTCGGAAAGAACCGGAATTCCGGAATAATCCTCGGTTAACGGACCTGGAACAACTCCTCAAACAGCGGGGGTATTTACAATTACAGGGGTTTTTAAAAGCGCAACGCTTCCCCCGCGCCGTGGCATTAGTCGATGCACTCGCACAACGGCTACCCCAGGACCCGGAAGTGCGACAATGGCAGGCGATCGCCTATCAACGCTGGGGACGCCATGCGATCGCCGACGGAGACCTAGATAAAGCTAGAATATACTTAAAAAAAGCCCTCCGCATCGATCCCCACAATCGATCGCTGTGGATGGAAGTCGAACGAGATTTTCGTCGTTTGGAGCAAATTTTCTAATGATTACCACCCCCAAAAGCAAAGCACTCTCCCCAGGCAGAGTTTTACTCCAAAATATTAGCTGGGAGACTTACGAACGCTTATTAAATGAAATGGGAGATCACCGCAACACTCGCCTAAATTATGACCGAGGATTATTAGAAATCATGACACCGTTATTTGAACATGAAAATCCTAAGCGAATATTGGAGAAATTCGTAGATGCGTTAGCAGATGTCCTCAATATCGAAATCGTGAGTGCTGGTTCAACCACCCTCAATCGGCCAGATTTAGCACGCGGTTCAGAACCCGATTCCGGGTTTTATATCCAAAATGAACAACAGATACAAGGCAAACGCACCATTGATTTAAAAACCGACCCCCCACCGGATTTAGTGATTGAAATCGATGTCACCAGCAGTTCTATTGACCGAGAGGGGATTTATGCGGCGATGGGAGTACCGGAAATCTGGAGATGCGATCGGGGTGAGGTCAAGTTTTTACAATTGCAGTCGGGTAACTATGTAGAAACTGAGCATTCTCTAGCTTTTCCCGTATTACCCGTTACCGAAGTTGCCAAGTTTTTAGAACAAAGCCAAACCGTAGGGGAAACCACGTTATTAAAAGCCTTTCGCACTTGGGTGAGAGAGCAAATTCAATCCGAAGCTCAGTAAGCGATCGTTGGAGGAAATTTTATTATGATTACCACCCCCCAAACCAAAGCACCCACAGAAGGCAGAATTTTACGTCAGAATATTAGCTGGGACACTTACGAACGCTTGTTAAATGAAATGGGAAAACATCGCAATACTCGCTTCAATTATGACCGAGGAGTATTAGAAATCATCACCCCATTATTAGAACATGAACAACCGAACCGACTCTTAGCAGAAGTAGTGCGTGTCCTCGCCGAAGAACTAAACGTGGAAATTTTGAGTGCGGGTTCTACGACTTTGAACAGACCTGATTTAGAAAAGGGGTCTGAACCCGACTCTAGTTTTTATATTAAAAATGAAAGTTTAATCCGAGGCAAGCGCACCATCGACCTCAAAACCGATCCACCCCCTGACTTGGTAATCGAAATTGATGTTACCAGCAGTTCCATTGACCGAGAAGGGATTTATGCAGCAATGGGAGTACCGGAAATCTGGAGATGCGATCGCGGTGAGGTCAAGTTTTTACAATTGCGATCGGGAAACTATATAGAAATCGAGCATTCTCTAGCTTTTCCCGTATTACCCGTTACGGAAGTCGCCAAGTTTTTAGAACAAAGCCAAACCGTAGGGGAAACCACGTTATTAAGAGCCTTTCGCACTTGGGTGAGAGCGCAAATCAAAGCAGAAGCTCAGTAAGCGATCGGTAGAGGAAAATTTTTCATGAGTGCCACCCCCAAAACAAAAGCACCGACAGAAGACAGATTTTCACTTCTGAGTATTACCGGGGAACCATCCGAACACTTATTAAAAGCAAAGGTCAAATCCTCCTGATATTATGCTACATTATGACTGAGTATTATTAGAAAGCCTGCTTCCGTTATTAGAAAGCTACCTTCTGTTACACTCTGATACTAAACAGGACCTTCTCGCTGCTCGCCAAACTTAAAACTGTGACAACTCTAGACATAGGAAAGAATCGAACATGGCAAGTAAGACCCTCAAACCCCCGGCACAAAACAATCAAAAATCCCGAGATTCCAGAACTTTAATGAAATGGGTTTGCCAATATATAGAAGCACCCAGCACCCAGGGAAAAACTTTTTTAATTGTCGGAACAAAACCACGGACATCAAAACTGGTAGACAAATTAGCAAAGCGCTACAAAGATAAAATATTTTATTGCAAAAATGGACGCAAAGTTTATCGATACAAGACGAATCAACTGCACGGTTATATAAATCGACGGTACTCGGGAAAAATCCTGACCAAGTTATCGAATCTGCAACAATTAGAAAGGCTAGAAGAACCGGGAAAACTAGACAAGTCTGTACGGAAAGAGATTGCCCATTTGCAGCGTCAGTTGAATCCTTTGAGGGGCATCAAACGAATGGCTCGGCTTCCAGATGCCGTCATTCTCCTGGACCAGCGAACCCAATATAAAGTTTTAATCGATGAATGTCGCGACCTGGGAATTGAGATTATTAACCCTCATAAAACCCAGCTAGAAGAGGTGCAACCTCCAAAACAGATCGGACCATCCGAGCCAGAAGAGGTGCAAACCCCAGACCAGATCCGAAAGACGATCAATGATAAAATCGCGAAAGACAGACAACTGAAGCAACTTAATAAATTAAGATTAGAAGCCAATTCAGAGGCTTGGAATCAGCTAGTTAAGTGGCTCTTACGTCAAGCGAAACGCTCTATAAATCTGGCGATTGAACCCCTTGCAGAGCTTTGGTTTGACGTTGATTTTGAACAAGCAAGAAACCACGTAGCAGGACTCAAAACAAAATATCCCAATCATACTCGCGACGCGATCGCCAACATCCTGATCAAAGAAACAGTTTTAAAAGTAGCCGGAATCAGTTACATAGAAGACCTAGCTCCCGAGGATATTAAAGATGAAATCAAAACCGTTATTTCTAGCGTAGCCAACTGTGACTTAAAAACCATTACGCAGGAATGTGCCGAAATGGTTTTTAAAATTGCGGGGATCTACGACTTTGAGCTGGAAGACCCGATGCGACGGTTTGAAGCCTTGGCAGCTTTTGGTATAGCTTGGCTCGGAAAAAGGGCAATCAATGCCGGTATTGGATGGCTCGATGTTGACTTTTTCGATGAAATAAATAGCCGCGCAGTTTCTCAAGCCCTAATGATTTTTACGGTGGGCAATGCCGCTCGCCTGTTTTACAAAGCAAAATTAGAGGAAGATACACTCTTGGATAACCCTACGAAGTTTGAGCGAGTTTTGGAAGAAAGTCGAATAATTACTGAAAAATTTTCAACGAATCCTAATAACTCAGAGCCGGAAGAACCTCCACATCCAGCAATTGAAATAAAAATTACACCAATTATTCCAATAAAATGTCCACCGGGCATAGATTCCAGTCAGTTAGAAAATTTACTGAAAGATGGTAAATGGAAGGAGGCGGATCATGAAACGAGGCGGGTCATGTTGGAAGTTGTCAAAAGGACCAAGTGGTTCGATGATAAAAGTATTCACGGTTTTTCCCACGAACATCTCCGTTATATCAATCATCTGTGGAAAGCAAACAGCAATGATCGTTTCGGTTTTTCTCAACAAAAACGTATTTATGAGTGTTTAGGTGGAACGGCTCAATATAATGCAGAAGTTTGGTCAAAATTCGCCGAAACAGTAGGATGGAAACAAGAAGAAAACTGGCTATACTACGGGGAGCTTCAGTTTGATATCGACGCACCGGAAGGTCATTTACCGGCACTTCTCGGGCATCAGAAGGTTCGTTGGGGGCTGGGAGACATCCAGGGACGTCGCCTACGTCTCCTCCTCTCCCGCGAAGATTGGTAGTCTGGCCCCATCTATCTCATTCCTAAGCAAGATTTAATACTAAATCCTGCTCTCATTAAAGTCAAAATACAGGACTTACGGATATTTAGAGACCGAACTCCATCTGTATGGGCGATTATCTTGTAGCCTCTACAGATATAGAGGTCATGCGTAAGTCCTGTATAAAATCTCCGATAAAGAATCCTCCATTCGTTGCTGTAGTTTGCCCCGCCACGCCCACCCGTGTGGGGGGATAAATTTCATTAATAAACTTCATCATGGGTGCCAATATCAATTCGCACAATCATCTCCTCCCTGGAATCTGATTCAGTCCTGAAAGTATAGATGATTCGGCAATCATATTCAACCCAACAGGCCCATAATCCTTCCAGTTGCCCTTTCAATTTATGAGCCTTTAACGGAGAAGCAAAGGGGTCCAATAAAAGGATTTCTAAAACCGCAAAAATTTTTTCCTGTAACTGCGGGTTTTTACGAACGACTCGTTTAAAGGCCCGTTTAAAGCTATTTTCCCATACTAAAGTTCTCATTCTTCCCCTAACAAATCTGCGCGTAAGTCAGCTAAAGTCCCGCGTTTTGCTGTTCCGGCTTCTAGGGACTGCAAGGTTTGAGTGGCATGGGTGGCGATTTCGTGACGGCGTTGTTCAATCCTTCTTTTTTGGATTAACTCAATCAATAGGTCCTGTTCTTCCAGAGAAAGGGATTCTACAGATTCGATCGCCTGTTGTAGAGAGACTATCTGGGTCATGATGGTATGGTTTTCCGCAAGAGATGGGTCTTTACTGATTTTAACAGAACTTACCGATGAGAGCCGATCGCCCTCTGTCCAAACAGCAACCCACCTCACCGCAATCCCTGGCGTGGAAGTGAGAAACGACTGACATTCATCACAGAAAAGCCAATAATATTCCCCGCTTCATCTATCCGTTCCATAATAGAATCATCATCGGTTTCTCGCATAAATCACGGTTTTTCTGAAAAAATAACCTCTAAAAAATCAGCGTCTTGGTCATACCAAATCTTTACCTGTCCCTTATATTTGAGAAACCGGGTTTCTTTCATAAATTTAGGCGATGAAACAACAATTGTCGCAGAAACCCGGTTTCTGGTCCGGGGTTGGGGGTTGAGAAACCGGGTTTCTTTCGTAAATTTAAGCGATGAACCAACAATTGTGGCAGAAACCCGGTTTCTGGTCCTGTGTTGGGGGTTGAGAAACCGGGTTTCTTTACAAAATGGATAATCAATTCCCAAAACTTTTGGTAGAAACCCGGTTTCTGGTCCTGCTTTTTTTGTGGTTGGAGGGGGTGTGAAAAACGGGGTGATTATGCACCCTGACTCAAGATTTAATATCCTCAATCTGGGTCCATTAAAGTTTTCCAGTCACTCACGCTCCTGATAAAAATTAGATTACCCTGAACATTCAGTTTTTGGAGTGCCCGGGCAGAATCATTGCATCAGGATTCGGGTCCCCGCCAATGGCGAAGACCCGTACACTTGTGAACAACTGATTGTTGCCTCGGAATTCCATTAAGTTGAAGATTTCCCTTCAGAATTGGGGATGTTTTGCTGAACTGTTTCTAACGGTAAGTCTAAAATATTGGCAATGTCTTCCAGGCTAATTCCTTTCTGAATCATTTTCGGAATCGATTCAATCTTGCCTTCAATCTTGCCTTCGCTAAAGGCTTCTTGATAGACTTTGGTTTGTCTTAACTCACTCAATCCCAGCATAGCTTCAATTTCCTCCCGGCTTTTTTGCGGTAATTTGTAGACAATGATGGTTTCTATTAACTCGATAAACTGCCGTCGCACCTCGGACGAGGTGATTTGAGATTGAGAGCGCACAATTAATTGTTTCGCTCTTTCTGTTGCTGCACTTTCGGTATCTTGAATCACCAGTTGCAGCACCTGAATTCCCAAGGATTCATTTGAGTCATTCAATTCATCCAGATAAATCCGCGAAACGCGACTGAGTTCCAGCATTTCAGAAAACTGTAACTCTTGTTCGCGTTCAATGCGGCGGTTGGGATAAATGACCACCACCCGCCAAGGATGGGGCGGTTGATTTTGTTTTAAATACAGAAACAGTTCCCCAAAAATGCGGTAATATAAACTATCATCGGGTTGAAACTGAACTTCTACCAGATAAAACGGTTGGGTAGACTCTTCCTGTTTGGGTAGAAAAACTCCATCAATCCGAAATGCCACTTGCTTGAGTTCCACTGAGGTAAACTGATAAGCGGCTGCATCACTGGCAGAGCGATGGATGAGTTCAAAAAAACTCGCCGGAAACTGCTTAAATATTTGGTAAAATAGGCTATCTGTTTTCATCGGTAGTCTGCTTCCCTCCTGCATATCGGCGCAAGGCGTTCACTCCTTCAGCCTGTTTCATGGAGGAGGCGATCGCCCTCCCCTGGTCACGATTTTCCCCGGCCACTCAAACTCAAATCATTATAGTGCTATTATAACGGTTACTATCAGTCTCTTTTATCCAAGATAGTAGCCATGCCTGGGACTTCTTTCCCCTGCCGCTTTCAGGTATAGCCTGAAGATAGGAGAAGACATCATGGTATGGTTTTCCGCAAGGGATGGGTCTTTACTGATTTTAACAGAACTGACCGATGAGATGCGATCGCCCTCTACCCAAACAGCCACCCACCTCACTGCAATCCGTGGCTTTGAGGTGAGAAACCACTGACATTCATCACAGAAAAGCCGATAATATTCCCCGCTTCATCTATCCGTTCCATAATAGAATCATCATCGGTTTCTCGCATAAATCCCGGGTTTTCTGAAAAAATAACCTCTAAAAAATCAGCCTCTTGGTCATACCAAATCTTTACCTGTCCCTTATATTTGAGAAACCGGGTTTCTTTCATAAACTTAGGCGATGAAACAACAATTGTCGCAGAAACCCGGTTTCTGGTCCTGGGTTGAGGGTTGAGAAACCGGGTTTCTTTCATAAACTTAGGCGATGAAACAACAATTGTCGCAGA
>NZ_JAMXOT010000246.1 GCF_024220515.1 Oscillatoria sp. HE19RPO
GGGCGCAATGCTTGCGCCCAAAAGAGGGCGCAAGCATTGCGCCCCTACTACGAAAGAAAGTTTTGGAGATTTTATTTTTTGGAGTTCCCTTACCGAGTACCGGATTGGGTCTGACTGGAGCAAGCGGCGCAATGATTTGAAACCGACCCGAACTCTAACCGCCGGTTTTATTCTCCCGATGGGTTTCCCAGATTGAGTTTTTGTTGGAGGGGAATTTGAATAATAAACTCGGTGCCTTTGCCGACTTCGGAAATGCAGTGCATTGTCCCCCCGTGCTTTTCAACGATAATTTCATAGCTAATGGCTAATCCCAATCCGGTGCCTTTGCCAATGGGTTTGGTGGTATAAAAGGGGTCAAAAATTTTGCTAATTGCCTCGGGTTTCATGCCAATTCCATTATCGGCGATCGCAATTTTAACTCGGTTTCCCTCAATCAGGGTAGTGGTAATCCGAATTAATGGGTCTGGCAATTGCACCGTTGCTTGAACGGGAGCATCGGTCCCCGGCTTCACCCAGTCTTCTCTCTTCATTTCCACTGCATCGATCGCATTCCCCAAAATGTTCATAAATACCTGATTAATCTGCCCCACATAACAGGTAATCTCCGAAATCGGCCCGTATTCTTTAATCACCTTAATGGGCGGGCGATCGCTCTTGCCTTTCAACCGATTTTGTAAAATCATTA
Organism: Oscillatoria sp. HE19RPO; assembly: GCF_024220515.1. Taxonomy (GTDB): domain Bacteria; phylum Cyanobacteriota; class Cyanobacteriia; order Cyanobacteriales; family Laspinemataceae; genus Laspinema. The sequence goes on from NZ_JAMXOT010000246.1 coordinate 686, forward strand.
AGGTGCTATCAATATTCTCATGCAAATCCACGGCTTTCATGTCTGATTCATCTAACCGCGAAAAAGTCCGCAGGGATTTTACAATATCTCGAATGCGATTCGCCCCCAATTTCATGGAGGCGAGGATTTGCGGAAAATCTTCCACTAAATAATCCAAATCAATTTGTTCTATTTCTTCCTCAATCTCCAAAGTTGGCTCAGGATAATGGTTTCGATAAAGCTCCACTAGGTTTAACAAATCTTGCATATAATCATCGGCATGGCTGAGATTTCCATAGATAAAATTTACCGGATTATTAATTTCATGGGCAACCCCGGCCACCAGTTGACCCAAGGATGACATTTTTTCGGTCTGAATTAATTGGCTTTGGGTGTGTTGGAGTTCCTGTAAGGTTTGTTGCAATTCGTGGGTTTTGGCTTCGGCAATTTGGGCTGATACCCGAGCTTGAGTATAAAGTTGGGCTTGATTGAGGGCGATCGCTAGTTGATCGCAGACGGCTTCTAATAGTTCTACATCCTCCGGCTTCCAAACTCTAGTTCGGTTGTGACAAGCGCAGGAAATGACGCCAACTTTCCCGGATTCTGTTTGCATCGGCATCGCCAACATTGCCCGATATCCTAGGTTACTTAAAAACTCCCGAAAGATAGAATCACTCACCCTATTGATATCATCAAATTTTAGAGTTTCTCGGGTTAAAAGCAGATTGACCATCGGTCCGACTTGTTCAACACTATAACAGCCAATTAGGTTAATTAATCCGGGATTTCTGGCTTCTGAAACCACTTCCCATACTTCTTCGTTACCGTGGTTTCGATACCAGGCGAAGTGACATCGGTCAATCTCCATTACCTGTTGAATTTCCTGGACTACACTATCGAGAATGGTATCTAATTCTAAAGAGTTTCTAATTTGGGTAGCAATCCGATTGAGCAAGGCTTCCCGTTGGGCTAATTCTCGATATTGAGCTTCACTCTGTTGCAAGGCGAGTTCGGTTTGTTTGCGATCGCTGATATCGATGGTGGTGGCAATAATCCGATCAATGCGATCGCTACTATCTTGCAAGGGACTCAGAGTCATCAGCCACCATCTCTCGATGCCATCCGCCACAAAACTCTCCTCAAAAGAGAGGGTTGTCCTCAACTGGACGCACTGGAGATAACGAGGACGCCACAGGGCTGCCATCTCCGGAGGTAAGGCTTCAGCCAAGGTTTTTCCGAGCATTTTTTCTACGGGAACTTGGGTAGTTTGGGCCATTTTCGGATTAATCCCGGCAAAGCGAAATTCCCCGCCCTCTAAAACTTCCAGAACAAAAATACTGTAATCTACCCCTTCCCAAATCGCCCGCAAAAACTGCTCTCGTTCTTGTAACTCCTGTTCTATTTTTTTGCGGGTTGTAATGTCCAAAACGGTCCCAAACAGTCGCACGACTTCCCCTTGAGCGTTCTGCTCAACTTTTCCTTTGGCTTGGACGTATCGGACAGACCCATTTCGGTGAACAATCCGATGCTCTAATTCAAAAGTAATTCTCAAGTTTATGGCTTTTTCTAAACGGTTTTTCACGACTTCGTAATCTTGCGGATGAACCTTTTCCAAAAGCTTGGGTAAGGAAGGTTCTTCCTGTCCTGGGTCCAAATCGCAAATCCGAAACAGTTCTTTGGACCACATGAGTTTTCCCGTTGCTACATCAAACTCCCAGTTACCCAGATGAGCGATTTGTTGGGCTTCTTCTAGGACTCGTTGACTTTGTTGCAGACTGATTTCCGCTTTTTTGCGATCGCTAATATCCTCAAAAACTGCCAAAAAATATTGAGGGTCTCCCAGAGAATTTCTAATCATCGAAGCCGTCATATTCACCCAAACGAGCGACCCATTTTTATGTAGGTATCGCTTTTCTAAGGTGACCGTATTGATGGCTGGATCGTACAACTGGGCTTCGGCTTCGACATCAAAACTGGCATCATCAGCATAAGTGAGGTGCTGACAAGTTAAATTATACAAATCTTCCCGACTGTACCCCAAGATATCACAGAATTTTTGATTCACTTCAAGCCAATTCCCCTCTAATCCCACATGAGCAATCCCAACAGCAGCCTGCTCAAACGCCGCCCGGAATTTAGCCTCACTTTCTCGCACTAAGGCTTCGGCAGAGAGGCGATCGGTGATATCCGTAAAGGTAGCGACTCCTGCATACAACTGGGTTTCATCGGGACGAAACAAGGGAGTTGTATTCAGCAAAATCCAGGTTAAGCTCCCATCGGGTTTGTGAATTCCCATGATGCAATCGCGAAAGGATTCCCCAGTCCGTAAGGTAACCGCCAGGGGATGTTCTTCCGTTGGAAATGGCGAACCATCTGCTCTAACTGCGCGCCAGCGCGGATCGATGGCGATCCATCCCATCATCTGCTCTAGGCTCAAACCGAAAATTCGGCTGGCACTTTCATTGTAAGTATAAATCATGCCATTGGCATCTTGCATGATGACCCCCTCACTCATGGCACTCAACACTGAGCGATAGCGGGTTTCGCTTTCTTGTACCGATTCGAGTAAACGTTCTTGTTGCGCTTCCATCTGTTTGCGATCGGTAATCTCTCGGGCAACCGCATAGATCAGGTTTCCTCTAGGACTAGAGGAAGTCCAACCAATCCATTTATAGGAACCATCTCGACAGCGATAGCGATTTTCAAAATAAATCGTGTTTTCGCCGGTTGAGAGTTTCGCCATTTGTTCCTGGGTTGAGGCGACATCCTCGGGATGTACTAACTCTAAAAACGACAGGGAGAGCAATTCCTCTGTGCTATATCCTAATGTCGTTTCCCACATCGGATTGAGTTGCTTAAAATAACCGTCTGTCCCAGCAATACAGAGTAAATCCACAGATAAATTGAACCATTGTGCGATCGCCGTTTCCCATTCCTGCGATCGGCAACGTTCCTTGATGGTGCCTTCAATCCGCACCGGCATCCCCTCGTCATCGGCGATCGCCCAAAATTTACTGTGCAGGTCCCTCCGTTGTCCATCAATCCCCACAATGGAGTAGTTCACCTCCACCGTTTCCGTTTCCCAAACCCGCACTAAAGCATTTACCACCTGCGATCGCCATTGCGGTTCAATTCCCTCAGTCCACAACTCCGGCTGATTCTCAAAAAGCGCCACAGTTCCCCCAAACAGTTGCGCTGCCGCAGGGTTCAAATAATCCAGGCGATCGCCCCCAACATTAATAAATAAAATTCCTTCTTGAATTTCATCGAAAATCCGACTCATGCAACACACTCCCTCACCATGCTTTGACGTTTCTCTAACCCTTACTCTTGTAAACACCCCCTGTCCTTCCCTCAATATAAACCGCTGTCATTATTTTTAGCCAATAAAAAAGCGCCCCTGTATAGGGACGCTTTTAATGTTACAGACTGACTATATGTCGCGTATAGAGTCCGTCTGAATCTTCAATTAAAACTTAACCGTTGATCGAAGGAGCAGTCAAAGCAACGGGAGTTGCTTCGCCAGCAGCCAAGTCGAGGGGGAAGTTGTGAGCATTACGCTCGTGCATAACTTCCATACCCAGGTTAGCGCGGTTGATCACGTCGGCCCAGGTGTTGACCACACGACCAGTGGAATCAATGATCGACTGGTTGAAGTTGAATCCGTTCAAGTTAAAGGCCATCGTGGACACACCTAAAGCGGTGAACCAGATACCCACAACCGGCCAAGCAGCTAAGAAGAAGTGCAAGGAACGGCTGTTGTTGAAAGAAGCATATTGGAAGATCAGACGACCGAAGTAGCCGTGGGCTGCAACGATGTTGTAGGTTTCTTCTTCTTGACCGAATTTGTAACCGTAGTTTTGAGATTCGGTTTCAGAGGTCTCACGAACTAAGCTGGAGGTCACCAAACTTCCGTGCATGGCACTGAACAAGGAACCACCGAACACACCAGCAACACCCAACATATGGAAGGGGTGCATCAGGATGTTGTGCTCAGCTTGGAACACCAACATGAAGTTGAAGGTTCCAGAGATACCCAAGGGCATACCATCAGAGAAAGAACCTTGGCCGATCGGGTAGATCAAGAACACGGCGCTGGCTGCTGCAACAGGTGCAGAGTAAGCGACGCAGATCCAAGGACGCATTCCTAAGCGGTAGGAGAGTTCCCACTCACGACCCATGTAGCAGAAGATGCCAATGAGGAAGTGGAAAACCACGAGCTGGTAAGGGCCACCATTATAGAGCCACTCATCCAAGCTGGCTGCTTCCCAAATGGGGTAGAAGTGCAGACCGATCGCGTTAGAAGAAGGAACAACAGCACCAGAGATGATGTTGTTTCCGTACAGCAAAGAACCAGCAACGGGTTCCCGGATACCGTCGATGTCAACGGGGGGAGCCGCGATGAAGGCAATGATGTAGCAGACCGTGGCGCTTAAGAGGGTGGGGATCATCAACACACCGAACCAGCCGATATAAAGGCGGTTTTCGGTAGAAGCGACCCACTCGCAGAAGCGGTCCCACAGATTAGCGCTCTCGCGCTGCTGTAAGGTTGTCGTCATATTTCTTATGATTGCTATGAGGTTTTCAAGGTAGTCGGTAGAGGTTTCTCTACCTTGCTTACTACCTTACACAACTTGTTAAGCTTTGTAAAGGGTTTTCATAAAAATTTTTCCTGATTATTGCTATTAGATTTTCTTATCAATTGCCATGCTGACCACTTCTGCCTCCCGCCGGATCACCTACAGTCCCGCCTACACCTTGGTTCCAACCTACGAATGCTTTAACCGCTGTAGCTACTGCAACTTTCGCCAAGACCCCGGAAAAAGCCCCTGGTTGGAATTACCCGAAGCGGAACGAATCCTAAAATCTCTGATTGGGACGGGGATTCGGGAAATTTTAATCTTGAGTGGCGAAGTGCATCCGAATTCTGAGAAGCGTTCAGACTGGTGCGATCGCCTTTATGAGTTATGCGAATTGGCCCTGGGACTAGGATTTCTGCCCCATACCAATGCCGGTCCTCTCAGTTTTCAGGAAATGGCAAGGCTGAAAACCGTTAATGTTTCAATGGGATTAATGGTGGAACAGGTGACCCCGAGTTTGGGGGAAACCGTACATCGTCACGCCCCCAGCAAGGTGCCAGCAGTGCGACTGGAACAATTAGCATGGGCGGGAGAACTGAAAATTCCTTTTACTACGGGATTATTGCTGGGAATTGGGGAGACTCCAGGCGATCGCCAAGCGACTTTAGAGGCGATCGGTCAAATTCACCAGCGCTGGGGCCATATCCAGGAAGTAATTATCCAACCCTATCGTCCCGGAACCCATCAAAGCGGCGAGGCACCGGGGTTTGACTTGAGAGAATTACCCTTAGAAGTAGCAAGAGCTAGAGCAATTTTACCCGAGGCAGTCGCCCTGCAAGTCCCCCCCAATTTAATCGAGGAACCGGAGATTTTATTAGCTTGCTTAGAGGCGGGATGCCGAGATTTAGGGGGAATCGGACCCACGGATGAAGTGAATCCAGACTATCCTCATCTCCAGGTTGACAGACTGAAACGCATTTTAGAACCAGCAGGGTGGGAATTAGTCGAGCGATCGCCGGTTTATCCGCAATATTATGGGGAGTTAAGTCCTCGGCTGCGATCGCAGCTGATCCAGGCGGGATATGATTAAGACAGAATCCGGCTCATGTTCGTAGTAACGACTTCAGTCGTTGCTTTCGTGTCATGGCATCAGCCATGACACGCACCATCAGCAGCTTCATCCCCGGTTTAGGGGCTGGATCTTCCAACGAGGTGGGGCGTGACGAAAGCTTATGCTTTCATCACGCGGTAACGACTGAAGTCGTTACTACAAACATTGGTGCTTGCTCATGTTCAACGTCCCGACTTCAGTCGTTGCCAAGAGTGTCATGGCATCAGCCATGACACGCACCATCAGCAGCTTCATCGCCGGTT
>NZ_JAMXOT010000484.1 GCF_024220515.1 Oscillatoria sp. HE19RPO
GGATCTCCCCATTGGGTTCCTCTTTTAGGGCTTTTTGAAGTTTTTTGACTTGTTCAGTCGTTAAACAATTGGTAGCTGGCATGGGCTTGATTGTTATGGAAGGTCTGAATATTATACCAATTTAAATGCTGAACAGCTTAGCACGTAATAAATCTGAGCTGCTGCCTGCTTCGATTACTGAGTCGGGCGCATGAGCATTGATAATGCTAATCGCATCGGCTGTTTCTTTCGCCACTACAGAACTTTTCACTTGCCAGAACTAGAACCACTCGCGCTATTATTAAAGGTACAAGTAAATTGGGGAGGAGAGTTATGGAGGTTGAGGAGTTACTCAGACGTTATGCTTTGGGAGAAAGAGATTTTGCTAGAGTCGATCTGAGAAATGCCCAGTTAAGTGGAGTTGACTTGAGTCGGGCTAACCTGACTGATGCCAACTTGGAAGGAGTGCTGCTGCAAGAAGCGGTTCTGAACAATGCTATTCTTAAAGAAGCTAATCTCAGATATGCTGACTTAAGTCGAGCCAACTTGTTTGGAGCCAGACTGAATAATTCTAATCTCAGATTTGCGATCTTGAGGAATGCCAAACTGGACCAAACCGATCTCAGCTATGCCATTTTAGAAGGCTCCGACTTAAGACTAGCTTCTATAACTAGCGCCGATCTCAACAGGGCTAACTTAGAAGGGGCTAACTTGGAAGGGGCTAACTTGTCTTTCTCTACTCTAGTGGAGGCTAACCTCAGGCGTGCCAACCTAGAAAGGGCAATGTTGGCAGAAACGGCTTTGTACGATGCCATTTGTGAAGAAGCTAATTTTAGCTCTGCCGAGATGTTTGCCACCTCGATAGGTAGAACTAATTTCAGAGGAGCCATTTTTGACAACATCGTCTTCGTTGACTGCGTATGCCGCGAAACCATCTGGCCCAATGGAGAGGTCATCACCGATCCAGAACCATTTCCCGAGTAGTAAGTATGCAAAATAAATTACACATTCGTTTGGGCTAGACGACTGAATGAATCGAGGCATTAACTGTGTAATTAATTCGGTACGGAAACTTAAATTTTTTGTAACGAGCTGTTCTAAGAGAAAAAGAGAATTTTACGAACGAAAAATTATTCAAACATGACTGACGCATTTTCTCTATTAGGCGTCAACCCAGAAGCCCCTATAATGTTGTTTTTGCGTCAGTCTTCTCCAAAAAATCAAAAATAAAAGTAGCCGTGACGCTGAAGAAGCGGTCAGAGAAATCGGACTTCAGCTTTCGATCACTGTTTGAATTGCTTGAGGCACATTGGACAAGAAATCATAGCCGGTTATCTCCTCAAGATAGTCAACGCTAACTTGCCATTGTCTCCAGTCATTCCAATCCGTAATATCTTTCATCACTCCATTGGGTAACGAAAAAGGTCCTGGAGTGCTCAGCTGAGTTCGGTTAGGTGTTATCATGGCGTACACCTCAGTCTGGTCAGTAATATCGGCTATTTCTTGACCGGGTTCCATAACCACAGCAATTTTCCAAATATATTCAGGAACCCGAATTAGTTTGGCATTTTCTATTGACTGTAGGCTAAATCTGGTATCGGGATTTCAATCTGAATCTTTCGGCAATGAAGAGGCTAGTTTAGGTCTACCATTCCCATCCATAAAAACAGATCCATCCTTCAGTAAGATTCTGTTATGAACGGTTCGGTAAGGAAAACCGATTTTTCTTTCCGAACCATAGCCAAACCCGCCTGCAATAACGTACAGTTCTTTATTGTCATTTTCAACCAATGTATATTGGCTATATTTTTCAAACTCTCTCCAAGCGCCAAACTGATTAGCATCCTCATGTTGTGGAAGTGCGTTCGTTGTGAAGTAAGTCGAGTAAATATCCTTCTTCGTTCTGTTTCGAGCTTCGGACGGGGTCATATGTCCTTTATCAAGTCCAAAGCTGACTCTGTAGTCTGGACTTGCAGTTTTCACCCAATCGGTAGGAAGAGTGCTGTCTGATAGCCACGGGTAGTCGAATATATCGGCAGAGTACACTGAGTCAGGAGGAAAGTTAGTAGGAGGATAGCCAATAGCTCTTGCCTCCTCTGGTCCTGGTCTAGTTATATTACCCAACCACGATTTATTTAACTGCCAACTCACCCAATTAGGTCCTTTAATCGCATCGTTATAAGATAGGGAGTATTGCGGCTTCTCAATCAGGTAATTCTCGCGATGCGTATCTTCAAAGGGACGCGCAAAAGTAGGATTGCCTAACTTCAGATGAGTGCTTTTGAAGAACACATCATCCAGATAAACTGTGCTCTCTCCTTCTAGGGTAAATTGCAACACTGCCGACTTCCCGCGCAGGTTTTCGGGAATATCTAAATGGAAGGTCTCAAACCCCTGTAAAGCATAATCAAGACTGTAAGTGTAGGGGTCTATATATTCTCCGTTTACATAGTCATAATAGCCAACGGCGCTTTCGCTTTCAGCCGGATGTTCAGCGAGCTTCAGATCGATTTCTCCTGCTGAAAGCCACTCATCATCCGGTTCCGTTCCTTTGATAGAAACCTTGAAAAGACCATCCTTGGGTTTCGGCACGTGCAAATCGAACCGCAACGTACCCCATTCCGGAACCACAAAACGGTTATGGGTGACCTGATTCTGCCCGTCATTGGATAACTTCAAAGCATAATTAGGTTGACTCATATCGTAGCCAACCCCAGCTAAAAAATCAGCGTCTAAGCTACCAAC
>NZ_JAMXOT010000247.1 GCF_024220515.1 Oscillatoria sp. HE19RPO
CGGGTTTTGCTCAAATAACACAGAAACCCGCAGGCTGAAGCCTGGGGCTATACGAACAAAGCCCGCCTGCGCGGGCTCATCCCAAATCCGGTTGTAAAAAATTAGCTTTCCTGTTCAGCCTGCGTCGGCAGGCTTCGTCTGTGTAGCCCCACCCTTGAGGGTGCGGGTTTTACCGACCGATCGCAACCGTCAACCCTATTAATCCTTCGTCAAAAAGGGTTGACGGGGTAAAAACCGGATCCTTGTGCCTTGAATTAACTCCTCAATCCCTGCTTCGATTTCTGCCTCAGACTCGCCATTGAGACTAATTAGCAACTTCAAAATTTTGAACGTGGCGGTGTGGGTTAAAAAGTAGCCCCCATGTAAATCCAGTTGGCCGAAGAGGCGACTATAAGTCAGACTCAGGACATACATCAGGGTATTGATCAGGTCGATCGCCAACCCGCGATGGGACTTCAGGGACCAAAAGATGCCATTCACGCCCAGGGTCTCGGAACAGTCGATATAGTTAAAACGCTCAAATAGGTCATAAGCAGAGGTGGGACTCGCTGCTGCTTGGGAGACCAAGACATTGCGAATGTAAGGGCGGTAATTGGCGTTGGGATAGCGATCGTCTAAGGGTTTGAGGTAGACATTCCCCAGACGATAGGCGGACATTTCGATACTGGGTTCACTAAACCAGTTGCCGAGAGTCGGCATATAGCGCAGGATAATATCGCGATCGCTCGACATCAGGTAAATTTGACGGCAACGACGCATGGCGGACCGCACGTAGTTGTTGCGACCCTCCCGGAGGAACTCTAGGGGGATATCTGGGGAGGCCAAAATTAATTTATCTAGTCGCAGGCGATCGCCAATCTTGCTGGACTCTACTCCATTTGGATCCTCAATATCTCCATCATCCTTGCCAAAGCGATCGGACAAAATTCGCAAAGTATTCACCAGCAGGAGTCCCCCCATACTGTGACCCACCAAGTTCACCGCAATCTCTGAGTTTGACCCAGAAACGACAGGATTCGGCAGGGAAACAGAGCCTTGATTTTTGGCTTCAATCGAGCCTAAAACCGGCGTGGATACTTCTGTTTTGGGTTCTTGGCTTGTTTTTTCAGCCCTCCGATTCAGCGCGCGGTCTAAGCGCCAAAAGAATTCGGCTAAATCTGGTGCACCATAGTGAATTGCCCGATAGCGATCGCGCTGATAAACCAACACCCGCAAACACTGCATCAACAGCACCCAAAGAATAAACAGGGGCGGAACCACCCAATACCATTGCAGACCCACCGCACTCAATTGGATCCATTTCCAAATTGGACCAATTAGGGGGAGGAATTCTAACCCTTTGAACAGGGGAATTCCGAGCAGTTTGACCATTCCATACAATCCGCTGCCAATAATGCCAGCAAATCCGGAAAGCACAAAGGAGAATTTGAAAATAACGCCCCAATTTTTGGAAAAATCACTCCATAATCCGGGACTGGTAAAGGGTTGTTCACTGGGCCAATGATATCCGATATAAAAATGATTGTCTTTTAATCGGCTATCCTGGGAAGACTCTTCGCGATTTAGGGCTTTGGCCTCCTTCATGAATAAATCATAAAAGGTGGCGGCAGAGGTGGCATAGCCGTGGGTACGCAGGGTGATGCGATCGCAAAATCCTTCTCCCACAATTTCCGCGAATTCATCTACATTAAATAAGGCACGGAATCGGTCAGGAGGAGGTAATTGACGGTCTACATAAAGAGAAATGGGAGCGGTGCTAATGACTAAAAAGACGTTCGGATAATGGAGGTCTTGGTAGATTTCAAAATTACGCGCCGAATTTTCCGAAAAATGGCGGCTGCACCAGCTATTGAGTGTCGCCATCACATAGTTTTCATCCACCGTTTCGCGAAAACAAGGAAAGTCAGCAACGGGGTGACTTTGGCAGTATTGCAGACACTCCCACTGTAATGCCTCCACAATTTCTTTTTCCGAAAGTTTGCCGCCATAAGCCAATAGTTGAGCCGTTGTCAGGGTCTTTCGGTTGGCAGATTTTTCCCGGTTATTCGGCAGGGGAAAATCGAGAGAGTTCGGGCAATTATAGGCAAGCTGCACGATTCGGGCTTTCACCCATCCATCGGAAAAAGGAGCGGAATTTTTAACAATGGATTCGAGCCATTGACAGTCATTTTGTAGGGTTTCTAGTGATTTGGTATCCCAAGTTAATGGCAAATCAGCATATTGGCGAGAAAGAATCATAAGATAAAAGGGGGTAAATGCTTATGAAGTGGGACCGATTGAATTTATTTAGGGCAGTTTGAAGGAGATGAAGCACGGTCAAATTTTCTTGAACTTGCCTAGATTTCAAGAAATAGCTGACAAACTCAAGGAGATTTAAGAGGGAAATTAAAAGAATCAGTTTATGTGATTCTTTAGCCTAAAAGTTAGAGTTTGTTTAGGGTTAACAACGATGTACTCTCTGAAGAGAAATATATCCGGTTAAAATGGTTGGGAGTGGACAGTTCTTTAGGTGGCAGAAAGGAAAAATAGGTCAGGTCCCTTGAGGAGGATGTGGGGGAGGGTTGATTTCTGACTGGACTGAAGCACCATCAAGTTTGAGTCAGTTGTGCAAACAATGGTTAAGAAACGACTGAAGTCGTTACTACGAACTTAGGAGGGGAGGAAACGACTGAAGTCATTACTACGAACTTAGGAGGGGAGGAAACGACTTCTTATACCAAATCCGGTTGTTAAAAGTCGGTTTTCTGAATTAGCCCGCGCAGGCGGGCTTCGTCCGTATAGCCCCGGGCTTAAGCCTGCGGGTTTTTACAGACCTTTGACAACCGGATTCCGTATTGGGTTCGTAGTGACGAGCTCCGTCGTCTCCGGCGAGAGGAGTGGGGTAAAAATAAATAAAATAAGCCTGCATGAAGATTGGAGAGGGTTCTCATGCAGGCATTGAAGGTTAAAAATTAAATGAAGGGTCTAGGAAAGTGCGATCGCCTCTAGCACTTCAGTCCAGAGGGGAAGCTTATTCAAACAGCCAGTTTTTGACCCGTTGTAAACTCTTCCAATCGGGTTTTCGGTTCAATCCCTCATCGATATTGTCCTTCACTTCATCGCGCAATTCTGCGGCAACCATCATCAGTTGTTGGACGATTTCGATGTGAGTACGGACGCCTTTTTGACCGCTATCGAGCATCGCTACCGCCAGGTTAACCTGAGCTTGAGCATCTTGGGGATTGAGTTTGACCGCTTTTTGAGCTGCCTTATAGGCTGGAGTTGGTTTATCGGCCAATAAATACAGCCAAGCCAAACAAGTCCAAGCGGGACTATTTTTTGGGGCGCGATCGCAGATATCCCGGAACACCGGAATCAGGGTGTCTGGGCCTTCACCAGCTTTGTAGCGTTCCACGCCACTGGTAAATTGAGATTCAACGGTTTCAGTCATAAGCGGTTCTTTTCATGCAGTTGTTCGATTGTATCCAAAAGGCCGCCCGGTTTTTCAATTCAGGGGAGATGGGGGAGATTGGGGAGATGGGGGAGATGGGGGAGATGGGGGAGATTGGGGATGTTTGTAGTAACGACTTCAGTCGTTTCTGGGTTCTGGGTTGATTCTGCCTTTGACAAGGAGACTGCTGAAGCCCCAAAATAGTAAACCCAGGTCAGAAGGCTGACCTGGGTGCTTAGAGTCTACGAGAATCAGGAGGGACGGTGGCGATTGCAAAAGAAGTTAAAATGGGAGGTGCCAGTTAGGCAGAAAATGACTTGCCGCAGCCACAGGTTTGAGTGGCGTTGGGGTTGGTGAATTGGAAACCACCACCGATCAGGGCATTGCTGTAGTCAAGGGCCATGCCATAGATATAAAGCAAGCTCTTGGGATCGCAAACCACTTTGAAGCCTTCTTCATACTCGAAGACTTCATCGTTGGGTTGAATATTGTCAATCTGTTCAAAATCCATCGTGTAGGACATCCCTGAGCAGCCACCCCCGCGCACGCCAACTCGCAGACAAAGGTTTTCCCCCCCTTGTTGGCTTTGCAGGGACTTAATGTGCTTGATGGCAGAATCGGTGACGATAATTCCGCGTTGTTGAGGCTGTGTTGCTTGTGTCATGAGTTTACTGGTCTCCTTATTCCGGTTCTAACGGTGCTGTTCTAGCTATGCTGTTGTCTGTGTTGCTGTTCTATACTGAGAGGGCTTTAGTCTCTTCTGGGTTCATTGTAGCGAGGAATGCAGCACGGCAGTAGGGGAACCCTAGGAATAGGGTAACCATCCGATGACACCCTTGAGAAATGATCGAGGATAAAGAAGACCAAATCAGCCTGTTCATAACCCGGTTGGAACTGTTCTCAATGTGGGGTAAATTCATCAAGATTGCCAAGTCCTGAATTCCTCCACAACTCCGACCCAATTTCTATGGGATCTTGTAAAGATTCGGAGCGTTTTTATTGTTGTTTTGAATGGTTTGGAATGATAGTAAGTCAGTGAAGAGAATTAACCATCAGATGGACTTAACCCCCATAGCCCTCTCCCGACCTCTCCTTTACAGGGGAGGGAAATCAGGAATAAATATCTTGACTGGGAGGGGGAATTGCTCATGGTTCCCCTATCTGAGGATGTCGGGACAGTAGAGGGAAGACAACAGGGTTGCTTGAGCTCTACTGTAGAATTTAGCAGCGAATTAGAGCCAGCCACCCGGTTTCTTGTCCGATTTTCTGGAATACTCGATCGCAGCCCTTGGGGAGGAGATTAGGGAATTTGATCTCATTTTAAATTGATTTAGATTCACTGATTGACCTGTTAACTGGCTATTTTAACCCTCTGTGTGTACACCCTATACTGAATTGTTTATGGCAGGTTTAAACCGCTCTACCTTTCGTCGCTTACAACAACTCCAACAAATTCCGTCGGTCTGGGAAGGCGATCGCCGTCCGATGTCCGAACCTCTGCCTATAGGCTCCTCGGCTTTATCGGATTATGATTCAGAAAACGGCGGGGACTGCATTATGTGGGTGGATGGGTCCCAAGGAATCGTCCGTTCAATGGATGTAGTCTCCCCAGATACGGGTCCCGAAGCGGTGGTTCGCACCTTGCTCAGAGCAATGGAACACCCTCACAGTCCAGCTCTTCCCGGTCGGCCCCAAAAAATCGTAGTCAAGGACCGGGAAATCCAGTTTTTTCTCCGAGGCGTCCTTCAGGACCTGGGCATTTCCATCGAGTATGTGCCGGACCTCCCTCTGATCGATGAACTGTTTCGCGGGTTTCAGGATGTGGTCGATCGCAAACCGCCTCTGTTACCCCCGCAATATGTGGAGAGTTTAGAAGAAAAAGCCTATCAAGTCTGGCAGGCGGGTCCCTGGGAATGTCTGGCGGATCATCAAATTATCTCCATTGAACTGGAAGGGTTGGATATGGGAACCCTGTATGCCTGTGTCATGGGTATGCTGGGATTGGATTATGGGATTCTGTTATATCGGTCCCTGGAATCCCTGACTCAGTTTAGAAAGCGGGTGATTGCCAATGAATCCCCGGAACGGTTAGAAGAAGCCTTTTTATCCCAAGATTGCCTATTTATTACCTTTGAAGGCGCTGAGGAAGATGACGATATCGACCTCTCGGATCTTCCTCCCAGCGAGATTAAGCCGACTTTTGGCAATCTTCATCCCTTAGAAGGAATGCGAGCGATTCTCTATGATGAGGAGGCCCTGCTGACGATTCTGGCCCTGGATGCGTTTGCGCGTTTCTTCCGCAGTGTTCGCCGCAAGCTGACGGGTGGGAAGTTCCCCAACTTAAGTCAACGCTATCAAATTCCGGTTCCCCAAGGAGGCGATCGCCAGGGTCCAGATACTGTGGCGGTGACGGTGAGTACGATGCCGGAAATAGCGGCCAAACTGTTTGAAATGAGTGTCAGTGCCCCTGATGACGAGGATGACGAGGATGATGATGATGAACCCTTGTTGCGCGATGATTTGGTGCCACCGAACTCGTTTCTCAGTCTCGGGGTGGTTCCTTGGGAAGTGTTGAAAGACCTAGAGGCATCAGCTTCTTATTATCAATCGGCTCAAGTTCATGCCAGCGGCGATGGGTTGCCAATTATTTTGATTCAAACCTCTCGACCTAAGGCGAAAGCGATGATTGAAACCTTAAAAGAAGCCGGGGGAGTAACTGGAATTGGTTTTAATCCCGGTGAAGACCCCCTCGGCGGTAATCGCTTTGATTTGGGCATTTTAAAAGCAGAAAATGGTGAACTTTTTCTGTTTGGGGAGTTTATGGAAGATGACCCGGTTCACGTTGCAGCGCGTAAAAAGTGGGATGGCCGCTGTAAGAAAACCAAGGGATATTGTGGGTTGGTGATTGCAATGGGGTTGACGGGAGCCAGCCGTGGCAATCCTCAAAAGAAGGATATGTTGGCGTTGTTTGAGGTGCGATCGCTCTCCCCAAAAGATATCAATCTCGGAACCTTACAATTGATGCCGATGCCTTTTTAAATTCAGACTTCGACCTTTGCTCGATCGCCCAGAGTGATCTAACCCCCCAACCCCCTTCCCACCTCTGAAGGTGGCCCTCTCCACCCCTCCCCTGTCTAGGAGAGGGAGGTATAAGGACTAAATGTCTTTGCACCGAAGGGGGAGAAGAGAAAGAAGATAGTTTTTGAGGTGAATCCATCGTACTTGATATAACCCCAAAACATTGGAGTTGTGGAAAGTGTTATGTTTCCGGGCTTGCAGATAAAAATTCCCGCATATATTGATTCACCCGTTCGGGTTGTTCTTGTTGTACCCAATGGCTACAATTGGGAATATAATGAATCTGTAAATTCCGAACGTAGGATTCAGTCCCGTAGGTTAATTCTTTCCCGAGGGCGGTATCATTTTCTCCCCAAATGATCAGGGTGGGAACTTCTAAGATGTTCCACTCTTTGTCAAAGACTAATTCCCATAGGGTTTTGCGGTAATAGTTGAGCATGGCAGTCAGCGCACCCCGTTTGGCGGCAGCGTTTTTATAGGCGGTAATATCAGCCGGGGAAAAGGCATTTTTATTCACAGCCATGCTTTGAAATACCATTTCAATGGCTTGATAATCATTGAATTCAAACAGCAATTCGGGGACAACGGGAAGCTGAAAGAAAAAGGTATAGGAACTTTTGAGAATTTGCTGGGGGTTGCTGCGGAGTCCTTCGGCAAATTTGGCGGGATGGGGAATATTGAGGACAATTAGTTTTTCGACTAACCGGGGATAACTGTAGGCAAAATACCAGGCGATCGCTCCTCCCCAATCATGACCGACTAAGACACAGCTTTCATACCCCAATCCGGTAATAATTCCCTCAATATCTTTGATTAATTCTTGGATACTGTAAGCTGATAAATCTTGAGGTTTATCGCTATCGTTGTACCCGCGCATATCCACGGCAACGACTTTATAATCTTGGGCAAATTCGGGAATTTGATGTCGCCAGGAATACCAAAATTCGGGAAAGCCGTGAAGCATTAGCATCAAGGGTCCTTCCCCTTGGGTCACATAATGCAGGGTGATTCCATTCACGGCGATCGTGTTGTGAGTCCAAGTTTCTAAGGCAGTTGTCATATCGTTCTCTCTGTTTTCAGTCTAATTCAGTCAGTTTAATCTACATCG
>NZ_JAMXOT010000248.1 GCF_024220515.1 Oscillatoria sp. HE19RPO
CTTCGACAACCGAATTGAGTGTTATACCAAATCCGGTTGGTAAAAGTCAGTTTTCGCTCCGCAGCCCGCGCAGGCGGGCTTCGTCCGTATAGCCCCACCCTTGAGGGTGCGGGTTTTTACAGACCTTCGACAACCGAATTCCGTATTACTTCCCAAACTTAGAAGCGGCTGGTGTTGGGTTTGTGGATGATGAAGCTGAGCACTTGGCACTGCTTGATGTTATCAAAACCCACAACGCGGATGTAGCAGGAGGGGTATTCACTGCGGCAGGCTTGAACTTCGCTCATCACTTCTTGGACAGAACGGGCGTTGAACAAAGGCAGCTTCCACATGGTCCAGTAGTAAACCGTGGGGTCAGAGGTTTCATTGAACTCAATGGCAGGAATGTAGCCTTGGTCGATGATGTACTGAATCTGCTTACCAATCTGTGCATCAGACAGAGGGGGCAGATAGGAAAGGGTTTCGTAACGACGCTCTTTTGGCAGAGTTTTCATAATTCTTTGTCTCTTTGGTGCGGGATCTACAATGATTGGCTGTTTAAGCGGGAAACAAATCACCACCGTCAACCGGATCCAGGTTAGGTTTCCGTCTCTGGGGTCGAGTCAGGTAGGGGCAATCCCGTTACTGTTCTTTCCAGATACTGCTTCCGGTGGTCGATGTTGGCCTGCATGATGCCAGTCAGAACCATTTCAGGCAAGAACTCTGTCACTTCCTCGGCGATATGTTCGCGCACGGTCATGATCCGAATCGCCAAATCTGGCTTTTCCTGAAGTAACGCTTGGATATACGCTTCTCCATCTTGAATTTTGGCCGTGGCGGAAAAGCTTTGCAGCCAGTATGCCAAGGGAGGATTGGTTTCGTTCAGTTGACTGACCACGGTTCGCATGGCTTGGTAGGTCAAATAGCTACTCATCACTTTGGCAGTATCTTTGGCGATTTGTTTTAAATCCATATTGTTGGCAACGTTTGATATCAGCGGTTGTTTATCTCTACCGACTGCGATCGCAGTGGGTGGTTGCAAGTTTCTTCGGGTACAAACCATAACCCGGATCCCCTTGCTAAACAGCGTAGGGGAATACTTTCCGCCGCAGGTTGCCGGATTTTGCCGTGATACTGCGCTTTGCTTAGAGCGCTTGAATGACTGGAGAAAGGTTAACCGTTTTCCATCTCAGGTTAACGGTTAACTTTTCTACTAAGGATCCGTCATCAAACGGTATCCATCGCCTCGAACTCAAATTTGATTTCTTTCCAGAGGTCAAGAGCGACAGCCAACTCAGGAGACCAACGTCCGGCTTCACGGAGGATATCATTCCCTTCACGAGCCAAGCTGCGTCCTTCGTTACGAGCTTGAACGCAAGCTTCCAAGGCGACACGGTTGGCGGTTGCACCCGGAGCATTACCCCAGGGGTGACCCAAGGTCCCACCACCAAATTGCAGCACGGAGTCGTCACCGAAGATTTCCACGAGTGCGGGCATATGCCATACGTGGATACCACCGGAAGCAACAGCCATCACCCCAGGCATGGATGCCCAGTCTTGGGTGAAGTAAATCCCACGAGATTTATCTTGTTCGATATAGTTTTCGCGAAGCAGGTCCACGAAGCCCATCGTAATGCCACGTTCGCCTTCGAGTTTACCCACAACGGTTCCGGTGTGGATGTGGTCACCACCGGACATCCGCAAGCACTTGGCAAGCAGACGGAAGTGGATACCATGATTTTTCTGACGGTCGATAACGGCGTGCATGGCACGGTGGATGTGCAACAGGATTCCGTTATCGCGGCACCAGTGAGCCAAGGTGGTGTTGGCGGTGAACCCTGCGGTTAAGAAGTCATGCATGATGATGGGCATTTTGAGTTCTTTGGCGAACTCAGCCCGTTTCAGCATTTCTTCGCAGGTGGGGGCGGTTACGTTGAGGTAGTGGCCCTTGATTTCGCCAGTTTCTGCCTGAGCTTTATGGATAGCGTCAGCAACGAACAAGAAGCGATCGCGCCAGCGTTGGAACGGCTGGGAGTTGATGTTCTCGTCGTCTTTGGTGAAGTCCAAACCACCGCGCAAGCATTCATATACTGCACGACCGTAGTTCTTCGCCGATAAACCGAGTTTCGGCTTGATGGTGCAACCCAACAGGGGACGACCATATTTGTTGATTTTGTCACGCTCAACTTGGATGCCGTGGGGAGGACCTTGGAAGGTCTTCAGGTAGGCAACGGGAATCCGCATATCTTCCAAGCGCAGTGCACGCAAGGCTTTGAAACCAAAGACGTTCCCCACGATGGAGGTCAGCATATTGGTAACAGAACCTTCCTCAAACAAGTCGAGGGGGTAGGCAACGTAAGCGATATATTGGTTCTCTTCGTTGGGTACCGCTTCGATGTCGTAGCAACGGCCTTTGTACCGATCCAAGTCGGTCAACAGGTCGGTCCACACTGTGGTCCAGGTTCCGGTAGAAGATTCAGCAGCTACTGCAGCTCCTGCTTCTTCCGGGGGAACTCCGGGCTGAGGGGTCATCCGGAATGCCGCCAAGACATCGGTATCTTTGGGAGTGTAGTCCGGCGTGTAGTAAGTCAGTCTATAATCTTTAACGCCAGCTTGGTAGCCGGTTTTTGCTTGAGTCTGGGTTGAACTGTAAGACATAATCCCCCTTCCTAGGAATCATCGGAATCATCGAAAATCGTTGCAGTTGTCCTGGTTTTTTGTTTTCCTGACAAGCTATTCACTTATCTGGGTACTATTGCTTACCGAACCCGCGTCGGGGATCGGTGGAGCGAAATCAGTCGGCTGCTTCGTTTTGCTGCATAACAATAGTATCAGGAAAACAATAAGTTAAACATCATTGTTCTTTTATTCTTCGATAATATTTCTTTATTTTTCGTTATAAATATTTATTTTTTGTTATAATGTAAAACGGCAAGTTTCTGATATAATAAAACGCTCAGTTTTGCGAGGACTGGCATAATTTCCGTATGGGGAGCAGCAGGAACGATACAATGGATCGCAGTTGAGAAGGCGATGGGTTCTGCTTCCTGACCCGGATAGGGGGGGACGAACGTTCCAAAATGCGATCGCCTCCTTTGCCTTGAGACCCTTTAACCTTGATCCCCTTTGTTGCGCGATCGCCCTTGGGGGTGATTTTAAAAAACTTATGCAGCCAGCTTTCCTCCACTGCATCAACCCAGATTGTCCAAGTCCCACCGGCCAAAGTCCGAGTCATCATTTTTGTGACAGTTGTGGCACCCCTCTGTTTTTAAATGGCCGTTACCTCCCCTTACAAAAATTAGGGACCGGCGGTTTTGCCGTCACTTTCACCGCTTATGACCGGCAGACGGACCGGGAACGAGTCTTGAAGGTGTTGGTTGAGCGATCGCCCAAAGCCTTGGAACTGTTTGAACAAGAAGCATCCGTCTTAGCCAGTCTGACCCATCCCGGAATTCCCAAAGTCGATCGCGACGGTTATTTTCACGTTTCTCTCAAACATTCCCAATCCGACACCCTTCCTTGTCTCGTCATGGAAAAAATCGAGGGGTTAACCTTGGATGAAATGCTCCATCGCGATTATCCTCAAGGGTTTCCCGAGGAGATGGTGGTGGATTGGTTGATGCAGGCAGCAGATATATTAGAAGAGTTGCACCGCCATTCCATTATTCACCGGGACCTGAAACCCACGAATCTCATGGTCCGCACCGGATCCACTCTGGCCAATCCGGGGACTCCTTTCTCCTTATTTAATAGAAGGATGGGGGGAAGTGCAGGGGGTCAACTGGTGGCGATCGATTTTGGCGGGGTGAAACAACTCAGTGGTAAGCAGGCGAGTTCCACCCGGTTGTTTTCCCCGGGTTATAGTCCTCCGGAACAGATGATGGGGGGTTCTGTGGGACCGGCAGCGGATTTTTATGCCTTGGGTCGAACTGCGATTTTTCTGCTCACCGGGCGATCGCCGACGGACTTCGATGATGGAATGTCCGGAGAATGTCGCTGGCATCCTCATGCCAGAGTTAGTCTGAATCTGGCTAATGTCATTGATGAAATGCTGGAGTTTCAGATTGACAAACGATTAGATAGTGCCACAGAACTCCAAGGACGACTGGGACAAGGTTCGTATTTAAAAACCTTAGTCCGCCAGCGGAATCAGGGACTCGGTGGCCGTTTGGCGGAGTTTGCAGCGGTGGCATCTGGGCGCAGTCTGCAATTTTGCTGGGGAGTAGGAACTGTGGTAATTAAGGCGATCGCCACCCTAGGTTTAGTCAGTTACAAAACCCTAGAAGGCATCCTAATCACCACTTTAGATCTGATCGGTTGGGTCTTTACCGCCTGCTTTGATACCTTATTAGGCACAATTTTAGGCGGATTGGGTGCGAGTGTTGGTGCTGGTGTTGGATTTGCCTTAGCCTATTGGTTACCTGTCGGCAGCCGACTCAGCAGCCGCCTAAGTGAGTTAATCGCACAATGGTTTCCCAACCTGGAACTGACAGTCCATCCAGTTGCGATTTTATTTGGGATGGCGGGTTTAGGCACAGCATTGGGATTAACCGAAGCGGGAAGTTTCGGACAACGAAGACGATTTATTGTGGCTGGCTTGATGGGAGTATTTGGGTATGGGTTAGGATGGTTTGTATTAGCGGTGAGTTCAAGCGGTGAGACCCTAGCTGCACCGGATTTAGTCGGATTTACGGCCATTGCGATCGCCTCGATTACCCTGGGGTTAGGATTACCCAAACCGCAACTGTTCCATGCCACCATGAGTGCGATCGGGACGGCAGTCGTGATGGCAGCCTTTCTGTATAGTTCATATTTTCCCCTGATTTTAGACCTATTTTCCGCCACCTCCGGAATCGGGATGCCACAATTTTGGGATAGCATCGCCTTTTTTGCTTTATTAGGGATGACGGGCAGTTTTTGTCTCGGTTGTAGTTACTATTTACTGATGCCGGTTTTGAGACTCTTAGGATTTCGATAAAACGGTAGTCATAAATATGTAATGATGATGCTGGACTACTGATAGAAATCTACTTGGTTTAGGGAACTCCAAAAAATAAAACCTTCAAAAAACCCGCAGGCTCAAGCCTGGGGCTACACGGACAAAGCCCGCCTGCGCGGGCTAAAAGAGCCTTGTTAGGTGCGATCGCATCAAAGCAAGGATGATTTATTTGTTGGA
>NZ_JAMXOT010000249.1 GCF_024220515.1 Oscillatoria sp. HE19RPO
GGTTAATTGACCCGCAACAGCAACAGGTGGAGATTTATCGCGCCGGACAAGGGGTGGAAATTGTGGTGAATCCGAGTCAATTATCTGGGGAGACGGTGTTACCGGGGTTTGTGTTGAATTTGCAACGGGTGTGGAGTTGAGGGGTTGATTTTTGGGTGGCGATCGCCGGGTTGAAGTCAGCATCTCCTGACCCTGAGTGCCAACCCGCCACCTTGCCAAGACGTCCCCGGAACAGTTCAGGAGGGACCTGGACTAGAGGACCCCAGGACCCCGGGGAAAATTTAGTTTACCATCGCGATCGCAATATGAGATCCTAGAGGTAGTCAACAACGGTCAACTCATTTCTCTACCGATGGAACAAGATCGAAAGTCAACGGTCGTCATCACGGGCGCATCCTCCGGGGTCGGTTTATACGGCGCAAAAGCCCTGGCGAAGCGAGGATGGCACGTGATCATGGCCTGTCGGGATTTAGCCAAAGCTGAAAAAGCCGCCCAGTCTGTGGGAATGTCTCCGGACAGCTACACGATACTCCATATCGATTTAGGCTCCTTACAAAGCGTGCGTCAGTTTATTAATGACTTCCGCGCTACGGGGAGGACCCTGGATGCTTTGGTCTGTAATGCGGCTATTTATATGCCGTTAATCAAGGAACCCTTGCGGAGTCCTGAAGGGTATGAACTCAGTGTCGCGACGAATCACCTGGGTCATTTCCTCCTGTGCAATGTCATGTTGGAGGATATGAAGCGATCGCCTGCGCCAGATAAGCGCATGGTCATCCTGGGAACTGTCACCCACAACCCCGATGAACTCGGAGGCAAAATTCCCCCGCGTCCGGATTTAGGGGATTTCACAGGGTTTGCTGAGGGATTCAAAGAGCCGCACTCGATGATTGACGGCAAGAAGTTTGAACCTGTTAAGGCGTACAAAGATAGCAAAGTCTGCAACGTTTTAACCATGCGCGAACTTCATGAACGCTATCATGAATCCACTGGAATTACCTTTACTTCTCTTTATCCCGGATGTGTTGCGGAAACGCCTTTATTCCGGAACCATTATCCCCTCTTTCAAAAAATCTTCCCTATCTTCCAAAAATACATTACTAAAGGATATGTATCTCAGGATTTAGCGGGAGAACGAGTGGCGGATGTGGTTGCCGATCCGGAATACAAACAATCCGGCGCTTATTGGAGTTGGGGAAATCGTCAGAAAAAAGATAGAAAATCTTTTGTCCAACGGGTTTCTCCCCAAGCGCGGGATAATGATAATGGTAAGCGGATGTGGGAACTGAGTGCTAAGTTAGTGGGACTGGCATAAGTGATTGGCTCATACAATCTCGTTTAATACGAATTCTACGGGGGTTTTTACCTCCGTAGATTTTTATCATGGATTGTCTCTTGAATTTTACGGATTAATGTTATCCTTCGATAGGTCGGAAGTATGTCAAAGTCGCTGAAGGCATCGACGGAAGGATTGGCAGTCGCCGATCGCGCTAGAAAGCGTTTGGGTTGGACAAAAACCAGTACGGCGCGATGGTGGCAGGATGCTCATACCTCCCGCGCTACCTTACGCCGGTTTTGGCATGGCGATCGCATTCAACGGGAAATTTTCATCGCCATTTGTGCTGCCGTGGGGATTAGCGACTGGCAGGCGATCGCCGAACCCTGTGAAGCGGATTTCGATCCGGCAATCCCCGAGTCTCCTCCCATCCGAGACTGGCAGGAAGCGCCAGATTTAGACTCGTTTTTCGGACGCGATCGCGAATTGGCACAACTGGAACAATGGATTCCCACTGCCAAAATTATCCTCATTTCCGGCATCGGTGGCATCGGAAAAACCGCCCTTACTCTGGCTTTGGCTGACTCCATTCAACTACAATTCCAGGGAGTAATCTGGCGATCGCTACACCATTCCCCCTCAGTCGAAGCACTCCTGGATAGTCTCCTCTCCACCTTAGAAGGAACCTCTGTCACCAATCTCGCCAAAGGCACAACCCAATTACTCCACCATCTAAAACACCGGCGCTATCTGCTGATTTTAGATGGATTAGAAGCGGTCTTACAATCACGGGAATTAGAGACAGAATACAGTCATTTCCTCCAAATCTTAAGTCGCGATCGGCATCAAAGCTGCATTCTGATTACCACTCGCGAACCACCTCAAGCCATCTCCTTAGAAGGCCAAAATTGCCAGGGTTTAACCCTTTGGGGATTGCGAAATACTGCTGCTGTAGACCTGTTAAAATCCCGAGGATTGACCGGGAAAGAATTAGGAATTTCGGCCTTAATTCAACTGTATCGAGGGAATCCCTTCGCCCTAAAAATTGTCACCCCCTTGATTCAAACCGTATTTGGGGGAAATGTCGCCGCCTTTCTGAATCAAAATACCCTGATTGTCGGCGATCGATTACGAAACCTGTTGCACCAACAATTGGAACGCCTATCTGATTTAGAACGAGAGATTCTGTACTGGTTGGCAATCTGGCAAGAACCCGTCTCATTTTGCCGATTGCAAATTCATTTTCTGGTGTTAGTCGATCCGGCAGCATTATTAGAAGGAATTGCCAATTTAGAGCGGCGTTCCTTATTAGAATCCTGGTTTGGGGAAGAGTCGTCTGCCTTCACCTTGCAACCCTTGGTGATGAAAACAGTCCAAGATGAATTAGTCGAACGTGCCACAGCGGAAATGCAACGGGTGGTGCAGAGTCATGATATTAGATATTTTAAAGTATTGCGATCGCTGATGTTAGTCAGACCCGGAACCGACGATATTGCAGGCGATAAAATCATCAATCAACTGCGTGAGAACCTCTGGCAAATCTATGGCGCGACTCTACCGCAAACCTTGCAGAATGTTCTAGCGTTGTTATCGGATAAATCCCCCTTGGCAGTCGGTTATATCGGATGTAATGCGATCGCCCTGCTGCAACCGTTAGATTTGTAAAGGCGATTCAGATAGCATCAAATTGACCCGATTTTTATACTAAACTGGTTTTTAAAAGCTAGCCCTGTAAAGGTGTATTTGTAGGGGCGTATTGCATACGCCCTCTCATTTATGCAATACGCCCTTTCATTTATGCAATACGCCCCTACAAGAAACCCGGATGAGGCGGGATTCCATTGGCGGATAAAGAGGGCGTATGCAATACGCCCCTACAAGAAACCCGGATGAGGCGGGATTCCATTGGCGGATAAAGAGGGCGTATGCAATACGCCCCTACAAGAAACCCGGATGAGGCGGGATTCGATTTACCACCTTGACAGGGCTAGTTTTTAAAAGCCCGTTTTCCCTTATACCAAATCCGGTTGGTAAAAGTCGATTTTCGTTTTTAGCCCGCGCAGGCGGGCTTCGTCCGTATAGCCCCAGGCTTAAGCCTGTGGGTTTTGATAGACTTTTGACAACCGGATTCCGTATTAGTCCGCGCCGAGAGTGTAGGGTTCTTCTAAAAACCAGATTCCGGATTACCCCTGCCATACCATCCGGCAAATCTCCCGATCTACCAGTTGATAGCAGGGAACTGGGGTATTATCGTATAGGCGGAAGAGTAAGCCCGACTGGACTAGAATTTCCAGCACTATCTGTAATCTCTCTGGACTGCCTCCGATTTCGGTTGTGAGTTCTTCTAGGGTTTTGCGGCAGGGATAGGGCAGGGTGGGTGACTGTTCACAGTCTGGGGTGGGTTTGGCGAGGGTTTGCAGGGCAGATCGGGCGATTTGGATGTTTTCTACCCCACAGTCAGAAATGGCCTCTCGGATGCCTCTTCGGAGTAAGGCTGCTTTGCCGCCATAGTCTTGATAGGCGCTGAGGGTGGTAATCTGTTCGGCTTCCAGTTGGGTGCCCGCTAACTGTAACATCAGCCCTCGCACTTCGGCGATCGTGCCTGGGGCTAAGTCCCGGACTAATTGCTCGCTGAGTTCCGATTCTAAGGGATATTCAGCCTGTTCTGTTAACCCCATTATGGCCCGGTGAGCGGTGTCCAGGGATAAGTCTTGCAAATGATAGCACAAATTTCCCCGGGTCTCTCGGTTGATAAATTCTAGCGATCGCAGGGATTCGTTTTCGAGTAAGTCAGCCAGATGTTCGGTCCGCAAACAAACGACTGCTTTGACAAAAGGAACGTTCAAGCAGTCGTGCAAAAATTCATAAAACAGGTGGCGGTGTGACTCATAGGCGCTATCAAATAAGTCTGCATCGACATCAAATAATAGGGCGGTTAAGATGTTGCGATCGCCATTTTCTCCCAGGCGATCGCAGAGGTTGTGCAGAATGGGGATGCGATTTTGCTCCTCGGTGATGTCCACAATGGGTAATCCCATCTGAACAAAGGCGCGATTAAATACCTCAACTGCGCCGGGAAACCAATCCCCTTGAATCGAGATAACCAGGGGTAATGCCAAATGCAGTCCGATTTGTTTTTGATGTAAGGCGGGGGCTAATTGGGCGGATAACAGGGAGGATTTGCCGACCCCTGCGGGACCATGAATCAGGGTGAGTTTGTAGTCCGGACGGCCAATGCGGGTAATCGCACATTCGACTTCAGATTCTCGTCCGGTGAGACTTTCTCCGGCATACTGTTTCCGGGGAAAGGGCCGATCGCCAATACCGAGATGCAGCAGTTGAGTGGGATTCAGGGGGTGGAGTTGGGGTTGCAGGGGTTGGGAACCGATGAAGGCGCGAAATCCATACTGATGTTCTAGGGCGTAGAGTTCCTGTTTCAGGGCAAAGGCGGTGAGGCGATCGCCTCGGTTGAAATAGAGCGATCGCAATTCCCGGAGGATTTCACTGTATAATTGAGGATTACCTTCCGGTTGGGCTTGGGATTTGGCTTCCTCTATGGTGGCGATGGCTGCTGTACTCTCACTGAGTGCCGACAGAGCTCTCCCTAATAATAATAAATACCAGCCGCGATGATATTGGGCGGACCATTCTAGGAAACTGCGTTTTTCCGGGGTGAGAGCAGTAGTGCGGTAGGATTCCAGAATCTGGAGGGCGTTTAAGGCGGACTGCTTGGCGATCTCCCATTGGGAATTCCAGAGGGCCACTTCCCCCCAATAGCCGCAATCCTGCGCCTCGGCGATCGGGTCGGGATATTCTTGATGCAGTTGAGTCGCAACAGATGCCACCTCTTCCAATCCATCATGGTCCCGGAGTTTTTGCAGCACTTCCCCGAGGGCATTGATAAATTTTGCCATCAAATCCGGGCGGTGGGCTTGTTGGTAGATGGCGACACATTGCTGAAAATAGTCTCGCGCTTGCCGGTAGGCTGCCAGGGCGGCCCCCCGATGTAACAAGGCTTCCCGATGCCAGCAAGCACCGAGATAAAACAGCAAACAGCCATAGCGTTCTAAATTGCGGGTAGAGTTTTCCTGGGGTGGATTCTCTGAATCCGAGAGGGTGGGGACGGCTTTTTGCCAAAAGGCGAGACTGCGCTGGTAAAATTCCCGGGCGCTTGTCAGTTCATCATGACTGTAGGCATTCCAACCCCGCACGAAATCTAAACAGGCTTGTAAGTAAGGGTCCAGACTCTCCCCCGTCCGTTCAATATCTTTAATCGCACAGGCGATTTCCTGGCGATGGGTGTGGGTTAACAGTTCAATGGCAGCACCGACTTGCAGTTGGTCCGCCCCGGCTTCTAGGATACAGTTAAATAAATTTTCGGCGGTTTGGCGCAAGCGTTGAATCAGTTTAGGGGTGGGAATTTCAAATTTAATGGAGGGTCCGGCCCAACTTTTGAAATTCGGGGCAAATTGGGTGATGCGATGAAGCAAATCGTCTGTTACCCAGAGGATTAAAGGGAAGGGAAATTGTTTGCGAAATTCGTCCCGAACTAAATCAATGGAAATTAATAATTCATCGATCGCCACTGCGGATTCTAATCCCAGAACCATCACCCCGGGGAGTGAGGGCAATTCCCCAAATTCCTCAATCATTTTCCCAAATAACGTGGTACTTAACGGGGGTAAATGGATTTCGGGAACAGAAACCGGACATCGTTCCCGCAGTCGTTGCAGCATTTCTGTTTGCAAATGCCGATAATTGCACCGCACCAAAATGATGGCAAATTGTTCGGCAGACAAGGCGATCGCCCTGGATAGGGTATTTAGAGAGCGTTCGTTGTAAGCCGCTACATCTTCGGGCTGTTGTTGTTCCATAATAACTGCAATCTAGTCGAAAGCGGCGATTGATTCTTGAGGGTCCGGTGCTTTTTTTAAGCCGAAGGATGACTCCAGGGGGAATTTTGGCTGAAGTACACTCACCAGGGTAATGGGTTTAGTTTAGCCTAAATTAAACCTGATTTTGACCTCGATCCAGGAAAAGTCCCTAGACTCATCCGGAGCATTTTGCCTCACATCTTTCTATCATAATTTAACGGGTCCGTGAAAATTGGGGTTGATTGTTTTAGTAACTCTACGGATAGGCATCCCATCCGGGATTTTTCAGTCCATTCACTGAAAACCCCAGTTTCTGGTTTGCCCTGAGTCAGTCGCGGGAACCTGTTAAAATCCAGCCTATCCTCACTCGGTTCTTTGGAAGGGACACCCATGCTATCAAATCGCTTTAATCAAGCTTTAACCTTTGCCGCAGAGCTCCACGCGAACCAACAACGCAAAGGTTCGGGAGTGCCTTATATTGCTCATTTACTGGGGGTAACCAGTATTGCCTTGGAATATGGGGCCAATGAAGAGGAGGCGATCGCGGCGTTACTCCATGATGCGATCGAGGACCAAGGGGGGGCCGCTACCGGGGCAGAAATTCGCCGTCGCTTTGGAGATGCCGTGGCGACAATTGTCGAAGCTTGCACTGATGCCGATTCTACCCCAAAACCCCCCTGGCGAGAGCGCAAAGAACTCTATCTGTCCCATCTTCCCACCGCTTCCCCCTCGGTCCTGTTGGTGAGTGCTTCGGATAAACTGCACAATGCCCGGTCAATTCTACAGGATTATCGGGCAATAGGAGAGGAGGTTTGGGACCGTTTCAAAGGGAGGAAAACCGGGACACTCTGGTATTATCGCGCCTTGGTGGAAGCCTTTCGTCCCACAGGGGTTAATCCCGGGTTATTTGCTGAATTAGAGCGGACTGTAAAGGCGATCGAACAGTTAGCATTGGACCCGTCAGAAATAACCGGATAAACCCGCAAAATTAGCCGGGGAATCTGCGTCCTGGACCGGGCCAAAATTGTAATCTAAATTACTATTTACCTAGGTTTTGTCAGGGGGTGAAAGCACCGGACCCATTTAGGCGATCGCCTCTATGTAAAATCCGGAAACCCTGAGATAGAATAAAAAAAATTCAGCCTCCTACCTGCATGGAACTCGCCCTCGGCTTTTTGAAGAACGAACCCATCTTTGCCTTTGCCGTTCTGCTGGCGGTTATTTTAGTCGTGCCAATTTTCTTTGAACGACTACAACTACCCGGATTAATTGGCCTATTGGCGGCTGGAGTGGCCTTTGGACCCAATGGATTGCAACTGTTACAGCCGGAATCAGAAACCATGAAACTCCTGTCCGACATTGGGGTAGTTTACCTGATGTTTGTGGCGGGTTTGGAAATGGATATGACCGAGTTTCAAAAGGTAAAAAATCGCTCCATTGGCTTTGGAACCATCACCTTTTTACTCCCCCTAATTACCGGAACACTTATTGCTCGCTTCTTCGGATTTAGTTGGAATGCTTCCCTGTTAATCGGGTCGTTGCTCTCTTCCCATACCCCTCTGGGTTATCCGATTTTGAGTCAATTGGGATTGATGGGAAATGAAGCGGTGATGGTGACCATTGGCGGGACCATTTTTACCAATATTCCGGCTTTATTAGTCTTAGCGGTCTGCGTCAGCGTTCATGCCGGAAATTTTAGTCTCGTAAATTTGGCAATCATGCTCGTCCTGTTAACCCTTTATACCGGCATTGTGCTGTTTGGGTTTGACTGGGCGGGACGGGAATTTTTTCGGCGGTCTGGAGATGAAGAAGGCAACCAATTTTTGTTTGTATTACTGGCCGTTTTCTTGGCCGCAGTTGGCGCTCAAATCATTGGGGTGGAAAAAATTGTTGGGGCATTTTTAGCCGGAATGGCCGTGAATGGTGCAATGGGTTCCGGTCCGGTGAAAGAAAAGGTGGTGTTTGTCGGAAGTGTCCTATTTATTCCCATTTTCATGGTAAATTTAGGGCTATTAATTGACCTCCCCGCCTTTATCGTCACCCTAACTTCATTTGAGTTTACCCTAGGGATTATTTCAGGGTTATTAGTCAGTAAATTAGTCGCGGCATTGTTGACTCAACTGCTGTATCGCTACACTCGCGCCGAGACTCTGGCAATTTGGTCCCTGTCTATTCCCCAGGTGGCGGCAACCCTGGCGGCAACCATTGTGGGATATAACGCCTTGAACCCTTTGGGAGAGCGCTTGTTGAGTGAGGATGTCCTGAATACGGTGATTGTGATGATGTTAGTCACCGCCACATTAGGGCCATTTTTAACGGCGCGGGCGGCAGCTAGTTTGACCCCACCGACGACCAATTTGGAGGCGGTGAAAACGCCTTTTGGTGAAGGAAATCAGCCGCATGGTCCATTTACGGTGATTGTGCCGGTTTATAACCCAGAAACCGAAAAGAATTTAGTGGAAATGGCGGCATTGCTGGTGCGTCGAGAAGAGGGCCGAATCGTGCCCCTGTCGATCGCCCGGGTGATGGCAAACATGGAAGCATCAGCGGTGGATGCCGCCCTGATTCGCAGTGAGAATTTAGTCGCCGCAGCGGTACAACTCTCTCAACAATTTGGGGTCAAAGCCGAACCAGCAGTGCGGATTGATGATGATATCGCCCAGGGAATTGCTCATGCCAGTCGAGAGCAAAAAGCCCGTTTAATTGTGATGGGATGGGGAGAAACCACCACCCTGCGGGCGAGATTATTTGGGAACGTCATCGATCGCCTCTTATGGACGGCGCATTGTCCCGTAGCGGTGACGCGCCTGCGCGGTTCACCCCTGCAAATGAAACGAATTTTAGTGTTGGTAGATAATCTGGTCGCCCGGGCGGTGTTTTCCGTGCGGTTTGCCTATAATTTAGCCCAGATGAATGGGGGACAGGTGACCTTATTCCATGTTTGCGATCGGCGCACCCCGGAAGAGGTGAATGCTCGCATCCGGGCTGAACTTTCGGCTTTAATCACCGAATTAGCACCGAGTCATCCGACCCAAATTCAGATTGTGATTGCGCCGAATGATGATATCCCTGGGGCGATTCTCAACGAGGCGATCGGCTATGATTTGGTGATTCTCCAAGCCACAAAGCGGCGCACCATGTCCGGATTAGAGATGGATGATGTTACCACAAGTGTTGTCCAAGAGCTTTCTTGTTCTCTGGTGATGTTGGGATCAAGCTAACTCGACTCACGCACCCCACCCTAAACACTGGGTTTCAACCGCGCAATTTGTCCAGTTCAATCCCGCTCTTTCCCGGATCGGACTGACCCCAGTCAAGCTAGAGCCTAAATATAGAGTAGGCTAGGCATTGCCTACCCTACATCTGTACTCCCCCTTTCTCAGGGAATGGGTCACCCATTCCCCAATCCCCCTCAAACCTAGACTCAACTAACGCCTGGAGTTCAGCTAACTGTTACACTGTAAAAACAAGCTTGCCACAGTAAACCGTGGGTCTTGCCGGTTCAATCCCCGGAGAGCCAAACAGTCTCGAAGTAAAGATACCTTTAGGGCAGTAGAAAGCAAGCGATGCAGAGAATAAGGAGGGAGGCAATGCTAGAAGACGGTCTTGGCACTCAAGTTGAAGATAGCCAGGAACTACTTGAGGATCAATTTGAAGAGGAAGACGAAGAAGAGTTAGAAGAGGAACTCAATATCCCAGTGAAGGATAGAAAGCTGGTGACTCATCCTTATGACTTCGTGATCCGATCGCTCAAAGCTCAGATTGATGACCAGACTCTGGTTTTGGCCGATAAATTTCAGCGTCGGCAAGTTTGGGACCAAACAAAATGCAGTCGGTTGATCGAATCTCTCCTGCTGAATGTTCCCATTCCCGTCTGTTATTTTGCGGAATTAGATGATGGGTCCTATAGCGTCATTGACGGTCAACAACGGTTGACCGCGATTTATCGGTTTCTGAATAATGAATTTCCCCTCCGGGCGTTAAAAATTCTCCCCGACATTAACCGCAAACAATTTCAAGACCTTGAGGTTTCTTACCAGCGCTTGCTCCTCTCGCGGACCATTCGCTGTATTGTCATCCTCAAGGAATCCCACCCGGATATTAAATTTGATGTCTTTGAGCGCTTAAATACGGGCTTTGTCCCCCTGAATGCTCAGGAAATCCGCAACAGCGTCTATCGCGGCAAGTTGAATGATTTAATTTTAGAACTCTCCGAGGATGAGGTTTTCCAAAAAACTCGCCGGGTTCTGAGCATCGATAAACGAATGCAAGATTGCGAAATGATTTTGCGCTTTTTTGCCTTCTTTTTCGACCCAGTCGCCTATCGCGGCACTTTATCGAAATTCCTGGATCAATACCTAGAACAGGGAATCCATTTTGACGATGAAACCATCGAGCATCATCGCGAAATCTTTAGAAAAACCATTGATGATGTGTTTGCGGTTTTTGATTACGGAGCCTTCCGGCGCTATAATCCTGATACGGGATGGGAAAAATCCATCAACCGCGCTATTTATGATGTAATCATGCTCTCGTTTGCTTATGTCGATTCTGAGGACATTCGCAGCAGCAAAACCGAGATTATTGAAGCACTCAAAAAAGTCTGTCAAGACCCCGAGTTTAGCGAAGCGATTACCTCCTCTACCAAAAATAGAGACCGGATTCAAACCCGGATTGACAAATGGCGAGATGCGATGACAGAGATCGGGTTGGATGTTCCGAAAATTAAAATCGGCAAAGACTCCTAAATCCGGGGGAAAAGAGGGAAGCTCACCCTCTTTAACCAAAGGCCAAGAAGTTCTAGGATAATTCCAGACAGCGAGCAATGGTGGCAACCACGGACTTACTCAGGGCATCTAGGTGATATCCTCCCTCCAATCCGAAGACGATCTGACGGGTGAGTTGCAAACAATAATCGGTGAGGATGCCGTAATCCTCCGGTTGCAGGTCGATTCGGGCTAAGGGATCTGCCGCATTGGCATCATATCCGGCGCTCACCAGCAACAAATCCGGTTGAAACCGCCTCAAAAATGGCATCACCTTTTTCTCAAACAACACCTGATATTCGGCGAGGGTACTGCCTGCTGGGACAGGAAGATTGAGGATGTTATCATAAGGGCCGGTTTCATCCGCTGCGCCGGTCCCGGGATAGCAGGGGTATTGATGGAGAGAACAGTAGGCAATTTGGGGATTTTTTTCGACAATTTCCTGGGTGCCATTGCCATGATGCACGTCCCAGTCCAGGATGGCAACTCGTTGCAGTCCATGTTTTTCTAAGGCATGGGTGGCGGCGATCGCCGCATTGGAAAATAGGCAAAATCCCATACCGCGATTGCTTTCGGCATGATGTCCCGGGGGTCGCGCCAACACGAACGCCGGTTCCCCCGTCTCCAAAACGCGATCGACGCCATCCAACCAGGCACTCACCGCCAGCAGGGCCACCTCGTAACTGTAGCGAGAAACCGGGGTATCTATATCTAACCGGCCCCCTCCACATTCGGCTAAGATTTCGATTTCGTGAATGTGGCGCGGGGTATGAACCCGCTGGATCGCCGAGAGAACCGAGGGTTGATGTCCCGGGGTCGGCAGGTGCCAGGACAGGCGACTGGCCCAGGGTACGGCTTTTAACGCTTCGACAATGGCCGTTAACCGAGCAGGACGTTCCGGATGCGATCGCCCGGTATCATGGTCTAAAAATTCTTCCGAGTAAATTACAGAAAACAGGTGTTGGTCATTTGTCATTGGTCGTTGGTCATTTGTCATTGGTCTTTGGTCCTTGGTTGTTGGTCGTTGGTGATTGGTCGTTGGTCGTTGGTCATTGGTCATTGGTCATTGGTCATTGGTGATGGGTCATTGGCCCTGAGTCTTCCACAATCCAAAGGACAAATGACAAAGGACAAATGACAAATGACAAAGGACAAATGACTCCTCTCCACTGATAATTATCCCCCCTCAAATAACACTCCACAAATCAGGGTATTTTAAGCCGTCAGATTTGGGGCAAAATTTGGTCAATCTATGTTAAAATATTAATCAGAATTTAGCAATATTTCGATGCGAGGTAGCATCAAATCGGTTCTGTAGCTCATTGTTATTTAGTCTCACATTTTTGGAGTTTTTCATCTTATGACCACCTCCCAGGAGCGGATAATCCCGACGGATCTGCGGAATGAAATGCAACAGTCCTACCTCGAATACGCCATGAGCGTGATCGTGGGTCGGGCGCTCCCAGATGCTAGGGATGGTCTCAAGCCTGTACACAGGCGGATTCTCTATGCTATGCACGAGTTGGGCTTGACCCCTGAGCGCCCCTTTCGTAAATGCGCTCGGGTGGTCGGGGAAGTCCTCGGTAAGTACCATCCACACGGGGATACAGCGGTTTACGATGCCTTGGTGCGGATGGCCCAAGATTTTTCCATGCGATCGCCCCTGATCAATGGTCACGGTAACTTCGGCTCCATTGACAACGACCCTCCGGCAGCCATGCGTTATACGGAATGTCGTCTCCAATCCCTGAGCATGGATGCCATGTTGCGGGATATCGACCAAGAAACCGTTGATTTCATTGATAACTTTGATGGATCGCAGCAAGAACCGATTGTCCTACCCACCCGCGTCCCTCAACTCTTACTCAACGGGTCCTCTGGCATCGCCGTGGGGATGGCAACCAACATTCCTCCCCACAACTTGGGAGAACTCATGGATGGATTAGTGGCGCTGATCCACAATCCAGAGATTACCGATGTTGAGTTAATGCAATATATCCCGGGCCCAGATTTTCCCACCGGGGGCCAGATTCTGGGCGTCACCAGCATCCGGGAAGCCTATACCACCGGACGGGGTTCGATTACCATGCGCGGCGTGGCTGCCATTGAAACCATCGAACATCGCGGACGTCCGGACAAAGATGCGATCGTGATTACCGAGTTGCCTTACCAAACCAATAAGGCATCGATGATTGAACGGATCGCCGAAATGGTGAATGAAAAACGTCTCGAAGGCATCTCCGATATTCGGGATGAGAGCGATCGCGACGGGATGCGAATCGTCATCGAACTCAAGCGCGATGCCTACCCCCGCGTCGTCCTCAATAACCTGTATAAACAAACCCCCTTACAGGCCAATTTCGGGGCCAATATGCTGGCGCTGGTCAACAGCGAACCGCAGTTACTCACCCTCAGACAGTTCCTCACCGTCTTCCTAGAATTCCGCATCGAAACCATCGAACGCCGGACGCGCTATGAACTGCGAAAAGCCGAAGAACGGGACCACCTGTTACAGGGATTGTTAATTGCCCTAGAGAATTTAGATAGCATTATTGCACTGATTCGACGGGCGGCAGATACCCCCAGTGCCAAACAAGAATTAATCGCCAATTATGAATTTTCTGAAGTCCAAGCTGACGCAATTTTGCAAATGCAATTGCGCCGCTTAACGGCCTTAGAAGCGGATAAAATTCAACAAGAGCACGAGGACCTGCAACTGACGATCGCCGATTTGCGGGATATCTTAGCAAGGCGGGAACGGGTTTTAGAAATCATTGAAAACGAAGCGGCAGAACTCAAAACCAAGTTTGCCACCCCCCGTCGCACGGTCATCGAACACGCCGAAGGGGAAATTGATGTCACCGACTTAATCGCCAATGAAAAAGCCCTGGTGATGATTACAGAACAAGGGTATATCAAGCGGATGCCGGTGAATACCTTCGAGGCCCAAAGTCGGGCTACCCGAGGCAAATCTGGGGCGAAGATTAAAGAGGATGATGGGATTGCCCATTTCTTAACCTGTCGCGACCATGATGCCATTTTGTTCTTCAGCGATCGCGGGGTGGTGTACTCCCTGAATGCCTATCAAATTCCCACCGGGTCTCGCACCGCCCGAGGCATGGCCATTACTCAAATGTTGCCGATTCCCTTTAAGGAAAAAATCACCTCTCTCGTCTCGGTGGAAGAATTCTCCGATGAAGAATATTTAGTGATGCTCACTAAAGGTGGTTACATTAAAAAAACTGCCCTCTCGGCCTTTTCCAATATCCGCGCTAATGGATTAATTGCCATCTCTTTATCCGAGGGCGACGAATTGCGTTGGGTTCGGAAATCGCGACCGGAAGATACTATTATCATCGGTTCGGCGAAGGGAATGGCGATTCATTTCAAAGCGGATCATAAACAACTGCGTCCTCTGGGTCGGGCCACGCGAGGGGTGAAATCCATGAACCTCCGTAAAGGGGATAATATTATTAGCATGGATGTGATCCCCTCCCAAGTGACTGCCGCAATGCAGGAGGCGATCGAGGATGAAAATCTCGAACTCGATGTAGAACTCGATACAGAACTCGATGTAGAACTCGAACAGGAAGAAACGGATCTGCAAACTGAGGAAACAGAAGGGGAAGAAGAAAACAGTGCCGAAACCTCTTCCTATCCGGGTCCTTGGGCCTTGGTGATTACCACCGGCGGGTTTGGTAAACGGGTTCCTGTGACGCAATTCCGCCTACAACGACGGGCCGGAAAAGGGGTTTGTGCGATTAAGTTCCGCAATGAAAAAGACCGTCTAGCGGCCTTACGAATCGTCAATGAAGATGATGAATTGATGATTGTGACCAATCGCGGGATTATTATTCGGCAGGCGAGTAAGGCGATTTCTTCTCAGTCGCGATCGGCCCGAGGGGTACGAGTTCAGCGTCTCGATTCCTCCGATGCGATCGCTGGAGTGGCCTTAGTTCCCGCATCCGGTGAAGAAGACACTCTCACCTCGGACAACGCAACCGACATGGAAATGGAAGTTGGAGTTGATGTAGTCACCGCATCCGGTGAAGAGGATGACCTCACCACCGACAACGGAAGCGACGAGGAAAATTAAACTCCTCTGAACTGTTAGAAGTTGCCACAACCGACAGGTTTTTGACCCTGCCGGTTGTAGCAAATTTCCATCATTTCGTAATAGAGAAAGCGAGCTAAATGCTCGCTTTCTTTGTAAAAATTTACTATTAGGGAACTCCAAAAAATAAAACCTTCAAAAAACCCGCAGGCTCAAGCCTGGGGCTACACGGACAAAGCCCGCCTGCGCGGGCTAAAAGAGCCTTGTTAGGTGCGATCGCATCAAAGCAAGGATGATTTATTTGTTGGA
>NZ_JAMXOT010000250.1 GCF_024220515.1 Oscillatoria sp. HE19RPO
GTTACTACGAACACCGGAGAACGACTGAAGTCGTTACTACGAACACCGGAGAACGACTGAAGTCGTTACTACGAACACCGGAGAACGACTGAAGTCGTTACTACGAACACCGGAGAACGACTGAAGTCGTTACTACGAACGGGTGAAGAGAACGTGAAGTCGTTGCTTTACCCAGAACTGAGGATATTGATGCCACAACCAGAGAGAAAGTAAGGGAGAATGAAAACAGACGCGATCCTTGTCGCAGTTAATAAAGATTTGAGCAGATTATGGCTAGAGTTCTTATTGAAAACGTTTACAAAAGTTATGGCGATCGCCGGGAAAAACCGACTCCAGTCCCACCAGATGGGATAGGGAGAACCGATGATACCTCCACCCCGGCGTTAAAACCGGCCCAAATTTTACGGCGAATTAACCTTACCGTGGAAGATGGGGAGTTTATGGTCCTGGTGGGACCGTCAGGATGTGGCAAAAGTACGCTGTTACGCTTGATTGCGGGATTGGAAGAATTAACTGCCGGGAATATTTGGGTGGGCGATCGCCTCCTGAATGACCTCCCCCCCAAGGACCGCGATATCGCGATGGTTTTTCAAAACTACGCCCTCTATCCCCACCTCAAGGTTTATGACAATATTGCCTTTGGGTTACGACGAACTCTGGTGATGAATGAGGCGACATCCGAGGGAACAACGGTCCGAGAGGATGGTGCCTCGGTTCCGAATTGGGCGGAAGATGCCTTAGTTTCGATGACGCGGAATCTCCCGAAATACCTGCGCTATCTTTCGCCAAAAGAACGGGAAGTGGATCAGCGAGTCCGAACCGTGGCGGGGTTGCTGCAAATCGAAGCATTACTCGATCGCCTGCCGAAACAACTTTCTGGGGGTCAAAAGCAACGGGTGGCCCTGGGACGGGCAATGGCGCGAAATCCCCAGGTGTTTTTAATGGATGAACCGCTTTCTAATTTAGATGCTAAATTGCGGGCGGAAACGCGCAGTCAAATCGTCAAGTTGCAGCGGCAGTTAGAGACGACGACGATTTATGTCACCCATGATCAAACCGAAGCGATGACGATGGGCGATCGCATTGCGGTGATGAATGCTGGACAAATTCAACAGATCGCTGCCCCACTGGAACTGTATCACCGACCGGCGAATCTGTTTGTGGCGGAATTTATTGGGTCACCGCCCATGAACTTTATTCCGGTGCAGTTTAAGGCCCCGTTATCTATCGCCCATGACTCATTTCGGTTTACCTTGCCGGAATATTGGGGGACGGCGTTACAAGGGTATGACGGGCGATCGATAATTTTAGGAATTCGGCCCGAACATCTGAGTGTGAGTCCGGCAGCGACTAAAAATATGAAGGTCAAGGTGGATTTGGTTGAGGCGTTGGGTTCGGAGACCTATATTGTGGGTACACTGCCCGGTCATGACCTACCTAAACCGATTCAGGCGCGAATTGAACCGGATTGGATGGTGCATCCGGGGGAGGAGATTTGGTTGGCGATCGCCCTAGAAAAAATTCACCTGTTTGATATGGAAACGGGAATGGCAATTTTTGCCAGCGATCGTTAAAGGCGGATGCTGGGGGGTGATGGCAGACTGATTGCCCCTGCCCCTAATGGCTAATTCACAAAGTTGTCACTTTGGCAAATAATTGTTACAATTTTTAATGAAAGCGAAACAAACCGTTATAAATTGGAGTTTAATCTCATGATAGAACCACAACCACGCAATCGATGGAATTGGGGATTTACGCCGAGTGCAGAAAACTGGAACGGTCGTTTAGCGATGATCGGGTTTATTTCTGCGGTACTCCTTGAACTCACCACAGGTCAAGGTGTTCTGCACTTTTTAGGCATCATGTAAGCCGGTTAAGAACCCATGATTTGACCAGGTATGACAAAATATCGGGGAGTTCCGACGGGAACCCCCGATTTTGTTTTGGGGCCGATGACCTGATGACCAACAGCCAATGACCAATGACCAATGACCAATGACCAATGACCGTTAAATATCTGATGTTAGCCCGATCGTGCGATCGCAATTGGGAGTAGCAGAATCAGAGACGCGATCTATCTAGGATCACTATCTTAGGATCGCGCCTCCCAGATTCAGTATATTTGCCTAGCGAATGTACTCTTTGAGAATGCTATTGCGATTGGGATGACGCAACTTCCGCAGAGCTTTCGCCTCTATTTGACGAATCCGTTCCCGGGTCACATTAAAGATTTGACCAATTTCTTCTAACGTTTTCATCCGGCCATCATCTAACCCATACCGGAGGCGCAGAACATCCCGTTCCCGAGGACTCAGGGTATCCAGAACGCTTTCGAGGTCTTCGCGCAATAGATTTTTCGAGACCTGATCTTCTGGGGTTTCCCCATCGGACTCAATAAAATCGCCCAATCGGGAATCTTCTTCCTTACCAATCGGGGTTTCTAAAGAAATGGGTAACTGAGCAGATTTAGCAATAAATCTCAACTTTTCGATGGTCATTTCCATCCGAGTTGCAATTTCTTCTTCCGTGGGTTTGCGCCCCATTTCTTGGGATAGAAGTTTGGTGGTTTTTTTAATCCGAGAGATCGTTTCATACAGATGAACCGGAAGACGAATAGTCCGGGATTGATCGGCGATCGCCCGGGTAATTGCCTGCCGAATCCACCAAGTGGCGTAGGTGGAGAATTTATAACCCTTTTCGTGATCAAACTTTTCAGCCGCCCGGATTAAACCCAGACTCCCTTCTTGAATTAAATCTTGGAACGAAAGTCCCCGATTCATGTATTTTTTAGCGATCGACACCACCAGACGGAGGTTAGACTGGACCATTTTATCTTTCGCCCGTCTACCGCAATGAAGTCGATGGCGAAATTGACCCAAAGTCATCTTCACCGCATCGGCCCACTCCGCATCGTAGGGTTCGCGATGTAAGTGATCGCAAAGGTGTTCGCGAATTCGCTCTAATTCCAGCAAGTCGGCAATTTTGCGAGCGAGTTCAATTTCTTCATCTGCACGCAACAGTCTAATGCGACCGATTTCTTGCAAATAAAGCCGAATAGAGTCTTCCGTATAATGCTTCTTCTTAGGTTGCGCCCGACGACGAGTCGATCGCGCCTTGGTTGCTTTCGGGTCATCGTCTTCTGAGACTGCCCCTAAAAATTCATCCTCATCAATGGATATGAGAGGTTCGTCATCAGTCTCAATTAATATTTCTAAATCATGCTGAGATTGACCGATGGATTTGATATCGGTGTTCTCAATAGGTGCCAGTACGTTATTAGCCTGGGTCATGCCGCGTTCCTCATGCTCTATCACGAAACAATCAACTAACAAATTTGTGTGATTGGGGGATGTGCTAACACCCTAGCCCATCACTGAGTTTTACGAACCTTTGACCTGTCAAAAGCGGGTCATTACGCAACTGCCTTGGACTCCAAATCAAGAGACGATTGGCTCCGGCGAGAGATCGCCTGTCGGTGATGATGGTCACCACGCGCCCCATTTTTTCTCTTCAGGAGATCAACGGATCCGATGGCTAGTCACGAAACGCCTCACTCAACTGCTGCCGATCAGGAAAGGGGGTTCGATACATCACTTACTAAACACACCTTCAGGGCTATTTAGAAGTGGAAATCAATCAAGATTCTCTACGGTCCCGATAAGACCTTCCCGATTGTAGCCTTTTTCACAAAAATTGCACCTTGGTTTTCATTGTCGTTTGTTTCTGGGGTTCTCATGCCCCGAAATCAGGGGTATCCCGATCTCGCTGCGGGTTGACATGATAACCTTGATCTAGGCACTTTAACAAGGTTCGTCTTGTTTTAGAAGGCATCATGACTGAATCCCTATTCTATTATTCTCCGTGAACGATTGCCATCGACTCAGATGGCTGTACCGATCTTCATTCCCGGGATGTTTTCCCTGATCACTTCCAAATAATCTAAAAACTGTCACTGCACCCATTTTTACTTGATTTCCTTAAATTTACTCACATCCAAAGACTTGGCCGGTACTCAATCAGGCGGTCCTTCAGCATTCATGAGTGGTCAGATTCGGTCAGACCCGGTTTCTCCATCACCCCCTAGTTGCTTGAAATTGTAGCAAACGGTTCAGTCATTGGCGACTATTTTGAATGAAACGAGTCACAAAATCCATCTCTCCATCAAAGAAAGGATGCAACTGATGACTCAGAGGCGATCTCCTCTCAAATTATCCGGACTGGGATGGAGTGTTTTGCTTAAGCTAGATCCCCTCCCTACAGCCAATTGATTGGACATAGTTTTGGTTTTTTGCTTCACCCTTGCCACTGATGATTGTTGAGAAGAAGTTGGACCCCTCCTCTAGCGATTGGATTTGAATGGGTTCCGACAGGAAATGACACAGGCATTTGTGGGAGTACCCCCGAATAGAGCTGACACCAACCGCATCAGAGGGCACTTCGTTTTTCCCCCTTTGGGGAGTTGTGTTTACAGTGCCTCATGAAATGAGTTTTTGGGTGCAACCCCTGCCTTGTCCCAAGGTAGGACAATTATAATCTAGCTGCCCGTTTTTTTTCAGACGACCAACAGTGAACCCCACGGAAGGTCGGTTATGCTTCCCCATCTCAACGGGGGTTGAAATTGCTCTGATTGCGTTTTCAACTCCAATCGTTCCAGCTTACAGACCCCCCGCAAGCGGTTGTTATGGGTTGTTGTTCCATAATGACCTGGTTCAATGACGGTACTTTACTGAGTTATTCTAATCAATCAACCAGAAAGTTGACAGGTTAGAGATGAATCTTAAATTAACATTCCCCCATTTGCGAACGGATCGACATCTGTGTTTTTTTTGTCGAGATCGCGATTGCTGTTATTTTCATTCTCATTGTGACACATCTGGCTCGGTTGGCTTTGATACAGAAAGGGTTTCTTGAACTTCCACAGAATAGATCGATGACTCAATCCTTTTTTTGTGGCACGGATTAGGCTGACGATCGCGATCGTCTCTTGACTTCAGTGGTGATCCGGCTTTTCCCTGGGACATTGATCGCGGTGAAGGAACCCATTATCCCTAGATCAACGCCGGTTGCCAACCCTTGTGTTAAATTTTGTGAAAGTTGTCGCTTCCTATCAGGTTTACCCAGGCTAGAGTGGGCTACAGGACTGCCATAGGCCATCAATTGTAACGAAATGATAACCCGCTCGCAATAACTCGGGAATTAATTCCTCGGCGATCGCCGCCACGTCTTCCCCCCCATGCCATCCATCATGCAAAACAATATGGGACCCGTTCTGCACCTGCCTCAGAATGCGGTCCACCACCACCGATACCCCGGGTCTCCACCAGTCCTCAACCACCACACTCCACATGACTGGACGGTAGTTCCACTGATGCAAATGACGCAAGATCCCCGGCGTAAACAAGCCGTTTGGGGGTCGCACGTCTCGGATCTGGGTTTTGACCTGTTCGAGTTCCAAGTCACAGGCGTGAGCGATCGCCACTTGATTTTTCTCTAAACTCTCCTGTAGTTGAGTCGGACTCAGGCGCGGAAATGACCGATGCTCATATCCATGCAACCCAATCCAATGTCCCCGTTCATACACCGCTTTAGCAACCCAAGGCGATCGCTCCACGCAAACCCCCAGCCAAAAAAAGCTGGCGATGATCCCGTAACGGTCTAACACCTTCAGTAACTGGGGCGTGTATTCCGCATGGGGTCCATCATCAAAGGTCAAGGCGATCGCCGGTTCCGTATTCTGTCCCGACCACAGACACTTCGGAAAGCTCGGTTGGAGAATTCGATAAACCAGCGGATATAAGGGCGCAAATCTCATGAGCAAGTCTTAATTATTCTTTATCAAATGTAACCTTTGAGGCGATTTTTATCCCGGATCCGCCTAAAACAATTTCCGCTCACAAATAGCCCGCTCTCCGGCCCCGAAAACTGGCACTATAAAACTCCCGATTTTACCCTATAATGATAAAAGTTTTTTAATGATTGTGTAAAGAAACTGTCAAAATTGTTTAAAGATAATCGGTCTTGAGCCTTCAACTTCAGAACCCAAATCCAGGGGTCCCCAGCCAAAAATTTACTTTTTCTGGCATTCCTTAATCATTGACCCCTAACCTAATGCCCTCAAAAATCAGGGATTGAGTTAGGCAACAACCTAAACTCAACCCCTCACCGAACCCCTACCTCAAGCGCTCAACCCCATTCAAGAAATCTCTTGTAACAAATCCCCCGGATTGAACCCTGGGGACACCTCCCCGAGAAAACTGACGGCGGTGCGATCGCCCAGTTGCCGATCCACAGACATCCCGACGACTTGAACCGGAGCATCCGTCGCCCCATTGACCCCATTCACCGATGCCCGGTGACGCCGATTGCGCTGCTTTTGAGCATATTCCACCTGCTTGGTTTGGGCGATCGCATAAGCCGGGGTATCCCGAGGAATCTGTTTGAGAATCTCGATCGCTCCCTTAAAATCCTGCTTGCGCGCCCGTTGATAGGCTTCCTGTAACAGTGAATTCCCCTTAATCCGCTGCTTGTCGCGATATTCTCTAATCTTCTCTTGCACCTTGGCATAAGTCGGCGTCCCCGAGGGAATCTTTTCGAGCAACTGAATCGCCTTAGCAAAATCTTTGGCGATCGCCGCTTGGTAAGCTTCGGTTACTAACTGATGCGCTTCCGCTTCGAGGCGGATCCGATAACTTTCTTCATACTCGGGAATTTTAGAAACCGCTTCCTCATAAGCCGGAGTCCCTGGGGGAATCTTCCTGAGTAATTCTAAGGCCCCCTTAAAATCTCTTTCTCCCCCCTTGGCATAAGCAGCTTCCAACCATTCCGGCGTTTGCGGTGCAACTTGCACCGTCGCTTCCTCCACCCAGGGAGTAATTTTATCCTGCCAATAGGCAATCTCAGGAATTGGGGCGGCAGCTTGGATCACTTCGACCCACTGCTGTTCCTGATAGGCTTTTTCTACTATCGGGAATTGGCTCTGAGCTTTTTCCCAGTCTACTCGCCAACGGTCCAGGTTAGTGCGAGCTTCACCATAAGCCTCACTAAAGTTGGGAATCGACTCAGCCAGGGCGATCGCTTTGTCATACTCCCCGGCATGATATTCTACAGCCGCCTGGGTTAAAACTTTCGGCCCATCATCGGCGGTGGAAAAATAAAACAGCGAAGTTAAACCCCCTGTAATCACCAGGGAATTCACCGCAAACCCACTCCACATTCCCAGAAGCAGAATATTAGAACCCTTAAGACTACTCCCCTTTTTCGAGGGGATCGGTTGGGGTGAGAGTGAGGATTGAGCAACGACGGAATCTGGCGTCCCATTCATTTCGGTAGACGACATAGATTCCATTTCTAAAGGTTGATTAGGAACCGTTATCGCTTCAGTCGATGGATCTACAGGGGAGATGGGGGAGATCGGGGAGATCGGGGAGATCGGGGAGATCGGGGAGA
This sequence comes from Oscillatoria sp. HE19RPO, assembly GCF_024220515.1. GTDB lineage: Bacteria > Cyanobacteriota > Cyanobacteriia > Cyanobacteriales > Laspinemataceae > Laspinema. The sequence goes on from NZ_JAMXOT010000250.1 coordinate 7,447, forward strand.
TCGGGGAGATGGGGGAGATGGGGGAGATGGGGGAGACTCTATCCATCGCATCACTCTGTTCCATCGGATTGGGTGTTGCTGTAGAGGTTAGGGTTACGGGAATTTGAGCCGCGATCGCAACTTCTATCTCTGGGATGGCGGCAGTGTCCTGAGTTTCTTCTCTTGTCTCAGGGGTGGGTATGGATTGAATTTCTATCGGGTAGAGATTGATGGGATGAGACTCAGAAAACTGGAGAAGTTGCAATTCATTCAGAGCTTCGGTGGCAGACTGGTAACGATGTTTGCAGTGATAGCGCACCATTTTGCTTAACAGAGCAACCAACGCCGAACCCACTGGCGCGATCGCATCTGAATGCCAATCAATTTCTCCCGTGTGGGAGTTCACTTCTAAGTCTGCCGGATGCAGTCCCGTTAAGGCTTGAATTGCAAGTAAGCCCAAGGCATATATATCACTGTTGGGACGGGAGTTTCCCGTGAGTTGTTCCGGGGGTAAATAGCCAAAGGTGGCGATCGGCAAGGCGATCGAAGCTTGTCTATATCCCGGAATATTTTCGTCTCGAATCCGTTGGACACTGGCAAAGTCTACGAGGGCGAATTTTCCATCATCGGCGCGTTTAATTAATTTATCCGGGGCGATATTGCCATGAATAAACCCGTTTTGGTGGATGAAATGAAGCAGAGATAAGCCTTCTTTGAGAAACTCCAAACAAGCGCTTTCACTCCATCGCTTGCTACAGCGTTTGCCGATGGGTAGCAGGTGACGGAGTTTAACCCCTTCAATCCATTCCTGAACTAAATAGGAGGAATCAGCTTCGGTGAAACAGTGCAACAGTCGGGGAATGCAGTCGTGATTTCCCAGTTGTTTCAGAGTTTTAGCTTCAATCCCAAATAAGTGTTGCGCTGATTTGAGACAATGGGGATTAGGGGTGGCTAGATTAAGCTGCTTGATGAAACATTTAGGATGGTCTGGGTTTTTTGTATCTTTAGCAATGTAGGTGTTGCCGACCCCATCGGCATTTAAAACTTTAACAATTTGATAGCGATCGGCTAATAAGGTTTCTAATATGGGCATTGACGCGACTCTCTGCATAGAAAGAATTTCCACCTTGACCTTGAGTTTCACAGAGGTTTAGAATCGACCCGATCGCTTGGTTAGAGGCCCCCACAATCTCTCCAACTCTCTGGCATCAAATCGTTGTAGCTGTTCGCTTGACCCTTTGGGCGAGTCGAATCGAGTCAGGTTCGATTGGATGCCATCGGTCCGTTGGGCGATCGCGCTATGCCTTCGATGGGGGATGCACCACTCATCAGCAGTAAAACTACTCACTGCTGAGACCGGGGTTTCTAGCCAAACTAGGAGCTTATTCAGGTATCAGTGCAAACAATGTTCAGCTTTCGGCTTTCTCTATCAGGAATATTGCCCATTATTTTTGAATGACCCGAATTTTCTTCCATTAACCGGGTTTTGATTATCGGGGTATCCTATATAACATTAATTTCAACCCGGGCTGAACCCTGGAACCGGGCAAAAGGTCAGACTCCGCCTTAGTTTGGCCGAAGGCCCCTTCCTCCGCAACTCGGGGGATTTCTCCCAATTTTTTGCCCGTTTAACTCGTATTTAGTGATTACAATAGTCGGGGAAAATTTTAACTATTTTTAATGTTTAAAACCTCTCTATAATTTCTGCATAAAACTTTAAAACTCATTGAAAAAATCAATCGATTTTCATGAAAATTTCCGCTTGACTTTACCCAAATTTCATCGGGGTCTCAAATCCCAACCTAGTCCAGAGGGTATCCAGACTCAAGAAAAACTTTCCCCTGAGAAATGGGGTCAAAACCCCAAAATTTGGACAGATATTCATCAGGTAGGCATAGAACCCCTGGTTCTGGGATGAACCCACCGATGCTGTAAAACACCAAAAAACCCAGGTTGTCCGGATAACCCGTATTTAGCCTGAAAGATATTAAATGCTAAGTAAACTTTTCCAAACTTGTGAGTATAAATGTAGCAATGACCAATCGGTGATATGTCGTGGAACCTCTACCCATTTCCAGTTTTGTCTTAAATTACGGGTTTGGCAAGGTTTTTAAAACTGGCTATCCATTCAATTCAGAATTCATTAAAACCCGTATTTCAGCCTTTAATCGATAAGATAATAGGCTGATTTAACGCTTTCAATTGCATCACACAAAGCAAATAAAGTATTTAAAATAATTATTTTAAATAGACTTTTGATGCTTAACTTCCCCTGTTTCTTTAGTTTAAGATTAAAATATCATGGCTATATTTGTTTTTTCCGTCTTGTTTATTCTGTTCACGATTGAAGTCTTAAACCCCAAGAAATCCAAGAAAAAATCTAATTTACCTGACTCTAAACCTTGCTGTCACTCGAATATCCAGGACCGAAAACCCAACTTAGAAGGCAATCATCCTAAAACGACAAACAAACCTTCAGCAGGAACCCATCCTTCTAAATCCCGTGGATAGAAGAGTCGCAAATCAAGCAATGGCAAACCCGTCCTTCTCTTGCTTCGGGTCAGGACATCCTTGAGTTGTGAGGTTTGTCATCGTAGATCCCATAACACAGCCGTTGCGTGGTAAGTTGTGGGATTGTTTTTTAATTGAGAATTTAGGACTGTGGCTAAATCTGATAATTAAACCGAGGGATTGGGGGAATCTTCATCGGTTCGTTCCCCCAAAATTGAGTAAATAACTGTCTCCTGCTGTTTACCGCGCAGGTGAATTTCAGTCACTTGAACCCCTTGATAGCGATCGCAAACATAATTATAGGTTTCTTCAGTGACCAACAGGTGATAGAGATTATGAGCAACAATCTCTTTATTCAGGGGTTCTACTCGTGCCGCCACATTCACCGTATCCCCGATCGCTGAATAATTCGCCCGTTGTTTGCCGCCGACACTCCCGGCAATCAGCGGACCTGTATGAATTCCCATCCCCACTTGAATCAACGGTTTTCCTTCCGCTTTCATCCGTAGATTGAGTTCTTTTAGCCTCCCATCCATTGCCAAACAAGCGGCGATCGCATTTCTGGCATCCGCCTGAATCTCCTCGGGAGTTTGGCGAGGAAAAGGCAGACCAAACACCGCCATAATGGCATCCCCAATATATTTATCAATCACTCCCCCATGCTCCATAATACATTCAGACATCGCATCCAAATAATCATTCAGCCAGGAGAGTAACTCCCGAGGAGGTAAACTTTCAGAGATGGTGGTAAAACTCCGAATATCCATGAATAAAACCGTCGCAATCAATTCTTGAGGCGGTAAATCTCCCTGGTCAAAAATTTCATCCCGACGGTCCCAAACTAACCGAGCCATTTGGGGCGAAATTTGTTTGGCAAAAAGCTGCATAAGCTGTTGTTTTTCGTAGCGATCGCGCAGTTGGACGATGATTCCCGCTAACAGCATGGTGCCGATGGGTGCAGCAACGGGAATCCACCAATTTCCCCAAGTAAAAGCAGCTAAAGCGATAGCCAACCAAGCTAGAGGAAACCCCAATGCTGCTGCAATCTGAAGTTGTGCCAATCCGAAGCGCATTAGAGCGCGATCGCTCCACAGCCAACTCATGGATAAACTAATCCCAATTAAAATCAACCCCGTTATAACTGAGGGAATCCGTTTTAAAAATCGTCCCTCTAACCCATTATCCAAAATTGCTGCATGGACATAGACCCCGGTAATCGGCTGAAGGGGCGAAATTTTGCGGTCAATGCCGGTGGCGACAAACCCAACTAAGACCAGTTGATTCTCAAAAGCATCTGGAGAAACGCGACCCTCGACCACATCCACGAATGAATAAGTCGGGACTTGCTGAATTCTTCCCGGCCAATTAATCCAGACATTTTGAAAGTCAAACTCTGGATAAGGCTTAACAATGGCCTGGGGTGGAATTTGATTGAATAATGTCTCAGGATTTTGATGTTCCGAAACTTGCAGCAGGGCTAAACTCAAGGTCGGTATTCCATTAAACCAAACTGTTCCTTGACGGCTGATGCCATCACTATCTGGTTCATGAAGAATATGACCGATCGCCGCTGCTGCATCCTTTAAAACGGGTAAAGGTTCTTCTTCGGGACCGGCACTGGCGAGAATCGTTTTGCCATTGGCTTGAATTGCGCGAGCAAAGGATTCATCTTGAGGACTCGGGTCCAGAAATAGAATATCAAACCCAATGGCGCTCGGGGAAGAAGAGTTAAGAGCATTCAGGAGTTCGACATAGCGATCGCGAGACCAGGGGAACTGTCCGTAATCCTGCAAACTCTTGCCATCAATGGCAATCACCGTAATCCGGGGATTCCATTTGAGTTCGGGACGAAGATTAAACAGCACCCCATACCCCAACCGTTCTAGGGGTTGCCATGCACCGCCTAACCCCATTGTCACGGAGATCGCCGCTGCGATCGCGCCGGGGAACAAAGGATGATGAGTTTTCCAATAACCTTGTAGCCACTGTCGAAATCCCACAAAATGCCCTAAAAACTCCATAGAACGGAATCCAGATTTGAGGAATTCGGATGATTTATTGAACCGGAATGGAATAGACTCGTTCTCGGACTGCCGGTCCGCGCACGACAAACCGGAGTCGTCGGGAGACGGGTCTGGGTATCAACAGGGAAAAACTGCCATCGGGATTGGTAGCAACAGGTTCACCGTTGAGCAACAAGATATCTGGACTATCAATTTTACCGTGAATGAGAACTCGACTGGAACCCCGGGGTTGGGTGACGAGCAATTCAAGTTTGGAAGCAGCAGGAATCGGTTGGGGCGCAGTGGGCCCCAAACCGGGGGCGATCACGGTAAATTGTCCGTTACCGAGCAGGACTTCTTGTCCGAGTGCGCTGGCGCTGACGCTGCCATCAACGGTCCGGACTCCTGTTTGACCGTTGGGTCCGACATCGACTCCAAAGGAGGTGCCGCGCACTCCGGCGACTCCGGTGGGGGTCCGGACTCTGAAGGGGGAATCTCCGGTGCGGTCCTGGGTTAACAGGGGGTCTTCTAGGGAGAAGGGGAGGGTCTTCAGGGCGATCGCCTCTCCATTAAGTTCGGTTGCCAAATCACGGGTTAACCGTCCCAGGGAAAATCTGACCTGTCCCTGGCGGACAAATAGCTCGACATTACCATCGGCAAGGCTTTCGATCTCAAACTCGCTGAGTTCATCCATTTCTAGGCTGCCCCGAAAGTTGTCAAATCGCAAACGAGCGCTGGAGTTCTCTCCTGCGGCCCAGATGCCAGTCGCCGGTTGGAAACAGTCCCCGATTTGAATGGGACGGCCTTCAAAGGTGACGGTCCCTCGGAGGGATTCTACTCTCATTCCTCCGGCGCAACTGCCGGTCGTCTGTGCGAATAAATCAGGGCTTAAAGGCTCCTGATTTTGGGAAAAGAGGGGGAGGGGGCGACTTTCCCCAGGGTTTAAGGAGGCGGGGATGCCTTCCTCGGGCGCTTCTAGGGCCAAGACGCTCTCTGGGGGGGTGAATTGAGGTCCTTCTACAAACGAGAGACCTCCCGGGGGAAGGTCTCTGTGGGTCTGGGTTTCCGGTTGAATGTCCGGGGAGGCGATCGCCATTGCTGGAGTGGGAGTTAAAGCGGCGATCGCTCCCCAGGATAATAATATGGCTCGGACAATCTGAGGTAAACCTAAAACAGGGGTGGAAATATTATTCATCTGCTTGGATATTTTATGGAAGTATTTTTAGAGCATATCGGCGCGATTACACCAAACCCACGACGAACTGAGATTCTCCAGAAGTTTCCTCTGGGATAGATTCGTCTTTCGCTTCCGCGAGCACTCAAGGCTGATGCTTCAGTCTCTTAAGTACAATATAGAGGCACCCCAGCCTGAATCTCTATCAGGTTTCCAATTCTTGATCTGCCAATCCGGAGCTATTTTGAGTCTCCTCTCGGCTTGGGTTGGGTCTGAACCGGACCCCAAGTGCGGGCTGGTCCTCCACTTGTGGCTTCAACAGGGCTACATCCCCAAGGGGACAAAGACCCATCTGATTCGCCAATGCCACGGGACAATTCCGGGGGAATTGCGCGACTGGAATTTACGAGTTGAGACAATACCCTAGGGCTAAATAACCCAGGGCTGTTCCGTTGTTTAATTAATAATCCCTGCCTTTACAAGATTTAGCCAGATTTAAGCGTTTTTTATGGGTTTACATCAACGGGTTGGGAAAGGGCTGGATTGGACGGGGAGATAGATGTGTTGTGGGATTTTTGGAAACATAGACCCAAAATTGCACTAAACAAAATCACGCCATAGACCAGGTAAAGATGGATCGGGCTCAGTGACAGGCTCAAAGAAAATTTTGAGGGTCTTGTCGAACCCACGACGGTTTCGATGGGATTGCGTTCCGGTAAAGAATCGGCTAAGGCGGATCCATCTAATCCCAAGGCATCCCCAAGGCGACGGATAAACCCTCGGACGTAGATATCTTGGGGTAATTTCTCGATCGCCCCGGTTTCGAGGGCGCGGATCTGATACTGGGGGACATGGGTCAAGTTGTAGAGTTCTTCGCGAGAGAGTCCTTGCTGTTCTCTGCATTCTTGGAGTTCTTGACCCAGTTGCCGCAGGGTCTCTTCCCAGGGGCGATCGCTGTTGAGTTCGATTCGATCGCTGATCCCCGTCATGAATGGGTCAGTTTCTGTGGGTCTGATTGCCGTCGCATTCTCTAAATTTGTTCGACTCAGCAGAGTCTCTTCCTCTGCTGACTTGGGTCTGGACACTCCAGTAAAATCAAAGGCTAAATTCGATCCTGTCATTACGATTTTCTCCGTGCTTTAGGGGAACAGATTCTCATGTAGAAGTGTAAAGCGTCAAGATGTGGGGTAACACCCCTCAGATGTATAACCCCTCAAGTGATAACAACTCTCAGTGGAATTTGTCTACTCTCCAATCAGGGCCAGGTCCCTAATCACCCAAGTTTTGGGTAGAAACCCCGGTTAAAAAATCGGCGACGATCGCATTGAAAGTCTCTGCAGTCGCTAAAAACGGCCAGTGATTACCTGGAATCCGATGGAGAGTCAGATTTTTGAGATAAGTTTTGTAAGGTTTCATTTGCCATTCGGCGCGATTAACACCCTGTTCGGGTTGAATGAATAGGGTCGGGGTACTTAGGGGTTCGGTTAATCCGTCCACGCGCAGAACATCCTCAAAAATGCCATCTCGGGCGGCGATCGTAAACTTACTCCCCCACTCTCCATTGGGTTTTTCCTCAATCCCTTCTTGAAAAACCTGTTGTTGCAGGGGACTCCACCCGCTGTACTGATCCAACTGCTGCGCCTGCATCTGTGCCGCTTCGTAGCTGGGAAAGGGTCCCATCATTTTCAGGCAAGCTAAAGTCCGATAGAGGATGGGAAAACTCAGCTTCATGATCGACGGCATCTTGGTGATAAAGATAGGGTCCACCAAAATCATGCTGTTAAAGCGATCGGGATGCGATCGCGCCCAAATCGGGGCGATTTTCGCACTCCAAGAATGAGCCAAAACATTAGCCGATCGCCAATTGAGATGCTGGAATAATCCTTCGAGATCCCCGAGTACATCTGAGGTGGTGTAACCCTTCACAGGTTTACTGCTATAACCGTGTCCTCGCAAATCCGGCGCAATAATATGATAGCGATCGCTCAGGTATTCCCCTAAACTCGACCAAACCAGCGCATGGTCTCCCAACCCATGCAACAACAATAACGGCTCTTTTCCCCGATTCCATTCCAGATAAGAAAGCTGGAAATCAGGAAAATTCAGGGTGTGACGGGTTGGCATCATCGCAGGTGTAGATTTTAGATTTTAGATTTTAGATTTTAGATTTTCGGTAAAAAATTGGCAATTGAGGATTCTACGGACTTCCCAGGGGCGATCGTCACCCCACCCCCAATCTTATGGCAAATCGGACAAGTTATGCGATCGCATCCCTTGAACGATTTGCGCCTAAAATATGCTATAATTTCATTTCTTAGTCCAGTTTGACATCAGATTAAACCTTTGAATCAAAAGCAGATCGCATTAGGAGTATTTTGGACCATTTCTGGCCTAACTCTAGCCCTCTGGATACTCAGAGGTCTCCGGATTTTGACCGGAATTTCCAGTGGTGTCCTCTGGCTCTTAATTTTTCTGTCCATTACCTTCGGGGTCCTTTATCGTCTCCAAACCCCCAGACGCTATTAACTTAATCCGATTTATTCATCCTCACCTGTTCAGCGACAACCGTCGGGGGTTCAAACGATTGGCGGCCTGTAGGGGCGCTTCGCGAAGCGCCCCTACGTCGGTTAAAACCGACTAAAACAACAATCTTCAGTCGCTCTCATAAGTTCGTAGTAACGACTTCAGTCGTTCTCTTTTTTTGTTCGTAGTAACGACTTCAGTCGTTCTCTTTTTTTGTTCGTAGTAACGACTTCAGTCGTTCTCTTTTTTTGTTCGTAGTAACGACTTCAGTCGTTCTCTTTTTTT
>NZ_JAMXOT010000002.1 GCF_024220515.1 Oscillatoria sp. HE19RPO
CTTCAGTCGTTTCTTAAGTTCGTAGTAACGACTTCAGTCGTTTCTTAAGTTCGTAGTAACGACTTCAGTCGTTTCTTAAGTTCGTAGTAACGACTTCAGTCGTTTCTTAAGTTCGTAGTAACGACTTCAGTCGTTTCTTATGTTCGTAGTAACGACTTCAGTCGTTTCCGGGTTCCATGTCACCGCTTTTTGAGTAAATGGCGAGAACTAACAGGTTCCAAAAACCGTGGTGTTATAGCAACTTGTCTATGTTACTACTACGAACTGAGAAAGAGAACGACTGAAGTCGTTACTACGAACTGAGAAAGAGAACGACTGAAGTCGTTACTACGAACTGAGAAAGAGAACGACTGAAGTCGTTACTACGAACTGAGAAAGAGAACGACTGAAGTCGTTACTACGAACTTGGAGAAGTTATGAGTCTTGTAAGGCTTTCAATACCGTGTCATGAATGGTACCATTGCTGACTACGATGCCTTGATTGTTGACCATTTTTTTACCCATGCCAAAGGGTAAAGAATTGCCATGCATATCGGTGACACGCCCTCCCGCTTCTTCGACAACGATCGCCCCTGCGGCGTGGTCCCAGATATTCTCGCGGTAATCCGGGGTTTTGGGGGAGGGGAGGCGCATATATAATGCCGCTTGTCCCGATGCAACAATTCCATATTTGGCTTGGGAATCCATTCGCAGGGATTCGGCGGTGAATCCGACGGCTTTAGCGACGGCATTTTGCCTGGATTGGTCGCCGTGACTGGCTTCTACGCTTTCTACAAACCGCATATTTTCCACATCATCAGCGGCAACGACTCGCAGCGATCGCCAGGTTCCTCCTGAGATTGCCTGCATTGTCGCCCCTTCTCCCCGGACGGCGACAAATAAGGCCCCCTCTTCTCCTGATTCTAACTTGAGGGCGGGACAAGCCATCACCCCGACTTTCACCTCGTTGTCTTCAATTAAGGCGATCGCCACCGCATATTGATCCTGTCTCAAAAATCCTTTGGTCCCATCAATGGGGTCTAGGGTCCAAAATCTTCCCCCAACTTCGCCATTGCCGCGATCGATCCAATCGGCAACCTGTTCCGGCGTCGCATCGGGAACCAGGGACTGAACATGATGGGTAACTTTCTGGAGTTGTTCGGCATTGCTGCGCAGATCCGTCGCATCTTCTTCCCCCACGATCGCATCTTCGGGAAATGCCGCATCCAATGCCCTGCAAATCAACGCCTGAGACCCATAATCTGCCACGGTGACAGGGCTTTTATCGATTTTTTCCATCGCCACCGGAATTTCCCGGCGTACTGCTTGGCAGAGTTTTGCAGCCGCGATCGCCGCATCAATGGCAACTTGTTTTTCCCGTTCGTATGACATCTTAAACCTCTTCAAACAAATAGAGACGCGACGTCGCGTCTCTACAAACTTTAGACTCTTGCTAATCCCAAGTCTAGTCAGATTAAACGATAAACAGCAAAACGATTCCGACGACGATCATCCCGCCACTCATCAAAAAGGACCAGAAGCGATGATAACTGTTCACCTTGGTTTCATTCTGGGTTTCTAACTGGATCAAATCCATCCAGGGGGCCACGCCCCGTCGGAACCAACCCAAGGTATGAACCTGCATTCCAATCAGGCTTTTCACCTTCTTCATGCCAAACAGGAAATTGCCAATGGGACCAAACCGGGAGGCATAACGCAGAAATAGCAATCCACTGGGGTCTTGCAGTTTCAAATCCGACCCGAAAGTATATCCGGCATCTCCCCGTCCAATCAGTTCGCCTTTGAGTTTAGCCGGTTTACCCCGCAACGGACTGGCGTAGGGGTCCGCCATTAAGGTGAGAATATCGGTTTCTGGGGCGCGATCAAAGTTGGGGAACATGACAACGGTTTTCACCAAGAGGCCAATTCCTAAGCCCAGTAAGGGATAGGCAAAAAGCGCAAAGTCTCCTCCAGGTATGGGTAAGAAGAACCAGGCAGCCGCCCCTGCAATCAAGCCAATAATCGGGGCCATATAGAGGAATAAATCCCCGACAAAACTGCCGTATAATTTGCTCTTACTCAGAGTCTTGCCTTCTCCCATAATCCGCCCCATGTCGAACTCGATGTCTAATCCCAACTGTTCGGCGTAGGTACTTAAGGCGCGAACCCGCTTCCCAGTTAAGGGGTGAGTGGAGTTCAACTCCATCCACCATCCCCAGGGATTAAACATATCCCAGAGAAACACTCGCCCAATTTGGTCCGGTTTGCTGGAAATTCGGTAGGTTGTGCCTGTGGAGGTAGCGGCTTTATGGTCGTAGATGCCTAATGCCCGAGTTCCTTCTACTAACCGACTGGGTTCGGTCGCTTTTTGTCCTTCCTCTACTAACCCATAGGCAATTTTAACCAGTGCCCGGGAGAGGGCGTTGGGATTGCCGGTGGTTTCTGCGGCAAAGCGATCGGCAAAATATTCCCGAGTTCGGGAGAGGTACAGCAGCAAATAGGTCCCGACAATGTAAAAGATATAGGCAGCCATTGCCACTTGACCGGCGATATCCTTGGCTTTTTCCCCCCCACGTCCCATCCGACGGGCAAACACATAAATCAGATAGGTAATCTGAACTAAGGTGGAGGCAACGGTCATCACCGCAAAGTCCCAATGGACGATGTGACCCAGTTCGTGGGCGTAGACGGTGGCTGCTTCATCATCATCGAGATAGGTAAAGAGTCCCTCGCTGACGACTAAACGGGCGCTATTGGGGAGAGACCCATAGGTAAAGGCGGTGGGGTTTTGGTCGTCGATAATCCCCAAACGCGGTTGTTTCAGCTTTTTGTCGGCACAAATCTGCCGGATAATTTCTGCCGATTCGGGACTCTTGCGATTCAGTTCGGTGAGGTCAATCCAGCGAGTCCCATACAGCCATCGCTGGGTTAAATCCATAATCCAAGGGGATAGGAAAAAGGCGGCGATATTAAAGACGAGGGTACCGGCGATCGCGATTCCTAAGCCCATCACCGGATTCTCGCTGTTGAGAATCAGGGAAACGCCTAAACACAACACGAAAACCATCCCAAACATGAGGGTCATAGTCACTAAGGAAGCCCAGGCGAGATTCCCTCCGACTCCAGTCATGTTCAGCTTGACGCGGGTAGTCCCGCTACGTCCTGCTTTTGGGAAAGAGGATTCAGTCATAAACACTCTCCATGTCACGATTACACAGTGAACAGGTTTTAAACACCCAAAGCTTGGTAATTTTGTCAATGCCCTTGGGAAAGTTTTCCCTGCTTTCTGTCATAACCTATGCTTGGGGGTTTTTGGTCTAAAACTCCACAAAAGTTAAAGATTTGGCTATAGCATGAAAAAAGTTAAGAGCGTGGGTTAAAGTCAAACTTTCCTTGGTCGTTGGTCGTTGGTCCTTTGTCCTTTGTCCTTTGTCATTGGTCATTTGTCATTGGTCCTTTGTCGTTGGTCGTTGGTCGTTGGTCATTGGTCATTGGTCATTGGTCATTGGTCATTGGTCATTGGTTGAGTATTCAGTAATCCAAAGGACAAAGGACAAAGGACAAAGGACAAAGGACAAAGGACCATATTTGGTGTCAAACACTACAGTCTTAACGGGAAAATCTACCGGATAAAATTACCATGACATCCATGCAAATTGGTTCGGAAAATCTAGTTACAATTGCTCAATCTACGGCAATCGCTGCCCGGAAATTGGGGGGACTTTCTACGGAGGCCAAAAATCAGGCGATCGAGGCAGTCGCCCAATCTTTACAATCCGCTGCCGCAGAAATTGTTGCCGCCAATGCTAAAGATTGTGAATTTGCCCAAGCGGATGGCATTTCCACACCCCTTTACAACCGCTTGAAAATGGACCGGACCAAATTAGAGGCAACCATTGCCGGAGTCCGAGATGTGGGCAAACTCCCGGACCCGGTGGGTGAAATTCAGCTTCATCGGGAATTAGATGAAGGCTTAATTCTCAAGCGAGTTTCTGCACCATTAGGGGTGGTTGCAGTAATTTTTGAAGCCCGTCCCGAGGCGGCAATTCAAATTTCCGCCCTGGCGATTAAATCTGGGAATGGGGTGATTTTAAAAGGAGGAAAAGAGGCGAATCATTCTTGTGCAGCCATTGTTAAAGCAATTCGCCAAGGGTTGGCCCAGACGGAGGTTGACCCGGATGTGGTGCAGTTGCTAACGACGAGGGAAGAAACGTTAGCGTTATTAAAATTAGATGATTTTGTAGATTTAATTGTCCCGAGAGGGTCGAATGAGTTTGTGCGGTTTGTTCAGGACAATACACGCATTCCGGTCCTGGGTCATGCGGAGGGGATTTGTCATTTGTATGTGGATGCTTCGGCAGACATTGAAAAAGCGGTGACGATCGCCGTTGATTCTAAAACTCAGTATCCGGCAGCTTGTAATGCGATCGAAACCTTGCTGGTTCATGAGGCAGTCGCCCCGGAATTTTTACCCCAAGTTGCCGCTGCACTCCAAGGGCGTCAGGTGCAATTACGGTTGGATCAGAAAAGTCAAGATATCCTGAAAAATAGCCCGAATCTGAAGGATTGGGAACCGGCAACAGAGGAGGATTGGAAAACGGAATATACGGACTTGATTTTATCAATTAAAGTGGTCCATTTCCTAGAAGAGGCAATTTCTCATATCAATACTTATGGATCCGGTCATACAGATGCGATCGTCACCGAAGAACAATCCACTGCGGATCTGTTTCTCTCTCAAGTTGCCTCTGCCGGAGTCTTCCATAATTGTTCCACCCGTTTTGCTGATGGATTCCGCTATGGTTTCGGGGCGGAAGTGGGAATTAGTACCCAAAAAATGCCACCCCGAGGTCCCGTTGGACTGGAAGGATTAGTCACTTACAAATATCAATTAGTCGGGAATGGTCAAGTGGTGGCAACCTATTCCGGTCCCGAGGCGAAACCCTTCATCCATCGCAATTTAGCCTAATTTTAAGCAGGGGAAGAAAAAACAGGTTTTCCCTTCTTTAAAATAATGTAGAGGCGATTCGAGAATCGCCTCTACATTTCGGGGTAATGTAGAAACGCTAAAAATAATCAAAATTTCACACAAAATTGCATACTTAACCTCTTATAATACCCTATGAAAGTATTCACAAAAGCTGCTCTCATTCGAGTAGCAGTGTTATCACTCATCGTGATTTTTTTACTAACATTCGGCTGGAACACCGTGATTAATATGCCCGGAAAAAGTTATGTGGGAGACTTACCCGCCTTAACTGAACGCGAACAAGCCTTGCAAGTGGAACTGCGCCAATCTATCGAAAAGATTTCAGGAGAGGAAATTGGCGAACATAACTATTTTTTCTACAATCAATTAGAAGCGGTTGCGGATTGGATAGAAGGGGAATTTACCGCTGCGGGTTATGAACCGAAACGACAAACTTATGAAGTGAATGGGCAGCAGTTTCATAACTTAGAGGTTGAGAAAATAGGCAGGGAAAAGCCCGAGGAAATTATCATTATTGGCGCTCATTATGATTCGGTGGTGGGGTCTCCAGGAGCCAATGATAATGGCAGTGGAACCGCAGCCGTCTTAGCCCTAGCCCGGGAATTTGCAGACAAACCAACGGCGCGCACTCTACGATTTGTGGCCTTTACCAATGAGGAACCGCCGTTTTTTTGGACTGAAAATATGGGCAGTTTTGTCTATGCAAAACGATGTCGCGATCGCCAGGAAAAAATTGTGGGAATGCTGAGTTTAGAAACAATGGGCTACTATTCTGACCAGCCCGGTTCTCAAAAGTATCCCCTGGGATTATTAAACTTAGTTTATCCCATTACCGGCAATTTTATTACCTTTGTCAGCAATCTCCCCTCGGGAAATTTCTTGCGAGAGGTCATCGGTTCCTTCCGCAGTCATACCCAATTTCCCTCAGAAGGTGCAGCAATGCCAGGAGGAACACCCGGGGCGGGTTGGTCCGATCATTGGTCATTTTGGCAGTTTGATTATCCCGCCCTAATGGTCACGGATACCGCCCCATTTCGCTATCCCTTTTATCACACCCTGCAAGACACCCCGGATCAAGTCAATTACGATCGCCTTGCCCGAGTGGTATCCGGTTTAGAACGAGTGATAGAAGAACTTGCCCAGGGGAGAATTGCTTCATCGATTTAGGAGATTCCAACAAATAAATCATCCAAATGCGATCGTTAAGGAACTAACAAAACTTTACTATAGCAATCCTAAATGACTTGTAACAAAGATAGCGAGCAAGATGCAAAGCCTACGGCATAGCTGCGCTTACCGCACTCCCAAGGCTCTCACTCAGGTTTGGATCCATGACACAACTGATTTAGGACTGCTATAGCCCGCGCAGGCGGGCTTCGTCCTGTGAGCCTCCACCCTTTAGGGTGTGGGCTTTTCCGATTATTTCTTGGCAGCAGCGGGAGATTTTTTGGGGTTATTATATTGATAGGTTAAATCATCAACCACCCAAACTTTCTCTTGTTTAACCAGTCTCATTTGCACCGGCACTTCCCGACCTGTTTTAGAAATCACGGTGACATCCAGACAGTGAACTTCCCCCTCAGTCGTGGGAATTGACATGGTAGTGCGCTGATACTGATTCAGTTTGTGGGTTTTGATGAATTTAGCAAATTGTTGTTTAGAGGTTTTGCTTTTAAAGCGATCGCTAGTGGACTGATAGGCCCCATTGATATCCCCTTGGCCAATTTGAGTAAAAAAGACCCCGATCGCCTGGGGTAATCCTTTAGTTTTGGAAAAAATAATCAGGGAAACGCTAATCCAAATCAGCACTATTCCCCCGAGGATTACACCGACTCCAATTCCCACATACGATAACCAAGGTTGAAAGGATTCCACAGTACACTCCTAAACTGACCAATGAAATAACAAAACAAATAATGTTGGGAAGGGTTATCCCCAAAAAAAGACCCCCAAAGGGGATAACCCCTGTCTGTTATTACCATAAAACAGCCCCTAGAGCAAGGGTTCCAGCTTAGGGGTGGGGGTCGGAGGCGATCGCAGGGATTGTCTGTAACTGCAAAAATTCCCCCCAAATTCAGGGGACCGAATCTGGAAATCTTCCGGATTTCTTCTACAGAGTTAGTACAGTAGCTATTAGGGTCAAGGAACAGAATCATCAACAAAGGAACATAAGACGAGGCAACCCCACCGAGACGGGGTAAAATCTCTTAACCCTTTTACCCCTTATCCCCAATTCAAATATCAGGAGTAGTTACGATGACTTATCGGATACTGAGCATCGATGGTGGCGGAATTCGTGGTGTATTAGCGGCGCGAATGTTGCAACGGATTGAAGAACGACTGGAGTTGCCGTTACGAGATCATTTTGATTTAATTGCGGGAACTTCTACGGGATCAATGGTGGGTGCTGCGATCGCGATGGGAATTCCCTGCGAGAAAATTGTCCAACTTTACCGGAAAAAGTCTAAAAAAGTCTTTCCCTACAAAAGCCGGTGGACCCTCAAGCGACTCCCCTTACTCTTGAAGCATGGCCCTTCAGCCCCGAAGTTTTCCGAAGATGGACTGATCCGAATGCTCAAAGATTTATTGGGCAATAAACGGTTGTCCGAGATTAATGCAACCAAGTTATTAATTACCAGTTACGATACCATTGGCCGATCGCCCATTATTTTTAAAAGCTGGAAAGAGAAATTTGCCAATGTTCCCGTCTGGGAAGCTTGCCTGTGTTCGGCTTCTGCTCCCACCTTCTTTCCGGCACACCGATTAGTCGTTGATGGTGAGGTGATGTCGGCCATTGATGGCGGTTTAGCGGCGAATAATCCCACCGCTTGCGCTGTCGCTGAAGCGATTCGCCTGGGTCATCGCTTAGAAGATTTGGAAGTGATTTCCATTGGAACAGGTGCAGCAACTCGGGTGATTCCCTGGGAACAAGCTCGCTCTTGGGGGACTTTGCAATGGATTTGGGGCGGGCGCGTGGTTAAAGTGATGACCGATGCACCTTGTGAAGTTTATCATTATATCACGGATTATGTGATTGGAGATAAATCTCGCTATGCGCGTTTACAATTTCCCCTCGATCGCCGGTTAATTCATAAACCCTTGAGCGATGATATGGACGATGCCAGCAAAGAGAATATCAACAATTTAGTTGAAGCGGCTGATGCCTACATGAATTTAGTGGAAGTTGTAGAATGTTTGGATATGTGTTTGAGGAAAGCTGAACCCCCTCAAATTCATGTTCAGGAACGCTATAAACGGTAATTTTGTAGGGGCAGTCAGCACATGAACTGCCCCTATTTGATGGCATTTGCCAATGGGGATAGATCCTGATTCTGTATGCAGGGTTAGACATCAAATACCTCTCCCTCGCACCTCCCTTTCCAGGGAAAAATAACAATAAAAAACTCCTGACCCTTTAAGGATTGGTCAAGGAGAGATGGAGCGGTACGAGTCTCGATACTCGAACCCTTAGAGAAGGTTGAACTCAGCGATCGCCTCGGTTGGGGGAATCTTGAATCATTCAGTCCAAAACCCCCATTCAACGATTCAGAACTTGGCCCTTTAACCGAATCGTCCGCTCACATACTCTAGAGTCGCTTCTTGCTGGGGATTTTGGAAAATATTTTCCGTTTTATCATACTCAACGAGATAGCCAAAGCGCTTCCCATCTTCGGTGGCTTGAGCATTGAAAAAGGCGGTATAATCGCAAGAGCGCGAGGCTTGCTGCATATTGTGGGTAACAATCACAATGGTGTAGTTTTCTTTGAGTTCCTGCATTAACTCTTCGACTTTCATCGTTGAGATGGGGTCGAGGGAGGCGCAGGGTTCGTCCATGAGGACGATTTCGGGATTAATGGCGATCGCCCGGGCGATACATAGCCGTTGCTGTTGACCCCCGGATAAAGATAAACCATTGGACTTTAATTTATCTTTCACTTCATCCCATAAAGCGGCGCGACGCAATGAAGTTTCCACCAATTCATCCAGATTCCCTTTATACCGATTGACTCGCGCTCCATAAGCGATATTGTCATAAATGGATTTGGGGAAAGGATTCGGTTTCTGGAACACCATTCCAATGCGCCGACGGACCTCTACTGGGTCAATTTTTTTATCGTAGAGGTCTTGATTGTAGTAGGAACATTTTCCCTGAATCCGGAATCCACTAATCAAATCGTTGAGACGGTTGAAGCAGCGGAGTAAGGTACTTTTACCACATCCCGAAGGTCCAATAAATCCGGTAATTTGTTTTTTCGGGATATCCAAGTTCACCCCTTTGAGGGCGAGAGTTTCTCCGTAATAAACGTTCAGATTGTCCGTCCGCAGAATTGCTTCTGTTTGGGGTTCAGTTTGGTACTGATGATTGGCTATTTGCCGATCGAAAGGCATAAAAATCCACCTTGACTTTTACTAGATATTTCAACTTGAGTGCAGTTGTGTGTCCCACTTTTATGCGATCGAGCGCCAACAGCCTAGGGTTGACAAACTACCGAACTCCAACCGCTCACATCCTCTGACCAGAGTTGCAGCAGCTCGGAAGTGAATTTTTAAGAAGGAAGTGCGATCGCAACGGTCACAACTGCTTTGGCGATCGGTCTACACTGGAAAAAAATTAAACTTCGACAATCCTACTCTCAAGCAGAGCGCTGTATCTTATCATACAGTTTTCTGAAAGTTTAAGATCGTTAAGAACTTTAAATTTTGCCGGTAGCATTTTGAACCTCAAGCATTGTCTTTAATAAATGCTTTTCCGAGTGGCCCAGCGAGCCAAAATGCTAGTGAGTAGAACCAACAACACTAAAATCAATGAGGCAGCCCAAGCCAGTTCTTGTTGACTAGCGTAGGGAACCGAGGCAAAGTTATAAACCAACACCGCTAGAGAGGGGGCTGGTTCAAACAAACCTTGGGGCCAGAAAAAGGTAAAGAGAGCCGTGAAAATTAAGGGAGCCGTTTCTCCCGCAGCCCGGGCGATCGCCAGGGTTAGTCCTGTGATAATAGCAGGTAACGCTGCTGGTAGCACCACCCTCAAGACGGTTTGATGGTTGGAGGCTCCCACCCCCACTGACGCCCATCGCACATCAGGAGGAACGATTTGCAGGGCTTCATCGGTGGTTCTGACGACAATCGGTAACATCAGAACCGAGAGGGCCACCCCCCCTGCAAAAGCCGAGAACTGTTTGGTCGCCAATACAATGATACCGTAAGCAAAAATCCCCACAATAATCGAGGGAACCCCACTCAGGACATTGGTGGCAAAGCGAATCCATCGGGCGACCTGAACGGAACTAAACTCGGACAAGTAAACTGCTCCAAACACTCCAATCGGAACGCTAATGGCAACGGCGATCCCCACCATCATCAGAGTCCCGGCGATCGCATTGGCAATCCCGCCTCCTTGCATCCCTGCTGAAGGCGGAAGTTGGGTAAACAAATCCAAATTCAGCCGGTTAAACCCTTTAATGGTCACATAAATCATCACCGCAAATAACGGAATCAGAGTGAGCACTAAACAAGCACCGGATAACAGAGTCATCACCCAGACAAACAGCGATCGCGGACTTTTATAGTTCCGCATTAGCTGCTCCCCGTCTGGGGTAGCGTTGTACAAATCGTCGTTATGACTTGAAAAAGGCTGTGACATATCAGACTGGGTATTGCACCCCTAAACAACTGTGATTTGTCATTTGTCATTTGTCCTTTGTGGTTTGTCTTGATTATTCAGCCATCCTAATGACCAATGACTAATGACTAAAACTTCTTAACTTTCCGAACAATTAGCTCGGCACAAATATTCACCACTAAAGTCAGCAAGAATAAAACCAACCCGGCATACATCAAAGCCGAAACTTGTAACCCAGAGGCTTCAGCAAACTGATTCGCCAACAAGGAGGAGATCGTATTTGCCGGAGCCAGCAGAGAGAAGTTCATGTCGTTAGAATTCCCAATAATCATGGTAACGGCCATCGTTTCTCCCATCGCACGGCCCAATCCCAACATGATCCCGCCCACAATTCCCGAAAATGCCGCTGGAATTAAAACTCGAATAATCGTTTCCCACCTTGTCGCCCCTAACCCAAGAGATGCCTGCCGCAACTCCGGTGGCAGCGATGCCAACGAGTCCCGAGAGATTGCCGTAATAATCGGCAAAATCATAATCGTTAAAATGATCCCGGCGGGTAACATCCCCGGTCCCACTGGACTTGTGGAAAAAATTGGCAAAAAGCCCAGGGTATTATGCAGAAAAACCCCAATCGGTTGTAGGAAGGGAATGAGTACAAAAATTCCCCATAACCCATACACCACGCTGGGAATGGCGGCTAACAATTCCACCATAAACACCAGAACGGTCTGGACTGATTTGGGCAGAAAATCTTCACTCAAAAAGATGGCAGTCCCTACGCCCAGGGGAACCGCAAACATTAGACCGAGGGCTGACGAGACCAGGGTCCCATAAATCATCGGCCAGACCCCATACTCATCCCGAACTGGATTCCAGGAGCTTGAGGTCAAAAAATTCAATCCAAAGGCTTGAATCGCAGGCACCGCCTTGATCGCCACCTCGATCGCCATCCAGACCAAAATCCCGGCGATCGCAAAGGCAAAAATCCGCGTGACCCAGAAAAACCCGCTATCCATCACGCGCTCTTGTTGTTGGCGAGGTTGAATCGCTCTTTCCTCGTCCATATCCATAGTTTCAGCTAGTTTACTCATTACTTAAAATAGATTAAGCGATTTACGCTATCGCCTTCGATTATAGAAAAATAGCAGGCTAGAACGATAGCAAGCAGTCCAATCCGCTTGCTATCTCCTCGAATACCAAAACCGGACGGCTATTCGGTCACTTCAATTTCATAGTCAGGGCTAATCACATTCGCTTGGGCGGCCACTTTCTGTCTGACATTCAGCGGGAGCGGAACGTAACCTAATTCGGCGGCCCGCAGTTGTCCTTCATTCAATCCGTACTCAATCACTGCTTCGAGGGCTTTAGCTTTTTCGGGATCGGAATAGTCTTCGTAAGCCAGCAGCCAAGTATAGGTAACAATGGGATAAGATTCAGCACCTTCGGGATCAACAATAAAAGCCCGGAGATTATCCGGCAGTTCTACGGCTGCCAGGGTTTTACTCGCGGCTTCATCGCTCGGAGCAATAAAATTGCCGGATTGGTTTTCTAAAGCCGCCATCGGGATATTGTTGTTTTTGGCGTAGCCATACTCAACATAGCCGATCGAACCTGCGGTTTGTTGAATCGCAGCAGTAACCCCTTCGTTCCCTTTTCCGCCAATTCCCGTCGGCCATTCTACGGTTTTCCCTTCACCGACGCCCTCTTTCCACTTTTCACTAATCTCGGAGAGATGTTTGGTAAACACTCCCGTGGTTCCACTTCCATCGGAACGATAAACCACGGTGATCGCTTGATCGGGTAAGTTCACACCGGGATTCGCTGCGGCGATGCGCGGGTCATTCCATTGGGTAATCTCACCCATCAAAATATCCACATAGACTTCCCGAGGAAGCTTCAGCCCGGTTTCCACTCCAGGCAAATTATAAGCCAAGACGATGCCACCAGCGGTCATCGGTAGCATCAGAACCTCCCGGTTCATCGCTTGGATCTCTTCATCCGTCATGGCTACGTCGCTGGCCCCAAAATCGACGGTGCCTGAAGAAAACTGCTGGACGCCAGCACCGCTGCCAACGGATTGATAATTGGTGCGAACTTGAGGATTTACCTGATTAAATTCCTGAAACCAACGTTGGTAAATCGGCGCGGGAAAAGTCGCTCCGGCACCTGTTAAGTTGACGGATTCGGTTAAGGCGAGTTTGCCCGTCCCCCCCTCTGAGGTCACGGTATTCTCTGCAGTGGGTCCCTGGCAAGCCCCGATCCCCAAGGTCAGTGCCATAACAGACAGGGAAAACGCCATTCGAGCCGGTTTAATGGGATTGGGTAAATGCATGATGTGAATGGGTAGGTTTGGCTAGTTTTGTGACGATCACGATTGCAGAATACCGCTTCAGGGTAAAGATTGGGTTAATAGGCGTTAAAGTCTCCCCCCTGAAATTTTTCCCCGGTGCCTTGCAATTCTATCTCATTCCTCTGCTCACAGGGGTTTGGCTCTAAAAAAAAGTATCCAATTTGACAACAAATTTAGGCAATCCATGACTTAGGAGGTCATTGGTCCTTGGTCATTGGTCATTGGTTATTGGTTATTGGTCATTGGTTATTGGTTATTGGTCGTTTTCAGACCAAGGAAAGCGATCGCCCTGTTGCTGTCAACCTGGCGATCGCCTCTATTCATTTTTCAACTCTCTCGGGACCCTCGCTTTATGCCGGAACTTCTGTGGCGATCGCCTCTATCAGTTTACTCACCCGCGCTTTAATCTCATCGCGCACCGCCCGAAATGTCTCCAACGGTTTCCCATCAGGGTCTTCCAATTCCCAATCCTCAAACACCTCGCGCAATACCCACGCTTCAGGTAAATTCACCCCACAACCACACAGGGAAATCACCGCATCATAATCCTCTGCCTGAAAATCACTCAACGGATCCGAGGTTTGATTGGTAATATCTACCCCAATTTCCTCCATCACTTCAACCGCAGTGGGATGGACTCGACTGGATTCTAACCCTGAACTGGTGACTTCAATTTTTCCCTCACCCAGAGTCTTCGCAAATCCTTCCGCCATTTGCGATCGGCAGGAATTGCGCTTACAAACAAACATTACTTTCTTCGTCATGATTTTTCTCTTTTAACTTTGCCAAACTCTGCTCGAACTTATCTCAAACTCGGAAAACAACGGGGGTCGCGTAAGGTGGCTTTCTCCGGTTCTCGGGGAAACCAGTTCGCCGTTTTCTTACAAATTTCCACCAGCATTAACATCACCGGCACTTCGATTAACACCCCGACTACGGTTGCCAGTGCTGCACCGGAATTTAAGCCAAACAGCATCACCGCTGTGGCAATGGCAACTTCAAAATGATTACTCGCCCCAATTAACGCCGCCGGAGCCGCATCTTCATAAGCGATATTCATTTTTAATCCCGCCACATAGGTGATTAAAAAGATAAAATTGGTCTGAATAAACAGCGGAACAGCAATCAATAAAATATGCAGCGGATTGTTAACAATTAAATCCCCCTTAAATGAAAACAGCAACACCAAAGTAATCAGCAATGCCGTAATCGAAATTGGCGTCAAATATTTCAAGAATTCCCGTTCAAACCACTGACGACCTTTATTTTTCAAGATCCAATATCGGCTGTACATTCCCGCCGCCAAAGGCAATCCCACATAAATCAGCACCGATAACACAATGGTTTGCCAGGGAACGGTTAAATCATTGGCCGCCAATAACCATCTTCCCAGAGGTGCATACAAAAATAGCATGGCTAGGGAGTTAATCGCCACCATTACCAAAGTATGTCCCTGATTACTAAAGGAGAGATATCCCCACATCAGCACCATCGCCGTACAGGGCGCAATTCCTAACAGTATGGTTCCGGCAATGTAAGAACTCGCGATATCAATGGTCTCGTTGTTAATAATTTCCGTTCCCACAATCAAGGGACGAAATAACCAACCCAAGAAAAATTGAGCAAAAGCCACCATTGTGAAGGGTTTAATTAACCAATTCACAATTAAGGTCAGCAATACAGGTTTCGGTGCCCTAACTGCATTGGCTGCTTGGGTGAAATCGATTTTCACCATGATGGGATACATCATGAAAAACAGGCAGATGGCGATCGGAATAGACACCTGATAGATGCTCATGGCATCTAGGGTAACCGCGACACCGGGAAACAATTTACCCAGGATAATCCCGGCAATAATGCACAGAAAAACCCACAGGGTCAGGTATCGCTCAAAAATACTCAGTTTGCCACCCGCTTGTACAGGCTGCCTCAAATGCTCGTTGGCCTCATTCACAACAATTTCCCTCGTCCTTACAGTCTCTAAATCGCTTTCGATTCTACATCAAAAAAAGTTGATGGGTCAAGTTATTTCAACAAAACTTGATATGAGCAAGGAGAGATGGGTCAACCGGCTGACCTTAAAACTTGGCTTGTTTGGTCAGCAATTCGCCAATGGTTAAATCAAAGGCAGCTTTGCCATCAAAGACAGTCCCCACCTTATGTCTGTGAAAATGGATGTAGGCCAAACGGTAGCCTTCTTCCGGCAGAGGGATGTAACCGACGTTAGGGACCAGTTCCGGGGCCTGCTCTAGGTAAAATTCGACAAAAGCCTGAAGTGCTGGATTTTTCTGGGCGGCGTCGGCATTCACATAAATAAACAGGGGACGGGAAAGGGGCTGATATTCAGCGTTTTCTACTGTTTCCCGAGAGGGCATAATTGGACCTGTGCCATGATCCAGGGCGACTGCCTTGAGTCCTTCGCGCTGTGCTTCATAGTAGGCATAGCCGAAATAACCCAGGGCATTGGGGTCCCGACGCACGCCCTCAACCAGTTCATCATCATCCTCACTGGCGGTATAGTCATTGCGACTGGCATCGGTTTCCCCGACGATCGCCTCGGTGAAATAGTCAAAGGTCCCGGAGTCTGTGCCTGGGCCGAATAAGGTCAGGGGGCGATCTGGCCAAGAGGACCGGACCTGATTCCATTTGGAAATTTTACCTTGGGCCGTGGGTTCCCAAATTTTCTTTAACTCTTCCACCGTCAGGCGATCGACCCAAGTATTGTCCGGGTGAACCACCAGGGTAATGGCATCAAAAGCGATGGGTAATTCGATATAGGGAACCCCAGATTCGCGACAGGCGGCCATCTCTTCTACGCTAATCGGTCGTGAAGCGTTATTAATGGTTGTTTCCCCGGCACAGAATTTGCGAAACCCACCCCCGGTCCCGGAGAATTCCACGGTCACTTCTGCCGGATTGGGATGAGTTTCTCGATAGGAGTCGGCGATCGCCTGGGTAATGGGATACACCGTAGAAGACCCATCCATGATGATGGGTTGTAAGACTTGAGAATTGCTGTTTTGGCAGGATGCCATCAGGGCCGCTACTCCTGCGATCGCCGCCCACCGTTTCACGCCGCTCAAAACCCGCTGTGCTGTTGCGTTCATAACCCTTTCCCCAAAAAACAATTACGGGGTACTAGGATGAATATATCAATAAAACTTGATTAGCTAGGTTAAATTTTAGTAAAGGTGAAATTCAGGACTCTTTATTACAGGACCTAGCTGGGAGAATCGGACTAAACCGACGGTACTCGGCAAGGTATTGTTCAAGACAGGCAAACTGAGGGATATTCAGACTGTAGTAGATCCAGCGACCTTCTTGGCGAGAACGAACTAGAGCTGCTTCCTTGAGGGTTTTGAGGTGAAACGACAGCTTAGACTGACTCACGTCGAGAATTTCGCACAGTTCACAGACACACAACTCGCGATCGCGCAGCAACTCCAAAATTGAAATCCGCAACGGGTCAGAAAAGGCATGAAAACCCGCTGCAATCTCTGCCGGTGCATTCTGAGTGGTATTAACCATCAACTTTTCCTGAAATATCTAGGCCCGATTTTAGCATGGGAGATGGGGAGGATGGGGAGGATGGGGAGGATGTTTGTAGTAACGACTTCAGTCGTTATCCATGTTCGTAGTAACGACTTCAGTCGTTATCCATGTTCGTAGTAACGACTTCAGTCGTTATCCATGTTCGTAGTAACGACTTCAGTCGTTCTTCCTGAGTTCAACGTCCCGACTTCACTCGTTTCATGGCTGAAGCCGTGACACTCACCATAAGGGGATTAAGCGCCTGTTTAGGAACTGGAGGATCCGGACAGGGGTGCGTGACTTGGCGATCGCCAAGTCACGCCGTAACGACTGAAGTCGTTACTACGAACAGGAAGAAACGACTTCAGTCGTTACTACGAACAGGAAGAAACGACTTCAGTCGTTACTACGAACAGGAAGAAACAACTGAAGTGGGGACAGTGGACATCCACCTCCATCAACCAAGGACAAAGGACAAATGACAAATGACCAATGACCAATGACAAATGACCAATGACAAATGACAAATGACCAATGACAAATGACCAATGACCAATGACTTATGCCTGCTTTTGTTTTGCCAAAAGCACTTTAATCTGTTGCCAAATCGCTTCTAATTCTTCCACAGTATATTCAGACAAAGGCCGATCGCAAGCGGATTCCAGTTTAGAAAATCTCTGGACAAATCGATGATTGGTTTCTGCTAACCCCTCCGAAGGGTCTAAATCGTACCATCGGGCGAGGTTAATCACCACAAATAACAAATCCCCTAATTCTGCTTGTTGGCGCGCTTTATCTTCATGGGCGATCGCATAACGGAATTCCCCTAACTCTTCCTCAAATTTCTCCCAAACTCCCTCCACATTATCCCATTCAAAACCAACAGCCGCCGCTTTTTGCGAAATCTTCATTCCCGCCATCAAAGGGGGCAAAGTTCGGGCATATCGACCCAGTTTATCACTTAGGGGTTTGACTTCCGTTCCAGTTTCCCCTTTTTCTTCTGCTTTGATTTGCTCCCAATTCGTCCGGACTTCTTCAACACTACTCACCTCAACATTGCCAAAAACATGAGGATGACGGCGAATCAGTTTTTCGGCAATCCCTTCAGCAACTTCAGCCAAACTAAACTGGTTGACTTCGCTGGCAATTTGGGATTGCAAGACCACTTGTAATAATAAATCGCCTAATTCTTCGGCAATGGCTTGTTTATCGCCACTTTTAATCGCATCGACCACTTCGTAGGCTTCTTCAATAATGTAGGGGATTAAACTTTCGGGGGTTTGGGCTAAATCCCAGGGACATCCCCCTTCAGGCGATCGCAACTGTGCCACTACCTGAATTAACTTTTCCAATGCGGGTAAGGCGGGGGAATCAGAAGGAGTTAAGTTGGCAAATTCCGGATTTGACATTTAGGGTGATACCTGGGTTACTAAAATAGACTTACATCACAAAAAATTAACAACAATTAGCCAACTGGCACTTTTGAAGTCTCCGAAAAAAAGGCTAAAACAATTTTATTTTTGGGAATACCTTGACTGGTCAATTCTTCGGTAATGCTGCGCTCCATTCCATCATATTCAATATAAACTTTTCCATTTTTTAAAGTCAAATAAATTAAATTCCCTCTCACCCGACGTCCTCTATCCCAACCGACTTGCATCAGGGCATAGTGGTCTCTAGTTTCATCAAAAACCGGATCTAATCGGATGTCTCCGTGAGAGGGCTTTAATTGAGCGTAACCCAGAATCACCTGTTTTACAATGTCTCGATAGGTCTGGCTGGTATCCATTGTTTTAATTCATGAAAAAGGCAGGGGGAAACGATGGCTTGATGGTGATTTTATCTAAAGGCGCTTAAATCATTTTGACTGAATTCCTGCCAAATTGTTGAGTTTCTGGCTTTAAAACCGGGTTTAAACTTAAGATTTGCCCTTGGTGGAGGCTTTTTGGGGACGACGGGTGGTCGAGGATGTGTGACGCTTGATGCGTTTTTTTGCGGGAGTTCGGGGTTTTTTGCTTGGATTAAAAATAGCAGACCATCCGTATTTTTTGAATCGCTTGTAAGCGGATCCGATCCAATCACTGAGGGAATGACTCATGGCGCCGAGTTCTAATCCGAGGAAGAGGGCGATTCCTTCCATTGGGTGCTGTTTGAGGGTACGGGCGATCGCCGTTGATGCTGTGGACGGATTCCAAGTAAACAGTCCCAGGGAATCCCCTACCAGGACGACTCCAAAGGCGATCGCCCCGATCCAAATCCCCAAATAGAGGATCCGCAATGCCGTCCCCACCAAGGGACCATGAGACAAAAAGGAGCGATGATGTAAACTTTGTTGATAAGGCAGCCAGATCCACCGTAACCACCCCCAGCGCTGAAACTGCTGAGAATAGATATCCAAATCCGGGCCAAACATCAGTCCACTAAACAAAAACCCACCGGCAACAATCAGGGTCAGACTGCTGCTGCGGGTCTGTGCATAAGTCCCTCCTGCCACCAAGGGTAAGCTCCACAAAGTAATTTCGTCATGAGTTCGACCAGATGGCATGAAATTTCCAAAAACTGTGTTATGATGTGATCCGTCGGGAAAAAAGGGCGTTTAGCTCAGTGGTAGAGCGCCTGCCTTACAAGCAGGATGTCACTGGTTCGAATCCAGTATCGCCCATTGTGAAATGTTATGAAACCAAAGGCAACCCTCGGGGCGATCGCTTGGTTCATGACTCAGGGTTATGATAAACTCGCGAGAAATGAGTTTTGGGTTGGTGCATGACCTATTGCCTCAGAATTGCCGATATCCCCACCAATGAGCGTCCCCGAGAACGATTGATGGCTTATGGACCGAAAAGTCTGGCCACTGCCGAACTAATTGCCATGCTGCTAGGTACGGGACAAGGACCGGGAAAATTGTCCGCAGTGGGACTTGGACAGTACATTTTACAGAAACTTGGCGAGAATCAGCGGGACCCCCTGGAAGTTTTGCGGGAGATGTCCCCCCAGGAACTGATGGAAATTCCGGGCGTGGGACCCGCAAAAGCCACCACAATTTTAGCGGCGATCGAACTCGGCAAACGAACCTTTTATTCCAGGCCCCCCGAACGCAAAGAAATCGATAGTCCCGAGGCAGCAGCAGCGGCCCTCTCTCATGAACTGATGTGGCAACCCCAAGAACGATTTGCGCTGTTGCTGCTGGATGTGAAAAATCGCCTGATTGGAACTAAACTGCTCACCATTGGGACTGCCACAGAAACCCTCGCCCATCCCCGAGAGATTTTTCGAGAAGTCTTGCGACATGGGGCCACCCGGGCCATTATTTCCCACAATCACCCCTCGGGGAGTTTAGAACCCAGTCCGGAAGACATTCAACTCACCCGCCAGTTATTGCAAGCGGGTCAATTTTTGCAAATTCCATTACTGGATCATCTGATTTTGGGAAATGGTGACTTCCAGAGTTTGCGGAAAATCTGTGGATTATGGGAGGAATATCCTCAAGGGGATTAGGTTTGGGAACGGGTGAAAAAATTTTTTCATGAAAGGGCTTGTGCATTTTGGGCAAGCTGTGCTATTGTAATAAATCGTGCGGGCGATTAGCACAGTGGTAGCGCACTTCCTTCACACGGAAGGGGTCACTGGTTCGAATCCAGTATCGCCCATTAAATTTTTTTTAAAACCCTTTTTTCTCGGGGGCGAAGATTCACCGGGATGTTTTGCTTTGGGTTAGCACGCGGTATGGGATGAATGGTAGGGTGCTGAAGGGGTGTGGCGATCGGCCAGTCCCCAGTACAAGGCCCAGTAAAAAATCCGATTGTTCCGATTGTTGGCCGGATTAATCCCAAACTAAATCTGATTACTGGATGTCTGTTACACCCGACACCCTAGAGGGTGAGACTACACAGAGGAACCGCGCAGAAGCGTTTCTTTTAGAAGCAAATAGGTCTTTGAAAACCGGAGCAGAACTCTACATCTAGTGTCTTGTGTTCCGCTCAAATTATGTTAAGATCTGGGAAAGGCAGTCATATTTTTAGCAAAGCGGGAAAAACATCAGTTAAAATTTCCCCAAAAATCGCTAAATATTCAAATTTCTTTACCCCCCAATCAATTTTTATGAAAATAAAAAGAATTCCTGAAAAATATCATTTAGGTTTAAAACTATTCATAGAATTAGAAGATGAAGTTATAGAGGAGATTTTAGAATCTTTTGAAACCAATATATCTCCTTTATTGCAGATAGAAGAAATAACCCATGCTGTTGCGAATCAAGTCACCCAATTAGATGTAAATCAGAGTGAAAAAATAATCGCTTTTCTTCTTTCTTTGTCTGGGTTGTTCAATGATTCTGATTTTTATCCTCAAGAATTCGTGGATTCACTTCTAGAATTTTTGAGAACCTCTCCAGAGTTTTGTGAAAAATTTGATGATTTTCATTTACAGCGTTTTAGTCAGAGATTATTAAGAGTGATGGAGCAGGGGGGGGTTCTTGCTGTTTTATCTAAAGCCGCTAACGTCATATTTGAACAGGAGCGAATCTTTCTTAAAGCAAGAGTTATTTCTGATATCAGGCCCATATTTGATAGGGACATAGAGAAAGGCCCGGATAGTGCTACTATTATCCATACTTTAAAGTTAGAATATCGTCAAGCTAACCAATCCAAAGAATTTTTTTTAGCCCTAGATTCAATAGATATCAAGCAGATCCAAGAACAATTAAACAGAGCTGAAAAAAAAGCCGAACTTTTGAGGCAATTAATTCAAAGAGCAAACGTTACTTATATGGAAATAGAGGAGTAAGAAAATGTTAAAAATTCAAGAATTTTCACCTCCATTAAAAGATAAAGCTACGATTGGTAAAAACACTCGAAAAGAGCGATTTTTAGCTTTAAAATCTTCAATTCAATATCACAACCCAAGTTTTATATCTGATGTCATTCAATCACCCTGGAGATCGGATATTAAAGATGTAGAAAGGAGTGTAGAAATTTGGAAGTTTTCCAAAAATTATCACGCTTCCAGAAATCAAAATTTAGAGTTAATCGATTCTGAATTAGAAAAGACTTTCCTAGAATTGGCGAATCAATGGCGTAGAGAAACCCGGGGAATATCTTCTACCAATAAAGCATCGATGCATCCGAGCTATCAGCAGATTATTGGCATGGGGAAAGCGGTCATCCCTTTATTACTGCGAGAACTGGAACGAAAGTCCGGACAATGGTTCTGGGCAATCCACGCTATTAGTCGAGAAGATCCGGTTCCCCCAGAAAAACGAGGTCAGACTCAGGAGATGATCCGATATTGGCTGGAATGGGGGAAGCATAAAGGTTACAGATGGTAGAGAATGAACCGATTGGTAATTCAGCCTGGAGAACCCAAGTTAGGGGGTGGATTGAAGCGGATTATCCCAATTTATTACGGACTGGATACAGACTAACCAGCCCGGATACCATCGATTATAATTGTATTGCTTGGGCGTTAGAAGATACCTCTGAGTGGTGGTGGCCGGATGAAATGGGGAAACAGTATTGGCCGCCCCATGTTAAACGAGAAGAAAGTTTAGAAGCATTTATTCAGGTTTTTGAATCTTTCGGATATGAGGTTTGTGAAACGGCTTCTTTAGAGGTGGGGTTTCAAAAAGTAGCACTCTATGCCGACTCCAATAGAATACCTACTCATGCTGCCCGACAATTAGATTCGGGAAAATGGACCAGTAAACTTGGACCAAACGAAGACATAGAGCATCACGAACTAGAGGGTTTGGTGGGAGAACTATATGGTCAGGTTGCAGTTATCCTGAAAAAAATTATCCCTTAAATCCTGGCGCTACATGAATGAGCTAATCGTTGCGCTCTGTTGTTTATTCTTTAATCCTGCAATTAATGAACGGGCAGATGAGCCAAGTTTTTTGCTGCAAGGTGGCGGTTTAAGTGAGGGGTGAAACCCTGCATGAAGGGGGACATAAGGATTAAGGGTGGATGATTTTCATTCATAAGATAGAAATTTTTAGGAGGCCGATCGCCACAGTTTAAGAGTGGGTAGTCTACAATCAAACCATGACCAGCACCAATGTTTTTCCCCTATCCACTTAAACTTTACGATTAAGGTTGCTCGCTCATGTACGCTGCACCACAACTCCAAGACGATAGCCCGATCGCCTCCCCGCAGTTGCTTGACCCAACTTTGCTCAAAGCCGCAAGGTTGCTTTATCGAGCTTACAAAGACGTTCATCCCGATGGGATTCAGCGTCCTCTCGGGGTCGCCATCGATCGCTTTACTCATCGAGGTCAGCTCATTTTTACCCAAAAGCCCGCTTTATTGCTGACGGAATGTTTTGTACCCTTCGATCAGCTTGAAGCCGGACTCTATTAGAAGGAATGGGCTATTATTATCACCGGACACCATCAGGTTCGGACTGTTTATTAAATCCTGATAATTACCTATTGTTAATCAGTAATAATTCACGCTTTAATTTGAATAAAAAAACAACCAATGACCAATGACAAATGACCAATGACCAATGACCAATGACAAACCCCATAGATGTGATTTTTGCGATCGCGGCGGTGGCAGTCGCCTTAACCTTGGGTGCTTCCATCGGCAGTTTTATCAACGTAGTGGCATACCGGATTCCTGCCGGTTTATCCTTACTCTGGCCCCCTTCGCGCTGTCCCCATTGCCTGCATAAACTCGGTAAAACTGAGAACGTGCCCGTCTTCGGCTGGTTGCGGTTGCGGGGTCGCTGCGCTCACTGCAAAAGTCCGATTTCCGTCCGGTATCCCATCATCGAAGCCTTAACCGCCGTCATCTTCATGGTGGTGGCATTGTTCACCTGGGAGAACCCGATGCAAATGATCGGGTATTGGGTCTTTTTTAGCTGGTTATTAGCCCTCTCGATTATTGATTTAGATACCATGACCCTGCCGAACCCGCTTACTCAGTCGGGATTGGTGGTGGGATTAGGGTTTCAGATAGTGGCGGGGTGGGCGATCGCCGCCAATGTCCAAGGAATTCCCCATCAGTTAATGGTGGGGATAATCGGTGCAGTGCTCGGAATTTGGCTGTTGGATAGCATTTCCTTTGTCGGTTCCATCGCCTTTGGAAAAACCGCAATGGGGGCCGGGGATGCCAAACTTGCCGCAATGATGGGGGCTTGGTTAGGCTGGAAATTGATGCTTTTAGGTGGTTTTATTGCTTGTG
Source organism: Oscillatoria sp. HE19RPO (assembly GCF_024220515.1). GTDB lineage: Bacteria > Cyanobacteriota > Cyanobacteriia > Cyanobacteriales > Laspinemataceae > Laspinema. The sequence goes on from NZ_JAMXOT010000002.1 coordinate 23,653, forward strand.
CTGCCGGTGCCTTTATCGGAGGGAGTGCAGTCGCCTTGGGGTGGCTAGAACGCAGTAAACCCATGCCATTTGGGCCCTTTCTCGCTCTGGGTGCAGCGATCGCCGCCTTGTGGGGAGAGACGATTTTATCTGCTTATCTTGACCTGTTTTTTCCGTTGCAGTAAGGCAATTCCAAAAAATAAAATATCTAAAAAACCCACACCCTGAAGGGTGGGGCTACACGGACAAAGCCCGCCTGCGCGGGCTAATCGATGAAAATAGACTTTTACCAAGCGGATTTGGTATTAGTCGGTTTTTAACCGACTTTAGCTGTTAGGCGGGGGATTGATCCCCCGCCGTTTGTTGCTCCCCTCAAACTGGGTTTGGATTTAATCTTGCCAGAGTTTAAACTCTCGCAAGCGGGACATCACTCCGCGAAGGTTGCTGTAGTCTTTCTGAATGGTGCGAACTCGGGCTTGAAACTCCGGTAATTTGCCTTGATATTCAGCGATATCCTGTAAATTGAGCAGATGAACAATGGCGCGATCATAGGCTTTGACTTGCTTGCATCCGATTTCATGAAAGACTTGTTCCCAAAGGTAAGATTCCCGAGGCGCTAGTTCCTGAATCTTTTTAATTTTTTCCTGTTTTGCAGCCTGTTTCTCTTTCTGTTTCCGGAGATTTTCGGCTTGGGTAGAGAGAGTGAGGAGTTCAGATAAAGAACGACCTGGAGAGTTGGACAAGGTTTGAGGGGTGGGCTTTTTGGAGAGCGATCGCAAACGTTGGCTGAGTTGGAGATTGAGATTCACTTCCCCTTGTAGCAAGCGGGCTAAAAAGTCGTTTCGTTCCTGTTCAGAAAGCTGGGGAATTCTTTTTTGTAGTTCTTTAATGGAGTCCGATTGGGTTTCAGCTTGGGGACTCAATTGAGCTGCTGCATCAATTAAATTTTGATTGAGTTCAATAAAATCGACAAATGCTTTTAAGGGTTTTGAAAGGTTGTGTAAATTAGCTGGGATAGGCGGTTCTATGGAAGTTTCGGGTTCAAAATCATAACAGAGTTCAGCAGCCTTTAACCAACCTAAATACAAAACTCGGTAATCCCCTTGTAATAAATCATCGCGCAAGGATAACATTCTGGGGAGTAATCCTTCTCCCTCAGTCCAACCATTCAAATCTTCATCCTGAATGTTGATATCGATAAGAACTGACTGTTCGGTTGTAGAAATTTCAATACCATCGGGAACTTGATAGGGTTCTAACTCTGCCGGATTAATCAAAGATTTCGGCAAGCGAAACATCAGTTGGCGACTTCCCCAATTCGCCGTATAAAGCATGATATCAAAACATTTATCTAAAACCTGTTCGGGCTGTCCGCGAAAGTCACCATAATTGTAGAGAAATATGGCTTGTGTCCGATTGAGTTGAACCCGACTGGAGAGGGTATGGATATACTCCTGTTCTTTCTCAGTCAAAGGACGGTCTAAAGCTTGGAACTCATAATATTGGTAGGTGCTCATGGTTGAAATGGTTTGGAGATTCTGGGTTTAGGATATGAATTATAGCGGTTTGGGGGTCTCATCAAGTACAGATATTCCGAGGAGTGCCGCACATCGTTTCTAAGAAAATAGCCCGCGTTAGCAGGCTATCAGAAATAGGGGTTTCTAATTGGGAGAGGGGATGAATTTCCCTCTTTGCGCCGGTACAGTATTAGATAAAATAGGACCAGAAACCGGGTTTCTTAACTTAATCTGTTGCGTTGCACCAACATTGTGGTTAAGAAACCCGGTTTCTACCCTCGTATAGTACCCCGGACTAGAGAATCTTAGGGACTTTAAAATACTCCCCTTCCACATCAGGGGCTGCGGCCATAATCGATTGAAGGTCAGTAAAGGGTTGGAGTTCATCGGGACGAGTGACGTTACTGACATCGATCGCCCGGGTGGTGGGTTTGATATTCTCCGTATTCAGTTCGCTCAACTGCTCGAAATACTCTAAAATGCTGCCGACTTGGGTGGTGAATTGTTCCTCTTCGGCTTCCGTGAGTTCGAGGCGAGCGAGGTGGGCGACTTTGCGAATTTGTTCTCGGTCAATCATGGGTAAATGGGGAGGATTAGGGTCAGATTGGATAGCGATCGCCCGATGGTTTGAGGGAAAAACAGCATCAAACTTCAGCGAGCGCCGCTCATCGTTTAGGCTAAGAGAACCCAGAGACTAGAAAAACACATCCATCGTGGAACGTCCAGTGGTTTTGAGCCAGTTTTGGGCTTCAATGTAATTATTGGGAGCTTGACGGATGGCTTGTTTCCAGTAATCTGCGGCGCGATCGTATAATTCCTCGGCTGCCTCCAAGTCTCCCGCTTCCTTGGCTTGATCCCCTTGGTAATGGAAAATCACCGCGATATTATTGAGGGCTTGAGGCATCCGGGGGTTGAGTTCCAGTGCTTGATGGTAAAATTCCACAGCTTTGTCCCGATCGCCATTGCTGGTGTGAATCAAGCCGATATTGTAGAGAATATAACTGCGATCGTTGGGGTCTTCTTCCAGACTGAGGGCTTCGGTATAGTTATCCAAGGCTTCGGCATATTCCCCATCGGCTTGAGCCGACATCCCGTCGCGGTAGTAGGCGAAGGCTTCCTTAGATTGTTGATTCGTCGGCAGGATCTTTAAAATGATGTCTGCCATCACGGTAAAGGTTTTGTCGATGAAGTTATCGTTACGTTGTGTTCTGGGCATGGGGGTTGGGGTCTCGCGATTGCTAAGAGAGTTGGATAGGGAGCATCTCAATTGTGAAAAGAGACCTAACCCCCCAGCCCCCTTCCCTACAAGGGAAGGGGGAGAAAGACGTCAATTTCCCTCTTCCGAAAAGACATTTATTCCTTATACCTCCCTCTCCTTGTAGGAGAGGGCTGGGGAGAGATGGGGAGGGGGGCAGGGGGGAGAGGTCAGATCGGTTTTTAGGCAAAATTGAGATGCTCCCGATTGATAATTGGCTGATGCTTCCATCCTATTGTATGCATTGTGGTTACCTCCGCTTGCTCAGAATTGAGTTTGTTGATCTCGGTTCAATCCACAGAAAGCAGGGGAGGGGATTTTTTAGTGTCAGTTCGACCCATTTGTAGGAAAATTGAAGAACCAAATCGCGGTAAAATTGGGGTTCTGGGGCCTGACCTCGGAATGAAATGGGAAACAATCTTAGTTATGATCAGTTTATTGTGACCTGGATCACATTGAAAACTACCAGCCATCGCTGGGAGGCTGAATTCATGCAACAGGTGCTAGAGGCCCATGAGATTCCCACTCGGATTATTGATTTAGGAATTGTTTCATATTTGGGAACCGGGAGTCCAACGGCCTTGCAAGTGCGTCCAGAAGATCGATGGACGGCGTTGTTGTTACTCAGTCCCCCAGAAGAAGAGGAGCCGGGGTCCGAACTCTGAACAACAGGGGTTGTGCAGAAACGTCAGCAGAGGAAGCGATCGCACTCTTGTTTCGGCTTCTTTGATTAAAGGCCGTGAAGTTGAATCGGTAAAAAACAGAAGGGATTAAGCGTTTTCATGTCTCTATTTGATTGGTTTGCAAATCGCCGCAAGTCAGGCCCCATGAGCCAAGAGCGGCAAGAGCGAGAGATAGCCGATGGGCTATGGACGAAATGTTCGGAATGTGGGGTGTTGACCTACACCAAGGACCTCAGAGCGAATCAGATGGTTTGTCTCGAATGCGGGCATCATCTGAGGGTGGATGGATCAGAACGGATTTACCAACTCATTGATGGCACGACTTGGATGCCTTTAGATGAGAATTTGCAAGCGGTGGATGCTCTAAAATTCCGCGATCGCAAATCCTACAGCGATCGCCTGCGGGAATATCAAGACAAAACCGGCTGTTTAGATGCGGTGAAAACCGGATTAGGCAAGCTGGATGGCTTACCCGTGGCCCTCGGGGTGATGGAATTCAAATTTATGGGGGGCAGTATGGGGTCCGTGGTGGGGGAAAAACTCACCCGCCTGATTGAACGGGCCACCCGAGAACGGTTACCCCTGATTATTATTTGTGCTTCTGGGGGGGCGCGGATGCAAGAAGGGATGCTGTCCCTGATGCAAATGGCGAAAATCTCTGGGGCCCTGGAACGGCATCGGGAGAACAAGTTGCTGTATATTCCCATTTTGACCCATCCGACTACTGGGGGCGTGACGGCATCGTTTGCGATGTTGGGGGATATTATTATTGCCGAACCCAAAGCTACCATTGGGTTTGCCGGACGCCGAGTGATTGAGCAAACCCTGCGAGAGAAGTTGCCGGAGGATTTTCAATCGGCAGAGGACCTGCTGTTACATGGGTTTGTGGATGCGATCGTCCCTCGGACTCAGATTAAGAAGACTTTGGCCCAGTTGATTTGCCTGCATCAACCCCAGTCGCCGTTGTCTCATCGGATTCCGTTACCGGATGCGATGCACTTGAGTACCACGGCGATCGACTAGATCCCGGTTTCATCATTTAAGACTTACGCCTTACCTCTAAAT
>NZ_JAMXOT010000013.1 GCF_024220515.1 Oscillatoria sp. HE19RPO
CGACGTTTTATAATACCAAATCCGGTTGTGAAAGCAATCTTTAACCCGCACCCTAAAGGGTGGGGCTATACGGACAAAGCCCGCCTGCGCGGGCTAAAGAGAAAATCGACGTTTTATAATACCAAATCCGGTTGTGAAAGACCTAACAATACTCTTGAGCCTGCGTAGGCAGGCTTCGTCTGTATAGCCCCACCCTTTAGGGTGCGGGTTTTTATTATACCCCGATTTGGCATAAGACCCAAGCAACAGCCGAAAAATTAGAACTGGCGTTCAACTTTGAGGGGTTCTTGATGAGTTAGGGTGGGGAGGCGATCGCTTAAATCTAGCCAGGGTTGCAATTGACCCGCCTGAAAAGTGCGACTCATCACCACATAAATTGAGGTTTGGTCTCCCCCAATTCCCACCGATTGAACATTCCGCCAAGACTCGGCTATTAATTCATCCGTAATCTGCCATTTTCCATCTTCCCACCGCAAGCGTCGGATAAATTTAAATGGGGCTTTTTCCTTTCCGGTAATCAGCATTTTTTGCAACAATTTCCGAATCAAATTAGGAAAAAATCGGCCTACTGTGAGCATCACCACTCGCAAAATCAACAAATTCACCGGGTTCATTTGCTTTTGCTTGGCCCAACCCAATTGACCTTGAATTAAAATTTCATTGGTTTCAATGTGATAATCATAGCGGTCAATTAAATGTCCTACAGCATTTTTTATCCGGTTTCCTTGGGAGACTTGAAGCGAAAATTGGGTGTCGGAGGCGAGCAATTTACCTTCTCGAAAAAACTTAAAAACTCCCCCTTTATTTAAAGCCAAATATAACTCAGTTTTGTCTCTACGGTCTATCAATAATTGTGCCTCTTTTAACCAAATTTTTCCCGAAGGGCGAGGCGGCAAAGCCGGTCGATTTTCTACAAAATCGCGCCATGCTAATAAATAACTCCAAGTATGATGTCCAATAATATGGTCATCGGCATAACAGGGAACTAAACCTGCTGCGATGCCTTTTAAAAATAAATCATTAATGGCTAACGCTTCAGGCATCCATTTTCCCACCCATTCAAAGCCATGCGGGAAAAAATTATAAGTATTCCGACTCGCATATTCTCCCCCATAAGACCCATCAGGATGGATAAATTGAGTGGCGAGTTCCACTGCTTTAATCAAGGATTCTTTTAGACGCGGGTCAGGGGAGAGTTCATAAAGTCGGGCTAAACAAGCAATGGTCAGGGTATGATAACCGGGGTCACAGCCTTCATATTCCTGAAACCACCCTTCGGAACTTTGCCAGGATAAAACCCGTTCGATTCGTTCAGTTTTAGCCTGATTCCAGCGGTCAGTTTCTAATAGACGAGAAAGCAGGTCTAAACATAAAGCAATTAAGGCTTGATGGTTTGTGAGTTGACCACTTTCGTGATGATTTGCTAACCCGGTAGCGCGATGTTCAAAAAATTTCAGCAGTTCAAAATTGTTCAGATTTAGGAGTGTGTAACTTTCCAAACAAGCCAATAGGGAAAAAGCCGCAGCACCACTGGCTCTTTCGTAGGGAAAATAATCATCACAAGAACCATCAGAATGAGCCGAATGAGCAGCATAAAGGATTCCTGCTTCTACCCAGTCCCGAAGTGCGGTTTGCTGATAAAATGGGTTATCCGGTAAATTCGTTTGGTAGGCTAATGCCAGGGGCCAAACAAATTCCTGAGCCATGCCACTGGGAAAATCGATAATTTTATAATGCCAGAAATTGCGGTCAAAACAGCCATAGGTGGGACTATGGGGGTTGCGATCGCACAGGGTCAGGATTTTCGGAATTTGAGCGATCGCAGTTTGGGCAAATAAATCTCTACTCATGGTTACCAGGAATTCAGGAAGGGCCGGAGTTTCCCCTAATTTTAAACCCGAGGGGGTGCGGTTGAACCCTGATGGGTAAAAGTTTGTTTCCCCAGGATTTGATGGAGTGACGCGGTTCACCGAGGGAGGGTCAGGATGGAACGTTCGTCATCTGAGCAATCTCCATCCCTTGAATCGAGGCATCCGGTGAACCGCCTCTAAAATCTTTCAGCAAGCAGCCAATCCAGAGCGTCTGCTATATTAAGAAAAACGCTGATAAATCTGACATTATGAATCGACCGACCGATCCATCCCCTGCACCTTTAAATTCTCATGAACTGCCACCGCCTACAGCCGATGGAGTTGACGTTGCTAATCCAGAAGTTGGGAGTCCCCAGCAGCCGGAAAATCTTCCCAACTCTAACGTTTCTGCAACAAAACAAGCCTTTAAACGGCTGTATATAATTTTAATCGTTATTGGCCTGAGTATTGGGGTTGTAGCGGCGATCGGCGTGGTTAATCTGTTGAATCGTTGGGGCCTAACTCAACCCCCGCCGCCAGTGGAAGAAACCAACAGCTAAACTCAAAAAATTCCCAGACATCTGGAGCATTATATCATGTTGGGTCGATCGCCCAGAGTGACCTAACCCCCCAACCCCCTTCCCTGAGAGGGAAGGGGGAGAAGAGGAAGAAATAGTTTTTTAAGTTAATCCACCCGACTTGATATTAGGAATCTGAATCAGGCTGCATTAGTCGAGAAGGCGATGCAGCTTTTATCTTTCTACCGATAGAGCGAAAGGTCATTCTAAAGGGTGAGGGATTTTCTCCGAGATTGTGGATATCCTAGGAAGGATAGAAACCCGTTTTTAACCCCTTTATTTTACCACAATTCTCAGAAAAATCACGTCAATTTTAATGAATTGTAAAGAGAGGAAGCATGGTATTCAATCCACAGAAACGAGCGGTTGGATTATTCCCTAGTATGGAAAAAGCCGCAGTCGCTCTGTGCGACCTAAAATCCGCAGGCTTTCCGATGAAAAACATTTCTGCGATCGCCCGAAAACGGAATCAAATTCGGTGGATTACTCCCAATCCAATGGAACTAAAAACCCTTGATCATCCACTGCCAGCCACCGGACTTGCCGGTGCTCTAACCGGGGGAAGTTTAGGGATGGTTCTGGGGTTGCTGGTTAGCCTCAGCATCCTAGCACTTTCTGGGATTGGACCGCTCCTCCTGGCGGGGGTGGAAGTGGCAACCGCAGGGACGGTTTTGGTTGCCGGAGGGGCGATCGGTGCTGCGACTGGGGGTCTCGTGGGTCGTTTGATGGCTTATGGGATGTCCACCGATCGCGCTCACCGCTATTGGGAACGGGTGATCCAAGGGGATTACCTGCTGATTCTCACCGGCAGCGATCGCGAAATTGCCCTTGCCAGTCGCATTTTAAACGCTCGCGGTATCCAAGAGTGGGAAATCCACGAGCGATCGCCCAGCAGAAGCACTCTGCTCTCGGACTAACTCACTTTTCAACGGGGTCAGTTGTGCGATTAAAATCCGTCGGAAATCCGGCAGGGCGATCGGCCCACTGACCCGTATTTAACACCAAATGGAGGTCAATTATGACTGTAGATGAACTTAGACGTGCTGTAGGCGTTTTCGAGCGTTATGAAGATGCTGAAGCCGCTTTTCACCAACTCCGACAAGCAGGCTTTTCCCTGAATCACCTCTCTATTATTGCGCCGGACCTCCCCCGGTCCCGGAATTCAGGAGAGACTAACATGAACTCTCACCTCACAATGGGAGATGCTGCCGCCAATCCCGCACCCCCTAGCCACACCACCGACGCCTCCGGCACCCTTGCCGAAGAAGGGGCTGCCACGGGTGCCGTAGCCGGGGGAACCGTCGGGGGCTTTATCGGCTTGCTGCAAGCCCTAGCCGCCTTATCCATTCCCGGAATCGGACCCGTACTCGTCGGAGGGACCGTGGCATCCATCCTGATGAATACCCTAGCCGGAGGTGCGATCGGGGCCGCAGCAGGCGGTTTAGTCGGGGCATTAGCGGGTTTAGGTATCCCCGAAGAACAGGCCAAAATCTATAACGATCGCCTCTCCCAAGGCCACTATTTACTAATCGTTGAAGGCTCAGTTTATGAAATAGAACGAGCCGAAGAAATCCTAACCGGAAGAGGTATCCAAGAATGGGGGATTTATCATTTTCCTGGCGAACCGATTGTTAATCCCGCTGCCATGCCCACGGTTCCTCCAGTTAATTCACCCAATCACCCTTCTTTAACGGGTCAAAGTTCGTTCCCTAATCCTAGAATTCCCTAACCCATTCCTAATCCCCCTGAACCCGCACCCTAAAGGGTGGAGGCTCACAGGACAAAGCCCGCCTGCGCGGGCTAAGAATTCCCTCACCGATTCCTATTCCTAATCCCCCTGAACCCGCACCCTAAAGGGTGGGGCTATACGGACAAAGCCCGCCTGCGCGGGCTAAGAATTCTCCAAAACCTCGTGACATGGCTTCAGCCATGTCACGCAAAATCAGCGGCTCTGCCGCCTAAAATTCTCCTGAAATTATAACTAAATAAAACCCATAAACCTCTTCCCTAAACAGTTATCGCAATGACCACATCGCATCCCTTTAGCCTCCTGTCCAAACCCAAAGGCTTCTAATAAAAACTGCCACCGACAGCGCCGGGTAAACAGAAACTGCTTCATCTGTTGACTCGGATGAGCGGCAGATAAACCCGGAGAAGCACCCGAACGAGTAATCCGATAATGAAATGGATCGCGCCATTGTAACTGACCCATACTATGCAACAAAGATAAGGCGATCGCTCCATCGGGATACTGTTCGGAAATTTGATTAATATTCCCCTGACTTGGTAACTTTTTCATCAAATTTTGAGCGCGGCGATAGAGCGTTTGTTGTTGCGTTTTCACAAATTGTCGCTGATGTTCATCTTGAGGGTCTAACCATCCCGTACATTCACTGATTAAAGAAAGCGCAATTGCCGGTTTCCCATCTCGACCAGCACGGCCCACTTCTTGAATATATTCTGATAATAAAGCCGGAGTTTGATAATGTAAAACCCACCGGACATTGGGTTTATTCACCCCCATCCCAAAGGCACAAGTACAGACCACAAATTGCAGAGAATCGCCAATCCAATTGCTTTCAAGACTACGGCGTTCCTCCCCACTCAAACCGCCATGATAGGCAGAGGTTTTGCATCCTTGTTGGCGGAACCAAGTTGCCAATTCTTCCGCATCCCGCCGAGTTCTCACATAGACTAAACCCGACTGTAAACCTTGAGACTGGATAAACTGTAACATCCGTTGCCGACGTCCTCGGGGAGTCCAAGCAATTTGAATCTGTAAATTGAGATTGGACCGATAAGGACTGAGTAAAAATTGGTTGGGTTTCTGTAATTTTAACACCGATTGAATGGTTTTCTGAGCAGTCGGGTCAGCGGTTGCCGTAAACGCGGCGATCGCCAGTTTAGAACCCGCTGGTTTTGATTTCAAAAGGGCGGGACGAACTGCACCCAAACGCCGATAGGCGGGGCGAAAGGTATCCCCCCATTGCACTAAACAATGTGCTTCATCTAAAATCATCCCATTAATCGGTAATTCCGGTGCTAATAACCGCTGCCAAACCGGGGGACTTAGTAACGTTTCTGGGGAGAGATATAATAACCGTAATTGATTGTTTTCTAGGGCGTTTAGGGTGGCTTTGCGCTGTTTTGTGGGAACTTCCCCATGTAGGAGTGCCGCATCTAAGTGGCGATCGCGCAGTTCTTGCACTTGATTTTCCATCAATGCCACCAATGGCGACACCACCAGGGTTAATCCGGTTTGCAGTAACGCCGGGAGTTGAAAGCAAATCGACTTCCCCCCACCCGTGGGTAAGACAATCAGCGCATCTTTCCCCTGCAACAGAGTTTGCACAATTTCTCCCTGGGGACTTCTAAAATCATCGTATCCCCAAATTTCACGGAACTTATCCCGGACCTGATTCCAGGATGCACTATGATGGCGGTCCATTTGCAAGACAGGTTATGTTAAAGATAGGACAGTTATTCATTTTACCGGATTTAGCTTATGCAGCTAGAAATTATCGCCCATCGTGGATACTCCAGTATCGCCCCAGAAAACACCCTCGCCGCATTTTTGGCAGCGATCAAACATCAGGCGGATTCCATCGAGTTGGATGTGCAGTTAAGTGCCGATGGAGTGCCAATGGTGATTCACGATTCCACCTTAACCCGCACCACAGGAATTCGAGGCAAAGTTAGGAAGAAAACCTTAGAACAAATTAAGCACCGAGAAGCGGGTTCGTGGTTTGATTGGCGCTTTAAGGGGGAAGCGATTCCCACCTTAGAAGAGGCATTAATGGCTTTGCAAGACATCAAAAAGTTTATCTATATTGAAGTCAAAACTCATTCTTATTGGACTGATAAAAAGATAGATGAATTGATTGAGATGCTGATTAAACATCAGTTTGAAAATCGATGTATCATTGCCTCTTTCAATGCTTCCTTTATCGACCGGGTGCGGGAACGGAGTGAGAATTTTTTATTTGCCTATCTGGTAGCCAATCGGACTGCATTCCGCAGACAATTAGCCAAAGCAGCACAAGCGGGGAATACGGTGATGATGAGCAAGTATAAACTGTTAATTAAAAATCCCGCATTAATTAACCTCAGTCGTCAACAAGGAGTCGATATCGTGGCTTGGACCGTCGATAAGCCTAAAGACTTAGAAAGATTGCTTGAATTAGGCGTGGTGCGAATTGCCACAAACTGTTTATTGCCAGAAATGTTAAACCTCAAAATTCACTAGGGGTTTCTTAACTCTTGCCAATTTTCCTCTAAATGATTTAAAATAGTCAAATTACTTCACGTTTCAAGACAACTAACATGACTCTACTTCATTCTGACAATCGTTGGGAATTTTGGATCGATCGCGGGGGGACTTTTACCGATGTAGTGGCCAAGCGTCCCGATGGGCAATTGATTGTACATAAAGTGCTATCAGAAAATCCGGAACGATACAAAGATGCGCCGGTCCAAGGGATACGAGAACTGATGGGCATTACCGGGGATGAACCCATACCCATTGACCAAATTGGGGCGATTAAAATGGGGACAACCGTTGCCACCAATGCCTTATTAGAACGCAAAGGCGATCGCACAGTTTTGGTGATTACCAAAGGATTTAAAGATGCCCTGAGAATCGGCTATCAAAACCGCCCGAATATCTTCGCCCGGGAAATTTTGTTACCCGAAATGCTCTATGAACAAACCATCGAGGTAGAAGAACGCTACAGCGCCCACGGAGAAGAATTACAACCCGTTAACGAACCGCCTTTAATTCAAGCATTACAAGCGGCGTATGAAAGCGGAATTAGAAGTTGTGCAATTGTTTTGATGCATGCATATCGCTATCCCCAACATGAACAACAAATTGCTAAACTCGCCCAAAATATTGGATTTACTCAAGTCTCCGTTTCTCACGAAGTTAGTCCGTTAATGAAGCTTGTGAGTCGGGGAGATACCACCGTTGTGGATGCTTATCTGTCCCCAATTTTGCGTCGCTATGTCGATCGCGTTTCCGGAGAACTTTCTTCTAATCCCGATGCCTTAGATCAGCGGTTGATGTTCATGCAATCCAATGGCGGGTTAACCAATGCGCGCCAATTTCAAGGCAAAGATAGCATTTTATCCGGTCCTGCCGGTGGGATTGTTGGGGCGGTAGAAACCAGCAAAAAGGCTGGATTTGAGAAAATTATCAGCTTTGATATGGGCGGAACTTCCACCGATGTGGCCCATTATAATGGCGAATACGAACGTGAATTTGAAACAGAAATTGCCGGAGTGCGATTAAGAACTCCAATGATGTCCATTCATACCGTTGCTGCCGGTGGCGGGTCAATCCTGTTTTTTGATGGGTCACGGTATCGCGTCGGTCCGGAGTCTGCCGGGGCCAATCCCGGCCCTGCTTCCTATCGCAAAGGAGGACCATTAACCGTTACCGATTGTAACGTGATGTTAGGGAAAATTCAACCGCAATTTTTCCCGAAAGTTTTTGGAATTAATGGAGATTTACCCTTAGATTCTGACATTGTTCGGGACAAGTTCAACCAAATGGCCCAACAGATTAAACAGGCAACGGGAGATGACCGACTTCCGGAACAAGTTGCTGCCGGATTCCTGGCGATCGCTGTTGAAAATATGGCCAATGCCATTAAAAAAATCTCCCTGCAACGGGGATATGATGTCTCCGAATATACCCTCTGTTGCTTTGGCGGGGCCGGAGGTCAACACGCCTGTCAAATTGCCGACACCTTGGGCATGAAACGGGTATTTATTCATCCCTTTGCTGGCGTTTTATCCGCCTATGGCATGGGATTAGCCGACATTCGCACCATCCGCCAACGGGCCGTAGAAGCTCCTTTAACCGCTGAATTGCTGACCCAGTTGCAAAGCGAATTATCCCAACTGGAAGCAGAAGGAAAAGCCGAATTAAGCCAGAATAGTGAGGGTACAGGCGAACTCGTTTCCGTTGCCAAACTGCATCTGAAATACCAAGGCACCGACTCCACCTTAATTATCGATTTTGCTGACAATCCAGCCACCCTCAAAGCGGCATTTGAAGCGGAACACCGTCAACGGTATGGATTCATCAAAGAAGACAAATCCTTAATCGTAGAAACAGTTTCCGTTGAAGTAGTCCAGCAGATGACACCCCCCGAGGAACCCACCGTTCCCCGACGCTCATCAGCCGTTCCCTCCTCGATTGCCACCGTCCCCATGTACGATGGCGATTCCTGGCAGGAAACGCCGGTGTTTGAACGCCAATCATTGCAACCGGGAGACACGATTAATGGACCGGCTTTAATCATAGAAAAAACCGGCACAAATGCCATCTCCTGCGGTTGGCAAGTGGAAATCACCGACCGGAATTACTTAGTCTTAAACCGGGTTTCCACTGCGGAACAGCCTCGGATAGAAACTCAGGCGATCGCCGCCACAAATCCGGACCCCGTTCTCCTAGAAATCTTCAACAATTTGTTCCGCGCCATCGCCGAACAAATGGGGATTACCTTACAAAATACCTCCTCTTCCGTCAACATCAAAGAACGCCTAGATTTCTCCTGCGCCGTCTTTGACCGCGCCGGTCAACTCGTGGCAAATGCCCCTCATATTCCCGTGCATTTAGGCTCAATGAGTGAAAGCGTAGAAGCCTTAATGAACGACAAAGGTAAAACCGTTAAACCTGGGGATGTTTATGTGTCCAATAATCCCTATAATGGCGGCACTCACCTCCCGGATATTACCGTCATTACCCCAGTTTTTGATAATGCCGGGAAAGACATTCTATTTTACGTCGCCTCCCGGGGACATCATGCGGATATTGGCGGCATTACCCCTGGTTCCATGCCACCCCATAGCAAAACCGTGGTGGAAGAAGGGGTATTATTGGATAACGTTCAAATCGTCAAAGCTGGAAAATTTCTAGAATCCCACATCTTAGAAATTCTCACCAATGCCGAATATCCAGCGCGAAATACGGACCAAAACATTGCCGATTTACAAGCGCAAATTGCCGCCAACGAACGGGGGGTGCAAGAACTCCAAAAAATGGTGGAATACTATGGTCTAAAAACCGTAGAATCCTATATGGGATATGTCCAGGACAATGCCGAAGAATCCGTGCGACGGGCGATTGCTGTGCTCAAAAATGGCGAATTTACCTACTCAATGGATGATGGAGGAGAAATTCACGTTAAAATTAGCATTGATAAAAATAGCCGCAGTGCCACCATTGATTTCACCGGCACATCGGAGCAACTCAATAGCAATTTTAACGCCCCCGCAGCGGTTTGTAAAGCGGCAGTGTTGTATGTGTTTCGCACCTTAGTAGACGATAACATTCCGCTGAATGCCGGATGTCTGAAACCCCTAGAGATTATTATCCCCAAAGGCAGCTTACTCAACCCCTGTTATCCAGCAGCAGTGGTGGCGGGAAATGTCGAAACCTCTCAGGCGATCGTGGATGCATTATACCTCGCCCTAGGGGTGATGGCAGCATCCCAAGGCAGCATGAATAACTTCACCTTTGGCAGCGATCGCCATCAATATTACGAAACCATTTGTGGTGGTTCCGGTGCCGGTCCTAACTTCCACGGAACCGACGCCATCCAAACCCACATGACCAATTCCCGCCTCACGGATCCTGAAGTTTTAGAATGGCGATTCCCCGTCCGGTTAGAAAGCTTTTCCATTCGCGAAAATAGCGGCGGAAAAGGGCAATATACCGGAGGAAATGGAGTCATTCGCCGCCTGCGATTTCTGGAACCGATGACGGCAGCTATTTTATCCAATCACCGCCGCATTCCTCCAGCAGGATTAAATCAAGGAGGCGATGGGGCGATCGGGCATAATTTAGTAGAACGCACCGATGGTACAATTGAAGAATTAGGCAGCACCAGTGCGGTTCAAATGAATCCCGGAGATATCTTCGCCATTCAAACCCCAGGAGGTGGAGGTTATGGTAGTCTAACTTCTGATTAAGTCAATTGAGATAAGAGGGGAAAATTTTCCTCTTACGATTCCGACAGGGTGGGATAATTTATGAATTATCCCACCACCTAGATTAAAATTGATAATAATATTGACAATAATAAAGGATGAAAATGAGAGGTGAATCACCCGGTTCAGTTACTAAACTCCTGCCGCCAAACGGACTTTGACGGAATTGCTGTCCCACTTTTGCTGGTGCTTATGCCAAGCGTAGGGCATTTCATCCCAGATTTTTTCATCCAGTAATCGACCGTTTGCTTTAGGGGTTCTGCCACCGACTTGCTTAAAGAAAAAGGCCACTCCAGATTCCTGGCATTGTTGGCGGATACTTTGCGCCCATTCTAGTTTCATGGGGCGGTGTTTTGGTCCGGATTCGCCGCCAACAATTACCCAATGAATGTCTGTCAGGTCAAGTTGCAAAGGCCCTAAAAGCGGTTCACAGGACAGGAACCTCACCGTTGCCGGAACTTGGCGCAAATAGTCAACCCGCTGAACATAGTTTTGATTTTCAACCGAAACACCCATCCAAACATTTTCCGGCCATTTTAATTCCGGTGCAAGCTGTAGCAAACGTTCATGACGTTTGGTCAAAATTTGATAAATATGCCAAGGCGTTTTTTCCATCACCTCAAAGACATTTTTAAGGAAATCCAGAGGAACGTCTTCATGGAATAAGTCACTCATTGAATTGACGAAAATTCGACTCGGTTTTCGCCAACGTTTCGGTTCTTCTATCCGTTCTGGATGTAGCGTTAAGTCAAATCCATTGGGGAAATTGGTATGAAACCGCTTGGTGAGGGCTTCTGCATAGCAATGAGTGCATCCCGGGCTGATTTTTGTGCAGCCTGTAGTGGGATTCCAGGTTCTATCGGTCCACTCTATTCCTGTATGAATACTCGACATAAAATTTATTTCCTAATCAAACAACGACTTATTTTTTCAGCCATCCCTAAAGGGTTTAATCCTATTTTATCTCAAATTGACGGAAAAATCAAGCAACTTCAGGACTTACGATTACTTTGGATACGGAACCCTATCTGTAGAGGCGATTCGCGAATCGCCTCTACAGATGAGGTAATGCGGAAGTCCCAAACTTAATAGTTTTTTATTTCAATAACGTCCCTCATGATGGATTAAAATTTTGCCAGAGGTCTATCTTCTAAAATTTTGACCGATCGCCAACCCAGGGGAGTTGATAAGACCCGTTAACGCCAAAATCCCTCCTAGGTAGCTTTCCCACTCCCAAGATACTCTGCTAACCTATAAGGTGTAGCCCTATTATGGCATCATAGGAGATAAGGATTTGAAGAATCAGTACGCGCAAAATATCCAAGCGATCACCATTGGAATTGTCTTAGCTTTAATCCTGTTGCTGGGATCGAGTTCTTTTGTGATTATCAACCCAGGGGAGGCAGGAGTGCTCAGTATTCTAGGTAAATCTCGCGATGGCGCTTTACTGGAAGGAATTCATATCAAACCGCCCTTGATTTCAAAGGTGGATGTGTATGATGTGACGGTGCAAAAGTTTGAAGTGCCTGCTAAAAGTGCCACCCGCGATTTACAGGATTTGACGGGACGATTTGCGATTAACTTCCGTCTGGACCCCACTCAAGTGGTGACGATTCGCCGAACTCAAGGGTCTTTGGAGAATATTGTTGCGAAAATTATTGCACCTCAAACTCAGGAATCGTTTAAAATAGCAGGTGCTAAAAAAACCGCAGAAGAATCGATTACTCAACGGAGTGCTTTGAAGGAAGATTTTGATAATGCTCTAAGTGGTCGATTAGAAAAATATGGGGTGATTGTCATTGATACCAGTGTGATTGATTTGAATTTTTCAACGGACTTTGCTAAGGCGGTTGAAGAGAAGCAAATTGCTGAACAACGGGCGCAACGAGCGGTTTATATTGCGCGGGAAGCGGAACAAGAAGCCCAAGCCGATATTAATCGCGCTCAAGGTCGATCGGAAGCACAACGGCTGTTAGCCGAGACTTTAAAAGCCCAAGGGGGTGAGTTAGTGCTTCAGAAAGAAGCGATTCAAGCTTGGCGAGAAGGAGGCGCTCAAATGCCGAAGGTGTTGGTGTTAGGAAAGGATGCTCCCCGGGTTCCTTTTCTGTTTAATCTTGGAAATGTTGAAGGTGATTCTTAATTTTTAAGAAATAGACTCTTATCCCCCTTGTAATAAAGGGGGAATTCAGGTAAATTATTGAACCTTTTGAAGCGCATCAAATAAGGTGATTAAGGCTTCTTGAGCGGTGGATTTGCCGACGCCATAACAAGCGCGTTTCCGCCATGCGATCGCCGGGAGATGACCCCGTACAGCGTCTAAGGAAAAGTCGAGTTCATCATAGTAAATCCAGTTGTCCTGGACCCGCCATCGGACGCGATCGCAAAATTCAGTATAATCCCCTTGGACGGTTTCCCAAATTTGCTGTTGAACTCTCAATCCAAACTGACCATGACTATAGTAATCCCAAATCCAATCCAGGGTGGCTAAATCGGTTTTTGGAAACCTTTGTAAGTCTTCTAAGCTTAACCACCCTTCCTCTTCTCGCACTGCTGCCTTGAGGGCGATCGCCCAGGTTTCTTCATCCGCTTTTCTCCATTTGCCTTTGGAGAGTAAATTCATTAACCGACTGTAATCAATTCCCACCTCAGAACTGGGATAAAAGGGTTCCGCAGTCTCTTCCGGAATGGGGGGAACGGCACTCCCCTGCATCCAGTCCGAAACTTGCCCTAATACGGTTTCAATCTGCGGGAAATTAACCCCCTGTAAATAAGTCGAAATCCATTCTAACTGAGATTGGAGATATGCTCGTTCTTCTCGGGCTTCTTGTAATTGAGTCGTGACTTGATTAAACCGTTCATTAAACTGATTTTCCAATTGGGATAATCTCTCGGACTGACTCGCATTTGCTGCCGGATGCTGATGATTAAATTCCCCTTGCATTTGGTGACGCATCCACATTTTTCTCGCCCAGTCTATCTGGATTTGTTGTTTGGCTAAAAACGCTTTTCTGAGTTTGCTGGATGGACTGCCGGGAACTGGGGTCAAATCCCATCCACACTGAGAACAGCGTTGATGTTCTTCCTCTAAATATTCCGTATCGCAAACCGGACAGTGATTTATCATATTTTATCAAAATCTGAGTCAGAATTTAGATTATAAAAAAAGACTCCCCTCCCCTATTTAAAGGAGTGCGAGCATCTTGCTCGCTATTGTTCTAGCGAGCAAGATGCTCGCACTCCCCTCCCATGTAAGCGAATAACTAACTGTGGGAACCGCTATATTTACGATTCAAATTAGCTCAAAACGCCAGATTGAGTCACATTTAAAATGATTCCGACTAAGGAACCGAGGAGCAGAATCATGTAGGTTAAGGAACTAATGGCAAAGCCGATTGTTCGTTTTTCAGCCGCTTGGTAATATCCCCAAGCGTAAATAATCCGTCCTAGGACCCAAACTCCCCCGATCGCCGCCGCCCAAATCGGACTGACAAACACTGAAAAAATCCATAAAGCAGGCAAGAATGCAATCAGTTGTTCTAGGGTGTTTTCATGGACCCGCACCGCTCTTTCAAAATCTGGATTTCCTGACATGGCTGGGGGCATGATTTTGTATTTAGCTCTGGCACGACCGACATTAATCGTGACAACAAAGTAAACAATTAAGGCAGCAACGGTGACTAAACTGGGCCAAGGCGATATCATAGGGTAACCTCTATTTGACGGAGAAATAGACTGATTTTATCTCGCTTTAAATTATGACATAATTGGGGACAGGGGGAAAGCATGACCGGCAACAATTTTGGATTGAATGACAACAGTCCCCTTCCCTCCTCAGTTAAGGGCTAATCCGGAGTTCGATTTCTGCTAGTCTCTCTTCCACTGTGCTGATGCGTTCTTTGAGTTCGATCGCCAAGATAGCGAGGTTATCAAATTGTTGGGCGAGGGAAGGGTCATTCGGTTGTCTGGGTGTGGGCACTGACGGAGACTCTTCCTGGGGTTGGGGACGAGAAATCGGGGGAGAAGCGGCAGGTTGTCTTGCCAATCTAGCCACGTCAGATTGTAAGCGATTGATTTGCGATCGCAGGCTGAAAATTTCGGATTCTAAGCGCGCAATCCGAGTCGCATCGGCAATTGAGCCTTGTGCCGATGTTCCGGTAAATACCAGCAATAAAGTTAATCCAAAAATGAGAATAATTCGATAAATTGGGGTCAGCATGATATAATTTCCTAAACGTTTATCCCTTTCTATTTTATCGGGTTGGCTCGAAAACTGCTGAATCCCAATGGACTTGTGTTTAGTGATGCGGGTATCGTATAATTCAATATGCAAAAACCCGCACCCTTAAGGGTGGGGCTATACGGACGAAGCCTGCCTTCGCAGGCTAAAATAAATATGAATTGCCAGCAAACCCAATTAGCGGTGGCAGAGTCTTATTTGCGAGAGGCTGTAGCCCCGAATGCGACTATTTTAGACCAGGACCCAGAGGCCCTTAAAACTGCCTTAGCAGGATTGGGCAGTCGTCATTTGTTGGGGTTAAAACTGCCCGAACCCTGGGGAACTGGGGATCCGCAAATGGCTTGGGAAATTCAGGAGGCGACTGCCCGCTACTCTGGTGCATTAGGGTTTTTACAAACTCAGCATCAAAGTGCCGGAAGCGCGATTAGTCGCAGTCAGAATCAGGCATTGAAAGCGGAATATCTGCCCCATTTAGCTACAGGAAATCGCTTGTTAGGGATTGGTTTTTCTCATCTGCGACGGCAGGGTAATCCTTTAGTCAAAGCCTTACCTATTAAAGGGGGATTTCTGCTTTCGGGAACTGTGCCTTGGGTGACGGGATTTGGAATTTTTACTGAAGTAGTATTGGGAGCAGAATTGCCCGATCGCAGGGCAGTTTATGGAATCATTCCCTTGGTGAATTGCCAAGAAACCGGGGCGAAAATTACCTGGAATGCGCCGATGTCTTTGGCGGCAATGCAATCGACTCAAACGGTGAGTGGCGTTCTGGAACAGTGGTTTTTGCCCGAGGAACGGGTGTTATTTATACAACCGGCGCTTGGGATTCATGAAAGCGATCGCAAAAATGTGTTGAATAATAGTGCTTTAATCTTAGGATGCGCCCGCGCCGGATTAGATATTATTGAGGCGATCGCCCAGAAAAAACCCCTCCCCTTTATCTCTGCTGCCTATAATGTCCTGAATCGCGAACTGCTTACCTGTCGCCACCAAATCCAGCAGTTAATGTTCCATCAATCCCGGGAGGAACTGGATACTTGGTATTCCCAGGCGTTATCCTTGCGGGTGCAAGGGATTGATTTAGCCTATCGATCGGCGCAAGGTGCGATTACGGTTTGTAGTGGCGCGTCCAATTTGGCGGACTCTCAGGCGGGAAGGGTATATCGAGAAGCCCTAGTTTTTGGGGTATCTGGGCAAACTTCAGGGGTGATGGAGGCAACTTTGGCCCAATTGATGCGATCGCCGTGAATCAGCGCGCAAATTTGTTTACAATTAAGATAAATTCACTCAGGTAAACTGGCTTAATCATGGAAAAATTTGTCACAGATATTCGGGTGCGACATTATGAAATGGATGCTTTGGGTCATGTCAATAATGCCAGTTATCAACATTATTTAGAAGATGTGGGAATTCAACATTCAGAATATCTGGGGTTTTCCCTCAACCGCTATCGAGAATTAGGCGGATATTTTATCATGCGGCGAGTTACGATTGATTATTTACGTCCAGCGGTAGCGGGGGATATTTTAGCGATTACCACTTGGTTAGAAAAGTTGCGGGGGACTCGGGTTACTCGCCATTATGAAATCCGCAAGAAAGGCGAGTCGGATTTAGTGGTAACGGCAGAAGTGCTTTGGGTTTGGGTAGATGCGGTGACGATGCGCCCTAAAGCTATTCCCCAGGAATTTGTGATTGCTTATGAGCAATATCAGCAAGTTGGGATTGAATCAAATCAGGAGAAATAATGAGTGATTTATCGGTTAATTATAGTCAGATTGAAACGGCGGCGAGTCATTTGCGTGGGGTGGCCCACAAAACCCCGGTGATGACCTCCCGAACTGTGGATGAAATGACCGGAAATCGAGTGTTTTTTAAGTGTGAAAATTTCCAACGCACGGGGTCTTTTAAATTTCGGGGGGCATACCATGCTTTGGTGCAGTTATCCCCCGGGGAAAAGCAGCAAGGGGTACTGGCTTATTCTTCGGGAAATCATGCCCAGGCGATCGCCTTAGCGGCACAATTATTGGGGATGTCGGCCACAATTATTATGCCAGAAGATGCGCCGGAAGTCAAGCAACAGGCGACAAGGGGATATGGGCCCGAGGTGATTTTATATAACAAACATGAGATTTCCCGAGAGGATTTGGCGGCAACTCTGTCTCGCGATCGCGTCTTGACGGTGATTCCCCCTTACGACTGCGCGGAAGTGATTGCGGGACAGGGAACGACGGGGAAAGAGTTGATAGAAGAGGTGGGAGAATTAGACGCAATTTTGGTCTGTTGTGGCGGTGGAGGATTGCTTTCCGGTTGTGCGATCGCCGCTAAAACTTTATCCCCTGGATGTCGGGTAATCGGGGTTGAACCTGCCAATGCCGATGATGCGGCGCGATCGTTTCATAGTAAACAATTGCATCGAGTTCATAATCCGGATACCATTGCTGATGGGGCTCGCACTCCCTCTTTGGGGAAGTTAACTTTTCCTTTGGTTTTGCATTATGTGGATGACTTGGTAACTGTCTCGGAATCGGCTATTTTGCAGACGATGTTTTTTCTCTGGGAACGGATGAAAATTGTGGTCGAACCTACTGGCGCATTAGCAGCAGCAGCGTTATTAGAAGGCATTGTTTCTATGGGCGATAATCGGCGGGTTGGGGTGATTATTTCTGGGGGGAATGTGGATGTTCGGGCGATTTCTCGGATCAGCCTTTAAGTCTTTGAATCCAATGAAACTGAATGGATTTTACGGAATCCGGAAAGGACTGAAGTCGTTACTACGAACATTAGAGAAGATAACGACTGAAGTCGTTACTACGAACATTAGAGAAGATAACGACTGAAGTCGTTACTACGAACATTAGAGAAGATAACGACTGAAGTCGTTACTACGAACAAGTAAGGCTGAATTTTCTTTGTTTGTAGTAACGACTTCAGTCGTTTCCGGGTTTGTCCTAAATTGAGAATTACAAAATCTCCACTTCCAAGCGAGACCCTTGGGGAGATTTGAAGACTTTCACTTGGGTAGGCAGTCGTTCGCCTAATGATTTGACATGAGTAATCACGCCGATGGTGCGGTTTTGTTGGCGTAAGGATTCTAGGATTTGAGTGACACTTTCTAGGGTTTCTGAATCTAAGGTTCCGAATCCTTCATCGAGGAATAAACTGCCTAATTCTGCCCCCATTGAAAGTTTTTCTGAGAGGGCGATCGCCATTGAGAGGGAGGTGGCAAAGGTTTCTCCCCCGGAGAGGGTGCGGACTCGTCGCAATTCGCCGCCATTCCAGTTATCTTCTACCCAATATTCTCCCTCTTGCATTTGCAAGGCGTAGCGGGATTCGGTGAGTTCTTTTAACAGTAAGGTCGCCCGGGCGACTAATTCCGATTCTAAATGTTCTAAGATATAGGATTGAAATTCATTGGTTTTTAAATTTTGGGCTAAAACATGATAAACATCATAGTTTTTGCTAACGGTTTCTTGTTCATCTAAGAGTTTTTCCGACTGGGCTTGTCTCTGTTCAGCCGATTGAATCCAGGTGGATAATTCAACTCGTTTATCCTGGGCTAGTTTTAATTGTTGTTCGGCGGTTTGTTTGGCTTGTTTTCGCTGTTGCAACTGACGGGCATCGGTAGTGCGATCGCCTATTTCTGATTGTAAGTCCGCGATCCGAGTGGAGAGTTCAATGCTGCTTTCTCGATGATGGGTGATTGCCTGTTGCCATTTCCCCTGTTCTTCCGGGGAGGCAAGGGCGGTGAGAAAGGTGGCTTCGGTTAAATCAACTGCTTGTAATTGGGTTTGCCAACGGCTGTGAGATTGCTGTTGTTTGGCTTGGGCAGTTTCAGCAGCAACCCGCGTTTGATGGGCGGTTTCTCGGGCTTGGATGACGCGATTTTCGGCAGTTTGATGGGCGGTTTCTGCCTCAGAAATCCGACTGCTGAGGGTTTGTTTTTGTTCGGCTAGGGTTTGGGCGAGAACTTGATAGGATAATCCCT
The DNA here is from genome assembly GCF_024220515.1 of Oscillatoria sp. HE19RPO. Taxonomy (GTDB): domain Bacteria; phylum Cyanobacteriota; class Cyanobacteriia; order Cyanobacteriales; family Laspinemataceae; genus Laspinema. Next base: position 18,646 of record NZ_JAMXOT010000013.1, read on the forward strand.
CTGTCATCGCTGTCAGTTTCTCTCGCACGTCTTGGAGGTTGTGCTGCCGTCGGGTGAGTTCCTGGGTGGCAGCTTCGGCATCGGTGACGGTTGCCTGATAGGTGCGACTGCTAAAGTCTCGGGCTTGTTGGGCGCTTTCCAGGCGGGTTGTTGCCTGTTGAGAGGCTTCGGCTGCTTCTCGGTATGCCCGATCGCTCTTTTGCAGGGCTTCTCGTTCCTGTTGGAGGGAGACTGCATCCAGTTCCTCACCTTCACTTAGTTGTAAAATATCAGCAATTTGCTGTTGTAACCCCTGTTGCTGCTGAGTGAGGGTGGCGAATTGTTCCTGAATTTCTCGCTGTTTCTGAGTGAGATTTTCTAGGGCAGCTTCGGCTTTCGTGGCATTGAGTTGGGCCGTTTGCAAGGCTTGATTTGCTGTTGCTGCTTGGGTTTGTAAGGGAGTGAGATCCACCCAGGCGATCGCCGGTAAAGGGGGTAATTCTGCCTCAGAATCGGGATGGATGCCCCCACAAACCGGGCAAGTCTCTCCCGCTTCCAGGGATAAGCGTAAGGCTGCCGCCTGGTTGGATTTCGTGGCTTCTGCGTTCGCCTTTTCCCCGGCAGCAATCTCCTGGGTGAGTTGAGCGATCGCTGTTTGTGCCTGTTGTAAGCCCGTCAGGGCGGCTTGATAGGTGCGATCGCCAGTTGCCCGGTCCCGACTCACTTTGTCCAGGGCTTGGGCTTGTTGTTTCCGTTGCTTTTCCCCCAGAGTCCATTCCACCAATAACGGGGCTACCGTTGTGAGGCGTTCTAATCGGTCCCCTCCGGGTTTGTGCCGTTGGAGAGCATCCGTTGTGAGGGAAACCTGCACCGTTGCCGCTTTGACTTGGGCTTCGGCTTGGGTAAGTTCCTGCTTTGCCGCTTGTTGCTGTTGTTGCTTTTGCTGACATTGAGTCGCGGCGATCGCCACTTCCCTTTCCAACTGTTGCCGCTGTTCCTCGTAGGCTTTGGCTTGGGCTAAGGCTTCCTCCCGGGCGGCAATTTGCGGGGCGAGGGCGGCTGCTTGTGCTCTCACTTGGGCTAGTTTTTGCTGTTCGGACTGTAAATGGGTGTCCGCTTGGAGTAAGTTACTGGCGGCTTGTTTAGCTTGCTGGGTGGCTAATTTATCTTGAGTGCGAGCCTCCTGAACCAATGCCCAATCCCCTTGCAGGCGATCGGCCACTTGGGACCGGGCCAATCGTTCACTCAGGGCAGTGATTTCCGGCTGTTTTTGGTTCAGTTCGGCAAATTGGCGCTGAAACTTCGTGAGACGTTCCCGTTGCTCAAATAGCCGTTCTTCTGCCTCTAACAAGGTTTGGGCATTTAACACCCCTTGATTCAGGACCGGAATTTCAGTTTCTAAGGCGGCTAATTGCGATCGCTGTCCTTGAATGGCGATCGCATCCGGCACTTCTAAATCTGCAATTTGTCGCTCAATGGTTGCCAATTCCTGCTTTAACAATCGGGCTAAATCATTGGTTTCCTTCCGCATCCGCTCAAAAATTTCAAACCCTGCCAATTGCCGCAAAATTTCCCGACGTTTGCCCGTATTTCCTTTTAAAAACTCATCAAATTGGCCTTGGGGTAACAAAATAACCCGAGTAAAGGTATCGAAATCCATCCCGAGAATTTCGGTAATGGCTTTTTTGCTTTCCCGTTCCTTCGTTTCCAGGGTTTCCCAACTGCCATCTACCTGCGATCGTTCTAATAAAACTTGCGTCACTGGGGTACTGGGACGATATCGCCAAGTTCGGGTAATTCGGTATTCTCCTAAACTCACAGAAAAGCGCAATTGCACCTTTAAAGTCGTCGCCCCTTGACTGACTAATTCCCCCGCTTGAGAGGTCCGCGAAGTTGTCCCATAAAGGGCATAAGTCATGGCATCCAGCAAGGAAGATTTTCCCGCCCCAGTTGCCCCAGTAATGGCAAACAAATCTAGTTCCGAGAAGTCCAAAGTTTGTTCCCGGCGAAAACTGGTAAATCCTTCCAGAGACAGTTCAAGAGGTCGCATAAAAATGGTGTGATTTTATCGTAAATTTGGACAATTTGGAGGGGGTTTAAACAATCGTTAATCGGGCCAGCCTCAATTAAAATTTGGGAAGCCCCTTGGCAGTGGGAGCGTCTCGCTCCCTAATCATACAACAACAAGGGAGCGAGACGCTCCCAATCCTTATTACACCGGATTTTTCTCTTTCAATTTATGATATAAATTCTGGAATTCCTGAACTACCAACGGGTCCGGTGTGGTTTCCAATCGTTCTCGGTAATAGTGACGAAATTCCTCTACCGGGTCAAATGAATTGCTATCCCGAATGCGTTGTCCGGAATGACCCATTGCCTCGGGATAAATCGGTTGAATTTGTAATGCTTGGGGACAAATTTGCCGGACGCGATCGGCGAGTCCTAATTGAGGACTGTCTAATTTAACCATCACCTTGAGAAATCCCGGATAATATTGATAGGATTCCAAGGTGTCATTCAAAGTATCGGACTGACACCAAATCATCTTTAAAGGTTTCTGACAGGCAACGGGAATAAATTCTACTTCTGCTGGACTTCCCGGTTCTACTGTAATTAAACAAAAGCCCTTCTCTTGTTCCGCTTCCCCGAAATCAATTTGAATCAAAGAACCGGAATAATAGGTGGGACAACTGGCTTTAATTTGTTGATGGACATGAATATGTCCCAGGGCGATATATTGCGCTTCGGGGGGTAAAATTTGCTCACCCAAGGCATAAGTATCGCGGGTGTAATAGGCAACTTCTGAGTGAGCTAACCTCGCCCCATCCATTGCTAAATGACCCATGAGGACATTCACCCGATCGCCTCGAAATCCTTGGGTCAAATCTGCAAATAACTCCGCCACAATTTCCCGATAACCTTGGCGTTGGACCACTTCATCTTGAGTCCAAAGGGCGTGAGCATCTAACATCCTCCGTTCTGAGGCAAACGGCATCGCCCCCACACACAATTTACCGCTTTTTGTCTCTAAAGTAATCACCCCGCCATCATCGCCGCGACGGGGTTTTCCTAATGCCCGAATTCCTGCTAAAGAGAGTAACGTCGCCAGTCCATCAATGCGCGTCGCCGAGTCATGATTGCCCGCGATCGCCACTGCGGGAATTCCGGCAGCTTGTAATCCACAAAAAAACTCATAAGCCACCCGTTCCGCATAAGCAGGGGGATTGGGAACATCAAAAATATCCCCGGCAATCAGGACCGCATCCACCTCGTTTTCAATAGCATAAGCGAGGATTTGCTGTAACACTCCAGCAATTTCCCTTGTCCGGTCTATCCCTTTTAAACGTCGTCCCAGATGCCAATCTGCGGTGTGGATTAGTCGCATGGAAGGAGTCCCAAATCAGTGCAATCACAGTTCCTATCATACCATTTAGAATTGCACTTTTTCCATTTAAAGTGTCGGTTCTGGACTCTCGGGCAAGGTCATGGGGTTAGGCAACAAGCCATCTTCCTGAATCAATCGTTCGATTAAATTTGGGGGGGTTGCGGACCGAAATGGACCACAATAAGAAATCTTTTGGACCGATAAAAAGGCCCAATGATCCGGGGGAACATCACTAAAAAGGGGCGGTAAAACTTCTACTCGGTCTTGGACACAAGCTTGCACAATTTCCTCACGGGAGACCGATGGGGGTGGTACGCTTTGCGATCGCCCGGGAACCGCTAAAGTGGCGATCGCCAAAAATGCAGTGGTTACGATTCGGATTGGTTGCATCACTCTCCCTTCCCCCTGTTAATGTTTTTAATTCAAGGCACAAGCTGATGAATTTTACCAACCCGCCCGGTTACTTCTCACTTTTGAGTTTAAACTCAGCCGCGCGATACATCCCGAAGGCGATCGCACTTAATAAAAATAACCCAGAAATTCCGGCGATCGGATTTTGGTCCATCCCGGTAATCCACTCCGGGACCGCCCCGGAATATTGGACTAACTGGCCTGTATTAATAATATAATAGCCGCAAACTAAACCCCCATGAAAGCCGATGGGTAAACCCAAGCGACCTTGACCCACTCGTTTGGCGGCCACCAAGGTTAACCCCAGTAACAGCAAACCGGGAAACGCTGGTAAATTCCGAATCATTGCCTCAATCGGCTTAATAAAATGCAAGAGGGCAAAAATTGTGGCATTCGCGGCGATCGCTACTGCCGGACGGTAATCCCGTTTTAACTCATCCAACAGCCAACCGCGAAAGAGCAACTCCTCAGCAAATCCCACCCCCAGGGCGATCGCCAGTCCTTCTAAAATAATTTTTGGCAATCCAGCCGGGTCCGGCAGTTGCCATCCCAACCACCCCAACAGGCCCTCAACGATGAGTAAACCCAACAAACTCAGCAAACCAAAGCCAAGACCTCCGAGGAGATCTTGGCCGTTGTTTCGAGAGAACTCTAACCCATAGTGCTTGAGAATGTGGGGTTGTCCGTAGACCTTTGATCCCCAAAATCGCACCAAGAGAATAAACTCTCCATATAAAACTGCCATTGATAAAATGCTCACCCAGTTGGAGTCCTGGACAAGCCAATAAATCGGCACCGCGACTGGAACCCAAACCCCCAAAAGCATTGCCACAAAAATAGCTAACCTGCCTGGGGCCGGATAGTCACCGAAGCGGATCCAGTTCAATTTCACGCTATTCCCTTTACCCTATTCGTCCGGTTCAATGGTACTGGTCAACCCATGATTTTTGAGGGTTTCGCAGTAAAACTCGGCGTGTTCCAGGGCGCAGGTAATCACCAAGGCAATTCCATTGCTATGGGCTTCCATCATAATGCTAACCGCTTGAGGCTGAGTCAAACTCGGCACGGTCTGCATTAAGGTTTGCACCACATGTTCCATCGAGTTAAAGTCATCATTATGTAGTAAAACTCGATAACGCGGTGCTATTTTCCGAACCGTTGAAGTCTTTTCAATGGTTTCTACTGACACGGCGCTCTCCTTTAATTCAGCGATCGTAAATTTTTGCAGTCAATCCAAGGATTTTGAAGCATTCCTATTCAGAATAACTTACTAATCCATCGGCAGTGAAGACAAGGAGGGAAAACCGCACTATTTCCCTCCTTTGATTTGGAGAGAACCCTACCCTCTGCTTCCCCGAGGTACAGGAAATTGGATGGGGAGACCTAACCCCCGGTGCCCTTACAAGAGTAGGTTTATTACACTTAAGAGCACCTCTTGTCCCCTCCCCTTGGCAAGGGGAGGGTTAGGGTGGGGTTCTTCTTCGGTGATTCCCTACGGGAGAGCTTCCACTTACCGCCACATAACGCACTCTCATGAGGCGACATCCCTTGTATGGAGACTGCTCTTTCTACGCGATCGCGAGATCGCTCGTGCGCTTGGACCTTACAGCCACCCAAATTCTAGACGATCGCGATCGCTTGGACCCCACCCTAACCCTCCCCTTGCCAAGGGGAGGGGACCGGAAGTAAAAAATTTACTCTTGTAAGACCCCCCAGCCCCCTTCCCTAGGAGGGAAGGGGGGCCAGAACACCTCTTAATTCTCCCTCTCCTCTTAGGGGAGAGCCCACTCTAGAGCGCTGCCACCCGTCCTTCCTGTAATCCGAACAGGACAAAATGCTCAAACGCGCTACCGAAGGCCCCGCGATTCAGCGCCTGGGCGACATCAATGTTCCGGAATAAATAAGCCGATTCGTTGAATACCGGGCTCGGTTGACGACCCTGGAGTTCGCCCTGTTCGAGGAAATGTTGGAATCCACTCACGAAACCTCCAGCGGCAACGATCGCCGCTACATCGGGATTTTGAGTCAGATAAAACGTTTCATCAAACGCCGGATTGGGATTGCGCCCCTCAAACTGTCCCGATTGCAGATAGTGACTGTAACCACTATTAAAAATCCCTGCGGCCACTGCTTCAGCAACATCGGGATTTTGCCGCAGGTAGAAACTTTCTAAAAACAGCTTGGCATTGCGATCGCGCCCTTCAAAAAATCCCGTCTGCACGAAATGGTCAAACCCACTCGCCACCTGACCCGTTCCGACTGCCACCGCTACATCGGGATTCCGGGCCAAATACTGCCCTTCATTGAAAAACTGAGCGGGCGCAGGACGGCCCTCCTCTCGGCCAAACAGCAAATAATGTTGTAATCCACTGGTCAAAGTCCCAGCGGTGACCGCTTCTGCCACACCGGGATTTTGGGCTAAATAGGCCGCCTCATTAAAATACAGCGACAGAGGATTGAGACCTCGTTCTGTCACAGACTGAATGAAGTTTTCAAAACGCGGCGGTGGTGGCGGTGGCGGTGGGGGTTCCGTGGGTTCTGGCGCAGGGGGGAAGGGTTCGGCCCCTCCAGGGCCAGGTAAACCGGGACTGGGGGCCGGTGTTCCGGGGGGGACAACAATCGGTTGCGTGGGGTCGATGGGTTGAACGATCGCCACCACAAAGGCATCCCCTTGGACTCCCCCTGCGGCATTCGGCAACGGATTCACCGTGGGGAAATTCGCTGAAGCGGTTTGACCCGTGACAAACGCTGTTCCTGCCGCATTCACCGCGATCGCATTCCCCGACTCAAACCCATTCCCACCCAGATAGGTTAAGTAATCAATCGTCGTCCCATCGGCGAGAATTTTCCCCACAAACCCATCCCCATTTCCCCCAAATCCGGGCTGAATCGGCGCAACCTGGGGTAAATCCGAGGAGGTGGTTTCTCCGGTCAAATAGACATTCCCGCGATCGTCGATCGCCATATCATTCCCCGACTCAAACCCACTGCCACCGAGGAAAGTAGAATAAATCAAACTTTGCCCATCCGGTGCCAACTTAGTCACAAAGGCCGAGGATAACCCACTTAACTGCCCTTGAATCGGATTAACTGTGGGGAAATCCCCCAGAGGAATCACCGCCCGGGGTTGAGCATCTCGGGGGACTCCGGTGCTTCCGGCAATATAAACTTGCCCCCCTGCATCCACGGCGATCGCATTCCCCACATCACTATCTCGTCCCCCTAAATAGGTGGAAAAAATTAACTCACTGCCATCACTACTAATTTTGGTGACAAAGGCATCCCCACCGCCTCGATATCTGCGCTGCAACTCCGACACCAGGGGAAAGTTATCCGTGCTCGTTTGTCCCGTGACATAGATATTTTGGTTCGCATCCACGGCGATCGCATTCCCCTCCTCATTCCCAAATCCCCCTAGGAACGTGGAGTAAAGCAACCCTCCGAGGGGGTTAAACTTGGCCACAAATACATCGGATCCATTCGCACCAATGGTATTTTGCACCGCATCCACCATCGGAAAATTTTCGGAAAACGTTTGGCCGGTCACATAAAAATTCCCCTCATTATCCAGGGTAATCCCATTCACCGAATCAAAGCCCCCGCCTCCAAAATAGGTCCCCAATTCGAGAAATCCGCCATTGGGAGTCAGCTTGAGAATAAACCCATCCCCTCCCCCATTCGCTGCTGTCTGGGCGGCCCCTATGGTGACGGGGAAATTATCCGAACTGGTTTGTCCCACCACAAAGGCGCTGCCGCGACTATCGACAACCAGATCTAAGGCTTGGTCATTGTCTCGGCCCCCTAAATAGGTGGAGTAGAAGGCGCTGGCTCCATCAGCGGCAATCTTGGTAATAAAAGTATCAAATTTGAAGGACTCGGGATTACTAATTGTGGATTGTAGGGGAATCCGCGTGGGAAAGTCTGTGGAGATGGTTCTTCCGGCGATGTAGATATTGCCTTCTGCATCCAGGGCGATCGCATCCCCTTGGTCTTGCAGGGTCCCGCCCAAATAGCTGGAATATTGCAGGGTCGGGTCAATAATCAGGGCATAGTTGGGGTCATAAGCGCCTAACTCAAATCCAACTTGGCCCGAGTCCAGTAATTCATACTGACCCGCCACAGAAACGCGATCGCCTTCGATATCCTGATAAATAATCGGTGCGTCCTCAATTAACTCACCCAAGGCTGTTTGTAGTACCAGTGCCCCTTCCCGCAGGGTGACTGCCTCAATTCCGCTATAGTCCAACAAAATTTGCTCCGGATCCGCACCGGGGTCCACCACAAATTCCCGCTTGAGCTCCCCTTCGGTGCCGCGATAAACTAAATCAATACCGTCATAAAGGTCCCGATAGGCAATGCCTTGGTAGGTAGGCACATTCCCCGACCAACTGGACTCATCAGACCCGGATAAGAAATTCGCCAATCCGGGCAAGGGTTCTATTCCTTCAATCACTGGATTGCCATTGGCCCCAACAAACTCTAGGCGCACCACGGAAGATTGCACTTCCTCGGATTCTGGGTCCGGTTGTGCGGCGACGCTGAATACCACCTCGTCTGGGGTAAAGAAAATCCCATGAGAAGCCCCTCGGACCGAGAAATTCACCGTCGGGTCAAATTGCCCCGCATTGGGAATAAAACTTAACGGTAACTGGCCTAAATTGGGGACCTGTGACCCAATCAAGGAATCCCCGGGAGTCTCCTCGGGGGAAACCGATTCCACTGCAGCGACTGGCAAACGGCCTTCCGGCTGACCATAGAGCAGCCAATGTTGCCACCCACTCTCAAACTCGCCGGTGCTAACCGCCTGAGCCACATCGGGATAAGCATTCAAATAGAATTCAGCATCGAATCCAGTGCCTGCCGCTTCAGTGGTCAGAGGCAACAGCCCAGAGGCATCTACCAGACTAGACGGTTCTAGTGGCGATCGCCATTCGATTTCCAACCCCTCGACATCCATGTTGTTTTGCATCGTAAAAGTGTTTTCAATTCAGACCAAAGCAGCACGATTCGGCAAGGGTAAGGCGGTTCTGCCTGCTGGGAATCCATCGTGCTGGGTGTGATCATAGCCGATCATTTCGTGAGAACCACGGATTTTCCCGTTCCCGGCGGGAGGAGTCCAGGCATTTCTCCACCCTATCTCTCCCAGATTACCCACTTGTCGTTGGTCGGTGGTCATTTGTCATTTGTCGGTGGTCATTTGTCATTTGTCGGTGGTCATTTGTCATTTGTCGGTGGTCATTTGTCATTTGTCGGTGGTCATACGGAATAGGATACCGATCGGTCTATAAAAACGAGCTGTATCTGTAGGGGCTTCGATGCC